>CACNYE010000009.1 GCA_902624515.1 uncultured Pelagibacteraceae bacterium
GGCGTAAGTTTTGGCGTTGATCGATTATTGTTTGCTTTAATGCAACTTGATCAAATTAAAGTAGATGATCAAAAACCTGTTTTAGTTTGTGTTATGGATAAACAATTCCTAAAAAATTATTATGAAATAGTAAATTTATTAAGAGAGAATAATATTAATGCAGAAGTATTTTTAGATACTAAGAAAAATTTAGGCAAGCAACTTGATCTTGCTAATAAATGTGATTTAAATGTTGCAATTATTTGTGGAGAAAACGAGTTTAAAGATAACACTATTACCATCAAAAATCTCAAAGGTGTAAAAGGCCAAAATAATCAAACAATTCCCAAAGAAAAGTTAATCGATGAAGTCAGAAAATTTATCTAATATTCTTAAATCAAGCGGGTTTAAGAATATTGAACTTGATAATATTATTGAGTCTAAACATATCCTCAAAAGATCGGGGGGAAATTTTAGACAATACTTATTCTCTTTTTATGATCAAAGAAATGTAGAGTGGAGCTTACGTCCTGATTTAACCTTATCGAGTGTTATAAAGTTTATAGGAACTAAAGAACAAAAGAAAACTAAATGGTCATACAGTGGTGAAGCATACCGGAAACAAAATAAGAATAATAAATCACCCATTATTAAACAAACTGGTTTTGAAATATTTGGTTCTAATACTAAAGAAAAAGATGATTATGAAATCCTTAAAACATCAATCAATATATTTAAAAAATCAAAGTTTAAAAAATGTGAACTAAATTTAAGTAATATTGAAATATTTCATGTGCTAATAAACAAATTAAATTCTCTTCCACTTAGATGGAGAGAAAAAATTAAAAGACATTATTCAAGAGAAGTTTATTTTGATCAATTACTCAAAAAATTATCTGACAACAAAGACATCAATCCTAAAATTGTTGAGCAAGATAAAGCAAAAGCAGAACGATTAAAAAAAAAAGATCCATCGAATATGTATTCTGGAAGATCATTAAAAGACATTCTGGAGAGGTTTGATTTAAAAAATTATCAAGACCCAAGAAATGTTTCTAATAGGAGCAGTGTTAAAATAATTAAAGATTATTTGAAAATTTCTTGTCCAATTGAAAAAGCACCTAAAGTATTAAATGATTTTTTTAAAAAAAATAATTTAAATATTTTTATCAGTTCAGATTATTTTCCAATTAATAAAAATAATATTAAAAATATAAAAATAATTTTTAATACTAATATTAACCGTGCTGTTAGTTACTACACAGGCATGACCTTTAATATAGAAGTTAAGGTAAATGGTAAAAAAAAAGTTTTTTTATCAGGAGGTAGATTTGATAATTTGATTAAAGATCTTGGAAACAAGAGAAGCTTAAATGCTGTAGGAGCAGCAATTAACAGAAGTATTATATGACAAAAGAGATAATTACTATTTTAACACTATCTAAAGGCAGAATGAAAGTTGAAGCAGAACAAGTTTTTAAAAAAAATAAATTAAAAATAACTCAAGAAAGTGAAAGATCTTTGATTGGTTCTATTAAAGGTTATTCAAATATTCGTGTGCTTTATATGAATGCCACTGAAATTATAGAGGCTTTAGGAAAAGGAATTGGAGATATCGGAATTAGTGGAAAAGATTTATGGCGTGAAAGCGAACAAAGTATCCAATCAAATATTGTACTTGCTAAAGAATATAGTTGGGGAAAATCTGAATTGGTAGTTGCTGTTGATAATATGTGGTTAGACTGCGTAAATCCTACTGACCTTGAAGATATCTCATACGAATTTTATCAAAAAAAAAAAAGATTAATACGCTGTGCAACTAAATTTAAAAATCTTGCTCACGGGTGGTTTAATTCTAAAGGTATTACTCAATATGAATTGATTACTTCACTTGGAGCTACTGAGGGGGCAAATAAATTAGGTACAGCAGACTTAATAGTGGATCTCATTTCAACAGGAGAAACATTAAGACAAAATAATTTAAAAATTATTGATACAATTTTAAGTTCATCTGCCTGCTTATTTTATTATAAAAAATCAATTAAGAAAAAAGGTGTAAAGAATATACTTAGATTACTCTCGAAAAATTAAGTATATTTTATTAAAAATCCTCTATAATAGCTGTTTCGAATCATGGACACAATTTTATTATCAGTCATATTATTAGTAGGTTTAGTTATTTTATATTTTCAGATAACAAATAAACCAAAAGAAAATGAAAATGTTAACGAAAAAATAAAGAACGAAATAGACTCTATAAAGAATTCCTTTAGTGAGTCATTTGGAAATATGTCGAGGGATATAGCAAAAGATATGACTGGTGCTTTAACAAAAGTGGATGAAAAAGTTTTAAATTTCAATCAACAAATACAAGCAATCAATGAAAGTCAAAATAACTTCAGTAGAATATTAAGTGGAGTTAAGCAATTCGGAGGTCTATCAGAATTTACGCTTGCTAGTATAATAGAGGATTTGTTGCCCGCTTCTCAATATATCTCTAATGCTAAAATGAAACCTGATGAAAATAGAGATCATGTTGAGTTTGCTATTAAATTACAGAATGACGTTATGTGTCCAATAGATAGTCACTGGCCAATCGAAAAATACAAAGCTATTGACGAAGCATTTCAAGAAAAAGATAAAAATGCTCTAGTTAAAGCTAGACATGATTTAGCATTAGCTTTTAAAAATAAATCGAAAAATGTTAGTCAAAAATATATTAATCCACCATTAACCACAGATTTTGCAATCGTATATGTCCCAACAGAGGGCCTTTATTCAGAACTTTCAAGTTATAGAGATCCAAAGACAAAAAAATTACTATTAGAGGAAATAAGAAAAGACTATAAAGTGACTATTGCAGGTCCAAATACATTGTGTGCAATTATTCAAGCCTATCACTTAGGCTTTCAAACTTTAAAAATAAAAAAAAATGCTACTCAAATTCATGACGATTTAAAAAATATTTCAAAAAGATTTATTACTCATTTTGATAATATAGTTTTGCTTAGAAAAAAACTGGAGGAAGCTATTAAAGTTACAGAAGAATTTGGTAGAGATGCAAGATCGATTAAGAATGTTTTAGAAAGTATAAAAAACCGTGGTGATAACGATGATGACGATCCAGATCCAAAATCTCCAATAAGTTCTTTTGGTACTATAGAAGACAGAAAAGTTTCGTAGAAAAATTATTTGATGAAGTGGAATAGAAAATTTGTATACCCAAAATCCATCAGATCAACAGATAATGGTATAAGAAGGTATTTAATTGGAGAAAAAAAGTTACCAAGTGTTACTTCAATTTTAGATAAAACTAAGTCTGAAGAAGATAAAGCAGCACTAGCCAACTGGGTTGAGCGAACTGGATTAAAAGAAAGTGAAGCCATAGTAAAGGCAGCAAGTAACAGAGGTTCAAAAATGCATGCTTATTTAGAATCATTTCTTTTAGGAAGAGAAAATTTGAGTTTTTTTGATGACAATGAACAATATAAAATAATGGCAAAACAAATTATTGAAAAAGGTTTGATTAATAGATTTGAGGAGGTTTGGGGTGTGGAATGCACATTATACAAACCTGACTCTTATTCAGGTACCTGTGATGCGGTCGGAGTTTATGATGGCCGTGAAAGTATTATAGATTTTAAACAAAGTAATAAACCAAAAAAATTTGAATATATAGACTCATGGTTATTACAAACGGCTGCTTACTCTTTGGCGCACAATACTGTGTATAATTCTAATATTACAGCTTGTGTTATACTTGTTTGTACAGTAGATAATTTATTTCAAGAATTTAAAATTCAAGGTTCTGAATTAATTACTTATCAAAATTTATTTTTAGGAAGATTAAAAAAATTTAATGAAATGAATAATTTAGGTTAATAAAAATGGATAGAATTTGTATATATGATACTGAAACGACGAACTCGACTATATGGGGCTCTATAATTGAGGTTGGAGCAGTTGTTGTAGACAAGAATTTAAAAGAGATTGGAAAGTTAAACATTAGAGGACGTATGCCAGAGGGTGAAGTGCCCTCAGCCAAAGCATTACTTGTTAACTCAACAAGTATAGATTTATTAACAAAAGGTAATTATTCACATTATGATTTTTTAGGTACTGTTGAGAATTTTTTTAAAAAATGTACTCCAGCAATGTTTATGGGTTGGTCTAATCTTAATTTCGACTCAAGGATGCTAAATTTCAATTTTTTCAAAGGAAATAGATACCCCTATACAACTCATGTTTCACCCAATCAACAACATGATGGTTTACATATAGCAAGAGCAGCTCAGACTATTAATTCGGAAACTTTAAAAACAGAATTGACAGAAGCAGGAAACCCGAGTCTTGCATTAGAATCTTTATCTAGAATGCAGGGTTTTGACACCTCAGCAAGCCATACTGCCTATGTCGATGCAATGAACACCTTAAAAATTCTTAGAATAATCAAAAGCAAACATAAAGAGAATTGGGAAACCTTTTTAAAAACATCTACAAAACAAAGTGTAGAGACAATTTTAAAAAGTGATGGAATATACTCAATTTTTGAAAATGTGAAGGGAAGAAATATGATGTATCTAACTAGCACGCTTCATCCAAATCACTCCTTTCATCCTTCTTACACAACTTGGGGATATCTTTGGGATTTAAGGCGGGACCCAGAGCCATTATTAAATTTGTCAGTTAATCAACTTAAAGACGTATTGAAAAAATTTTCTCCAAAATGTCTACGCGTGCTGAAAACGAATAAGGCGCCGGTGGTTTTGGATAAAGAGTTTGCTTTAAAACAAAAACCTTATTCAGACTTAGATTTAGAAACGATTAAAAAACGCGCGCAAATGGTCAGAACTAGTGAAAATTTTTGTAAAAATATACAAATTATAAATAGAGAGGCAGCAATTGAAAAAGAGCAAACTGAAACCCAAGAGGATTTACTACCTGAAGAAACTTTGTATAAAAAATTCATTCCTAATAAAGATACTGCTCTATTTAAAACTTGGCACAGCTCTTCTTGGGAAGATAAGTTGAAATTATTAGATAAATTTACAGACAAAAGGTGTAGTTGGTTTGGACAAAAAATTATTTATCAGGAAGCGCCACAAATTTTACCACCTGATTTATATAAAAATATTAAAAGCGAAATTGCTAGACGGATATTGAGTAAGAATAAGGAAAAATGGCAAACAATTAATATGGCCTATACTGAAATTGATTATTTAAGAGATCAAGCATCAAATCGAGATGATGAAGAGGAATTAAAAAAACTAGATGAAATTAACCAATTTATTATGTCGATTGAAAAAAAATATGAAATTGCATAGTTGACTTTAAGCAACAAATTAATAGAAAGGTTTTATGCTTACAGATTTTAAAGATGAAGATTTTGATAATAAAATCAAAAATGAAGATGTTTCTGTAATTCAATTTAGCGCAGCATGGTGTGGTCCTTGTAAAGCTCTTAAGCCAATTATGGATAAACTAGCTGATGAATATAAAGGAAAAGCTGGTTTTTATTATGCAGACATTGAAGATGGTGGAATAAACACCGGTAGTGCTGCTGGAATAAGAGGGGTACCAACAGTTATAATTTATAAAAAAGGTGTTGAAGTTGATAGAAAAGTTGGTGGAGTTCCTGAAAGTAATATGAAAGAATTTTTAGAAAAAAATATCTAATTTAAATTTAAAAATTCTCCACTTAAATATAAAGAACCGGTAATTATTAATAAATCATCTTCTTCAAAACTTATTGATTGAATAGCTTCTTTGATACTTTTTTTATACTGAACATTAGGAATATTTTTGAATTTTTCTTTCAGCTTTTCACCACTTATTGCATTAGGCTGATTTGGTATGTCAATTGTCGTTAAAGAGGTAATATCTTTAAAATAAGATATATATTTTTCATGGTCTTTACTTCGCATCATTCCTAAAATTACATGTTTTCTACAATTTAATGTTTGAAGATACTCATTTAAAACTCTAGATCCATCTTCATTGTGGCTTCCATCTAATAATAACCGGTTATTTTTGATTAAATTTTTAAGTTTTCCCGATTTTATTTCTTGTAATCTTGCAATACTTTTAATATTTACAATCCCATTTTTAATGTCTTCATCTTTTATACTGATATTAATTTGTCTTAAAGCTGCAATTGCTGTTGAAATATTCTCTAATTGAAATTCTCCCAAAATGTTTGGTAATGGAAGTTTTAAACCACCAAACTTATCCTCATAATAAAAGAAACCATTTTCTCCATTTGAATAGGTAAAATCTTCATTAAAATATAATTTTTTAGATGAATTATTCGAGATTGTTTCTTTAATACACTCAGTTGTATCTATCGAGTTTTGTTTGGATATAATTATGTTTGAATTTAAAAGGGATGAGGTTTTTTCAAAAACAATTTTTTCAATTGTTTGCTGATCTTTTGGTAACCAATCAAGATGATCTTTGCTTATTGAGCAAACAATACTAGCTAAATTATTTTTAAGTATGTTTGTTGCATCAAATCGATGAAATAATCCTGCTTCAATTAAATTTATATTATCAGGATATTTCGCTGCTTCAAAGAAATAGCATGCTGTTAGTATTTCAAAAAATGTAATTTGTTGATTGTCATTGATTTTTTCAACCTCTTCAAAAAGATGGGCTAATTTTTCATCCTCTAATTGTTCATTATCAAAAATATATCTCTCATTAATTTTTTGAATATGAGGGCTCGTATAAACATTACATTTAATTTTCGATTCTTTAAGGATTGTAAAAAGAGCATTTATCGTTGATTGTTTACCATTCGTACCAACTACAGAAATTGCTTTAATTTTGTCTTGGGGATTACCTAATTTTTTACAAAGGTTTTTTATACGATCTAAACTTAGATCAATTTCTTTAGGATGCAGCTTTTGTAAGCGATTGACTATTTTCTGAAGTTTCATTTATTTCAGAATTTATAGCAGAATTTTTCTTTAACAATATTGATAATAAAGTTCCTATTTTTTTAGATAAATCTTTTCTTTCTACAATTAAATCAACAAATGCAGGATTTTTTTCTACCCGTTGGAATCCCTCAGGTAATTCTTCCTTGACTGTGCCTTGGATTACTCTCGCCCCAGCAAATGCTAGAAGGGCTCCCGGTTCAGCCAAATGTATATCACCCAGCATTGCGTAGCTAGCTGTAATTCCTCCAGCGCATGGATCTAAAATGCAAACTAAATATGGAAGATTATTTTTCTTTAATTCATTAATTGCAAGTGTTGTTCTAGTCATTTGAGATAAAGAGATTAAACTTTCCATCATTCTCATCCCGCCACCTGAACTAAAACATATAAATGGATTTTTATTTTCTATCGCATGCTGGATGCCATACAAGAAAGCTTCACCTTCTGCTGCCGCCATTGATGCACCTAAAAAATCAAAGTCAGATGCCACTGCTGTAATTTTAATATCATTAATTGTTCCACTAACAACCATCATTCCGCAGTCCATGCCGGTTTTTTTTCTAGCACTTTTAAGTCTATCTTTATAAGATTTTGAGTCTGTCCAATCTAAAGGATCATCTTTTGGAATTGGTGTTTTGAATATTTGATAATTATTTTTTCCAAATAAGATATCAAATCTTTGTTTAGGATTTATTCTGTGATGTTTATTGCATTCTCTTTCAGGGCAAACCCATAGGTTTTTTTCTAAATCTTTTTTTAAAATTGGCCCTTTACAACAAGAGGTCCAATCACTATTCGCGATATCCTCTTTTGTAGCTCTTTTATGGATAGCGGACTTTATTTTTTCACCAGCTTTTATTATTTTAGTAATCCAATTCATTTTATTTTATTTTTTAATTTCCTAACTAGATTAGTAACATTTGTGACAGGATTTTGTCTTTTTTTTATTGAATCCGTTATTTCTTTACAAATAGCACTTCCAACTACCAATCCATCAGCTTTTCTAAGTGGTTTGATGGTTTTTTCTGTAATACCGAATCCTATTACAATATTCTTATGTGAATTAATTTTTTTTATCTTAGAGTAATTCGACATTATTTCTTTAGGAGAAACTTTTAATTTACCACCAGTAGTAGAAAGCATTGAAATAAAATAACTCATTTTATGTGAGTCCTTTATAATTTTTTTAAGTCTTTTTGCTGAAGTAGTTGGTGACAAAAGTTGAATAAAATAGATTGATTTTTTTTTACATTTTCTTGCAAAAATTCTATTTTCTGGCCAAGGCAAATCTACTAAAATTAAACCATTAACTCCTGAATTTTTACATTTATTTAGAAAGTTATTTTCTCCAAACTGGAAAATCATATTATAATAACCCATTAATATAATAGGTTTAGAATTTTTTTTTTTTCTATAATTTTTTACTATATGAAATATATCATTAACTTTGATCCCATTTTTAATTGCTCTATAAGAACTCGTCTGTATTTGGCTTCCATCTGCCACAGGAGTATTGTGGGGTACACCCAGCTCTAAAATATCTGCATATTCTGAAATTGCATTAAGTATTTTTAAAGATTGTTTTTTAGAACTATCGCCTGCAACAGTATAAGTTAATAATGCTGGCCTATTTTCTTTTTTAGCTATTTGAAATGCTATGCTAATTGGGTTTAACATATTTTTTTCCTAATCTTTTCTCTAAAATTCCTCGGTCCTTGTAAGCATCACCACAACTATTAACTACAACTATAGTATCTTTGCTTAGTTTTTTAGACTCAGATATTGCTACAGCGAATGCGTGGCTAGGTTCAAGAGATGGTCTTAGTTTTTCATATTTTGTTACAAGTTTGTATGCATTTAAAGCCTCTTCATCGCTCGCAGCTGTATATCGAGCTCTTTTAGTATCTTTTAAAAAACAATGAAGTGGAGAAATTCCAGGATAATCAAGTCCAGCAGAGATAGAATCAGTTTCCTCTATTTGTCCATCAGAATTTTGATTAACATATTGAGCTGCCCCGTGTAGAATTCCAATTTTTGAACCATAAGTTAATGGAGCTGCATGTTTTTTACTTTTTGCAGGTCCTCCAGCTTCTACACCAATAAATTCACATTGCTTTTTATCATAATCCATAAATTCATTCCAAAACCCAAAACTTGAACTTCCTCCCCCTACACAATTATAAAGTTTTAGCTTTTTTGGAATTGAACCAAACTCATTAATTAGTTGAACTTTAAGCTCCCTTGAAATTTGACTTGTACTCCATCCACAAATACGAACGAACACGGCAGGTCCCACTGTGCTACCCACACACATTGCAGTTGTGTCACAATTAGCAACCCAAAATCGCATACACTCTGAAACTGCATCCACAAGTGTTTGACTACCAGAATAAACAGGAATTACCTCTGCTCCATTTTTTTTAATAGCCTTTACATTTGGTTGTTGTCTTTCAATATCTTTTGCACCCATAAAAATCTTACATTTGAGACCAAACTTTTTTGCAGCCATACTTAACATCTTACCTGCATAGCCTGCACCTGTGTCTCCACATATAATTTTTTTGCCTGATCGTTTAGCTAGCAAACAATGAACCGTGGCATTATAAATTTTATGCGCTCCTCCATTTGCATCTGATACAACTTTAGACCAAATTTGAGCTCCACCTACATGTTTTGTTAGAGATTCTAATTTAATGAAACGAGTGGGGGCACCAACCCAATTCTTGAAATATCTATCTCTTTCTGCAATGAATTTTTTATCTTTTTTAAGTTTATTAAATAGGATTTCTAAATCTTCGATAGGTTTTTTTAATGTTTCAGGAACAAAATTTCCTCCAAATTTTCCTCCCCAAAATCCAAGTGAATTGCCTTGGTCAATAACTGGAATTCCTTTTTTAAGTTTCATATTTTTTAAACAAATTTAACAATTTATCAATTTTTTTAATATCTTTTTTTCCATTTTCATCTTCTAATGCTCCGCTAAGATCAATTATGAAGTCTTTATTTTTAAAGCTAGGAATATCATCTATTTGGATATTTCCTGCAATCATTTTATTCAATTTATCAGGTACTTTATCTAACAGACTATGATCAAAACTTTCTGATTTATGATAACCTTTTGAATCAAATAAAATTATATCTGAGATATCTGAGTAATCTTTAAATTTAATTACATCATCTTTGTTCGAAACGGTAATTGCCGATATTATTTTTATCTTATATCTTAATTTAATTTCTTTTGTTCTTTCAGGATCTACGTCATAAAGCTGATAATAGTCAAAATTTAAATCTTTAATCTTCTCTAAAATTTCATTGTCTTTGGGGTTCACAAGCACAGAGACAAATTTTACTTTTTTTCTATCAATATTAATTAAATCTTTTAATTTTTCATACTCAACAAATCTTCTACTTTTTTTATAGTTTGTTATGAAACCTATCATTGTAGGTCTGTGATTATGATTTAAAATAAACTTTAAAGTTTTAGGATCTGAGACCCCACAAATTTTTAAACCTTTGATCATTGACTCAAATGATCAATTAATATTTGAATGTTCTTCTTAATGTTACCTTTGGTTATAGGTCGACCTATAACAAGCCAGTCACTACCCTCTTTATAAGCTTGTTTAGGATTTAAAATTCTCTTTTGATCATTTGCCTTTGAACTAAATCTTATTCCTGGAGTTATAATTTCTTTTTTGAAAACTTTTTTCACAATTTTTGCTTCTTGAGCACTGCATACAATAGCATCTAGTTTCGCTTTATTCGCTAACTTGGCTTGATGATAAATTAATTTTTTTATATTTTTATCAAATCCAATTTCTTTTAATGATTTATCATCTAATGAAGTAAGTATTGTTACACCTACTAATTTGACTCTTCCCGTAACTTTCTTTGCTGCTTTAAGAGCTTCTAGACCTGAACTGATATGAATTGTCAAGTAATTAACTTTTAAATCTTTTATAGCTTTAATTACAGAGATACACGTATTTGGAATATCATGAAGTTTTAAATCTGCAAAAATTATCTTATTTCTTAATTTTGATATAAAAGATCTGCCATTTTTTGAATTTAGAAATTCTAAACCAAATTTGTATCCAAATTTAATTTTTGGATTAGTTGTTTCTTTAATAATATGTTCTACTTTTGAAATATTAGTGCTATCACATGCAACAAATATTTTATTTTTTTTCATTATTTAATTTTTTAAACAACTCTTTGGCCATTTTAAAGTGAATTGTTTTTTTTTCAGGAGTGTCTATTTTTTCACCAGTTTTTGGGTTTCTAGAAATTCTTGCTTTCTGAATTTTAGTAGAAAAGACTCCAAAGCCTCTTAGCTCCACTCTTTCACCTCTTTTTAAAGTAAACTTAATTTCGTTTAATATAATATCTGTAAATTTTTCTAAATCTTTTTTGAGAAAATTAGGATAGTTTTCTTTTAATTTTTTTAAAATCTTTGATTTTGCAATAGCCAACTTATTAATTTAATCTTTTTTTTTCTTATCTTTATTTTTTAAATCTTCAGAAAGTGATGAGAAAGGTAAATTTTTTCCTGATCCTTCTGCACCATATTTTTCAAGAGCTTCTTTTTTCTCAATTTCCTCTAAAAGTTTTATACTTAAACTTACTTTTCTTTTATTTAAGTCTAATTCTGAAATTGCACAATCAATTCTTTCTCCTCCTGTAAATCTTGAAGGTCTAGCATCGGCACTATTAATTGCTATTTGTGATTTTTTTATTTGAAAATCCATCTCACAACCTTCAGGTCTTACTACTAAACTTTTATTGTCGGTGGATATAATTTTAACTGTAATTGTTTGATTCAATTTTTTATCTTTAAACCAATCTAAAGGATCTTTTTGAGTTTGTTTTAATCCAACTCTAATTTTTTGTTCAGAAACTTTTATTTCCAAAACTTTAACTTTTATTTTATCTCCTTTTTTATACTTAGACAATTCTTCTTCACCATTATTCAAATATGTTAAATCATTACAGTGTAAAAAAGCATCTATATCTAGATCCTCAACTTTTACAAATAATGAGTATTCATTCTTATTTACGACCACACCTTCAACAATACTTTCAACTGGGTAATTTTTCTCGAATTTTTCAAAAGGGTTATCTTGAGTTAGTCTATGCGATATTGCTACTCTTCTTTTATCTTTATCAATTTCAGTAATTACACAATCTATTTCATCACCAATCTTAAACATTTTTTTAGCTGAAATATTTTTTTTTGTCCAACTAAGTTCGCTGCTATGAAGTAAAGTTGTTAAACCAGGTTCTAATTCACAAAATGCACCGAAGTCCATAATTTTCATGACTTTTGCTTTGTAAATTTTATTTAATTCATAATTTTCAATGTGTTCAAAAGGATCTGGAGAAAGTTGTTTCACAGAACAACCAACTTGCAATTTATCTTTATCGACTGTAATTACTTTTAAATCGTGTTTTTCACCAATATTGAAAACTTCATCGGGATGATTAACTCTAGAGTAAGAAATTTCTTGAAGGTGGACTAAGACATCAAGTTCATTATTTACATTAAAAAAACAGCCAAAGGAACTATAACCTTTCACCTCGGCGTTTTTAATAATGTCTCCAACTTTATATTTTTCAATTATTTTTGCTTTATCTTCTTTTTTGAAAGATGAAATAATTTCTCTTCTTGAAACACAAGCGTTACCTCGAACTTTATCGAGTTTTATTAAAGCAAACTTTTGTGGTTCATTCATTAAATGTGAGATATCTTTTAAAGGTTTGTCACTGATCTGTGATCCTGGCAAAAACATTAGAGCGCCTGTTTCGATATGTTCTACAATACATCCACCTTTACACTTGGATGTTATTTTACCCATTATTGGTTCTTTTTTTTCATAAGCCTCAACTAATTTATCCCAGCCTTTAATTTTTTGCGCTTTACTTGCAGAAACTAAAACTTCACCGTTTTTGTCCTCTATCCTTTCAAGCAAAACAGGAATTTTTTCACCAATTTTTATTTTATCATTCCATCCCATGCTCTTTAGCTCGTTTATATCTAAAACTGGTTCACTTTTAAGTCCTTCAATGAACAGGAACACAAATTTTTCAGTTATCTTATTGATTTTACCTTCGATAACTTTTCCTTCTTCAATTTTAATTTTCGAAAGTTGACTATTTAAAAGCTGCTCGAATTCTTTAGATGCTGCGCTTGATAATTCTTTGTATATTTCCATTAAAAATTTAGTTTTTTATCCATTATTAGTTTTATTTTTAAAAAACATGATCTTTTAGTTAAATTTGTTGTATTAATCAAGATTGAATCTTTTGTTTTCTTCAAAGGGGAAATTTTTCTATTATAGTCATTTTTATCACGTTTTTTAATGCTTTTTAGAACCTCATTGTATGAAGTTTTTATATCTAATGATTTTAACTCTTTAAACCTTCTTTTTGCTCTAGTTTTTATGTTAGCTGTTATAAAGAATTTGAACATCGCATCTTTCATTATTACACTTGTAATATCTCTTCCATCTAAAATACTTCCACTAAAATTTTTGGGTGGTTTATAAGCACACTTTTTTTGAAAATTATGAACAATTTTTCTGATTTTTTTATCTTTTGCAATTATAGATGCAACTGTAGCGACTTTATTTGATAATAATTTTTTCTTTTGTAATTCTTTTACTTTTAAATTTTTAATTTTTTTTTTTACTAGAGTATAATTAAACTCTTTTTTATATTTAATTTTTAAATACCCAACAAATCTATAAATTTTTCCAGTATCAAGATAAAAAAGATTGTAATATTTTGCAATAAGTTTAGCTTGTGTGCCAGCTCCTGCAGCAGCCGGTGAGTCTATAGCTACACTTATTTGTTTTTTCATTTAATTTTAGCACCTAATGATTTTAATATTTTTAAAAAATTTGGAAAAGAAGTTTTAAAGGAATCTGCGTCGTGAATTGACCATTTACCACCTAAAGTTAGGGCAGCTATGGTTGACACCATAAATATGCGATGGTCTTTAAGATAATTTTTAATGATATATGAACTTTTTAATTTCAATTTTGGATTTCCCCATATTTTAACTCCATCGTTGTGAATTTTTTTCACTTTAATTCCTATCATTCTTAAAATTTTAATCCCCCAGTCTAATCTTTTAGATTCTTTTTTGTTAAGTTCACCAAGATTATCAAAAATACTTATTCCTTTACTAATACTCGCTACTAAAAAAATAAGTAAAAATTCATCTATTGCAGAACTGTTTATTTTTGAGTTTAATTTTATACCTTTTAAATTTCTATTTGATTCAATGTAAATATCTGAAATTTCTTCACCTTTATAGTTTTTTTTATTAAAAAATTTTATTTTTGATCCCATCATATTCAAAATTTTGATAATACCAATTCTTGATGGATTGGTATTAACATCTTTAATTATTAAATTAGATTTATTTGACAATAAAGTTAAAACTATAAAAAATGATGCTGATGAAATATCTCCAGGAATTTTATATTTAAAAGGTTTAATTTCTTTTAGTCCATTTAGTTCAATTAGTTCATAATGATTTTTTTTGTATATCTTAGTTGAAATTTTCATAAGATTATTAAACATTAATTCAGAATGATTTCTGCTTGGTAAACATTTTATTTTTGTTTTACCTTTGGCCTTTAAAGCAGCAATCATTATTGCCGACTTACATTGAGCTGAGCCTAAATTTTCTGTGTAAGAAATTGGTTTTAATATTTTTGGGCCTTTAATGCAAAGTGGTAATTTTTCATTATTATTCTTAAATTTAAATCCAAACAATTTGAGGGGTTTTAAAATTCTACTCATATCTCTCTTCTTTAAGGATTGGTCACCTGTAATTTTAATCCAGTCAGTAGAATTATTTAATAATGGTAACATCAATCTTGCTGTAGTGCCTGAGTTACCTGCATTTAAAATCAAATTTTTTTGAAACTTATATCCAAAGAGACCTTTGCCAAATATTTCATATTTTTTGTTTTTTAATTTAATTTTAATACCTAATTTCTTAATTATGTTAATAGCACTTTTTACATCCTCAGAAACTAAAAGGTTTGTTGCTGAGCATTTGCCTTGGCTTAAAGATGAAAATAATACAAATCTTATACTTAGAGATTTGTCACCATCGACCACGATTGATTTTTTTTTGAAAGTATTAATAATCTGATCTATTAGGATTTTTTTTTTCACTCAATTTTTACTTGAATTTAAAATTTTCACCAAAATAATATTTAGCAGCATTTACATTTTTCATAAGCTCATTAGGTGTTCCTTCAGCCACTATTTTTGAATTGGCTAATATCAAAGCTTTGTCACAGACAACTAATAGATCGCGGGCTTGATGATCTGTGATTAATATTGTTAAATTATATTCTGATTGTAGTTTTATAATAATATTTTGAAGCATTTGTATTGTTTGAGGATCTAGAGCAGCGAGAGGTTCGTCCATAAGTAAAATTTCAGGCTCACCCAATAAGGACATACTAATAGTAAGACGTCTTTTAAATCCACCACTTAAATGTTTAGCCTCCACTTTTCTGACAGCATCTAATTCAAATTTAGATATTAATTCCTCAATTTTTAATTTTCTTAATTTTTTATCTTTTATTAAAATTTCCCCTACAGCTTTGAGATTATCTTCTGCGGATAAATCCGCGAAGTAGCCTCCTATTTGAGGACAAAGACTTATTCGGAATTTTTTTGTTCTCGTGTAAATGGGATACTGTGTGATATCTTCATTCTTAATAAAAATGTTTCCGAAGCTAGGCTTAAGCGCACCAGTAATTAAATTCATCATTGAGCTTTTTCCGGCACCATTTGGTCCAAGTAATCCTATTACTTGTCCTTTCGAAATATCTAGGTTTATATTATCTAAAATTAAATGATTTTTTTGGAATGATAATGATATTTTTTTTAAAGATATTAAAGGTTTGCTATTTTTTATTTTTGTAATTCTAAATTTTTTTATTACTGACATGTTTTAATCTATAATACTTTTTGCTAAAATTTTTTGTTTTTCATTTAACATATAAATTTTTATGTTTTTAGTGATTAAATCTAATTCCAATATATCAGCTTTTAAACTATATCCAGGTTTTTTGTATATTACATTATAAGAAATTCTTATTAAATTTTCCTCTATGTTAGGTTTATCAAGGATTTCTTTATCATCATTTTCTAAGACTAAATAAAGTTCATCGCCAGTAATTTTTTCATTATTTTTTTTCACTTGCACATTATTTAAGAAAGTCGTCTCAAATGTTTTAGAATTGAAATTAGCAAAATCAGATGTGAGTATTATATTCATTTTATCAGAAAAAATTACAGTTGCTGTAACATTTGTTAAAAACATTAAATCAGGATTATCTATTTTTACCTCTCCAAAGTCCGCTATTACCTTATAAATATCTCCTTTGTCATTATTTAATGAATATTCGACATCTTTAATTATATTTTTGTCTGTATTTTTTAATTTATCATTAATATCAGTATTTTTTTTTGTCTCTAAATTTTGATTGTCTTCTTTTGAAACATAAAAAAAATTAAATATCAAAAATGATGCTATTATTAAGATTGTTGTTAAGAAAATTTGAATTAAAGTCTTTTTATTCATTGATTAAGAGATATCAGCATTAATTAAATGATGTATATGAAGAATACCAATAGTCTTTTTTTTATTTGAACTTTTATGAACACAAATACTAGTAACTTTTCTTTCATTCATTATTCCCAAAGCATTTTCGGCTAGCATATCTTTATCTATAGATATTGGGTTTTTTGTCATATAATTTTTAATTGGCTTATCTTGAAGTTGTTTATTTAATTGAATTGTTCTTTTAATGTCACCATCAACAAATATACCAGATGTTTCAAGTTTTTTATTTCTAATGATTACAACACCAAGTTTTTTTTTATTAATTAATTTGATTACTTTTTCTATTTTTTCATTTTCATTGATAAATGGAATTTTACCTCCTGTTAACATTAAATCTTCTACAGTTCTAAGTTTTTTTCCAATATTACCTGAAGGGTGATATTTTTTGAAATCTAATTTACTAAATTTTTTTTTTACCATTAACGATATTGCTAAAGCATCACCTAATGCTAATTGAGCCGCCGTGCTTGATGTAGGTACAATTCCGTGGCCAGACTCTTTAACTTCGGGTAGCAAAAGTTTGATATCAGAATTTTTATAAAGAATAGAATTTTTTTTGGACATAACACCAATCAATTTAATTCTATTACGATTAACATATTGAATTAAGTTCATTAGTTCATTTGTATTCCCAGAATAACTTAAAAGAATAAGTATATCTTTTTTTGATATAGACCCTAAATCTCCATGTGAACTATCACTGGCAGACAAAGCAAAAGATGACGTGCCGACCGATGAGAGTGTTGCTGAGATTTTTGATGCGATTAAACCACTTTTGCCAACTCCACAAAGAATTACTTTTGATTGGCATTTACTTAATAGATCTACAGCATCATTAAATGGTTTGCCAATTGAACTCTTTACTTTTTTTAGTGCATTAATTTGAAGATCAATAACTTTTTTTGCAACATCATTATAATTTTTTTTCATTTTAGTGTTCAAACGTAGATAGTTTATAGCCAGCAATTTCCATATCAACTAAAATTGGTATTACATCCATCGATCTTTTAAAAAGATCTATTCTTTTCTCTCTCTCTAGCATTTGAATCAATTTTTTTCTTATCTCAAAAAGATGCTCTGTATCAGATGCTGCATATTTAATTTGTTTTTCTGAAAGATTTGGATTGCCCCAATCACTTTGTTGCTCTTTTTTTGAAATATCTTTACCACATAGTTCTTTAACAAGATCTTTATATCCATGAAAAGAGCTTGCAGTTCTTGCAATTTTAGATGCTACCTTGGTACAAAAAATATTTTTTGGTTTTACATTTAAATGATATTTTAACCACATTAAATCTTGTCTAGCATAATGCATAATAAATTCAGTATTTTCACTAGATAGAACTCTAACAAGATTTGGAGCTTTATATGTATCTCTATTTAGTTTTATTAAATAGAAATTTTTAGACTCAAGCCCTAATTGAACAAGTGTAAGTGGATCTCTTCCCAAAACTAATCCAAGAGCCTCATTATCTAAACCGATAAATTTTTCATTAGATAAGTCTAGATCATCTGGTAAATCGTTATCAAAAACTTTGATATTGCTCATATGTTTATGTATATAAAGACTAAACAATAATGTCTATTTTTTGATAATTATTATGAAAAAAATATTAATTTTTGGGGGTACAGGACAGGTTGGAACGCATCTGATCAGAATGTTAACTAAAAATAACTATAAAGTAAGTGTAGTAACAAGAAATATTCACCAAAAAGGTCATAAAATTAAAATAATGGGAAATGCTGGTTTCATTGATTTAATAGAGGTTAAAATTTTTGATGAGGAAAAAATTAGAAATCTTTTTAAAGATGCTGATATTTGTATTAATTTGATTGGAATTTTATTTGAAAAAAGGGGTGGTAACAGCTTTAAAAATATCCACTCAGTGTTCCCTTCATTACTCGCAAAGCTTTGTAAAGAATATAAGTTGAGTAAATTTATTCATCTGTCAGCTCTAGGCATAGATAAAGCTATCGACTCAAATTATGCAAAAAGCAAATTAGAGGGAGAGAAGAAAATTTTAGAATATTTTCCATTAACAACTATTTTAAGACCTTCAATTATTTATAGTTCATCTGATAATTTCACTTGTAACTTTATGACACTTCTAAATAGATTGCCTATTTTTCCTTTATATTATTCAGGTCAAACTAAATTTATGCCTATACATTGCTCTGATTTAACAGATATAATTTTTAGTATAATTTCAAGAAATATTGATACAAAAATAATTGAATGTGTAGGACCTGAAACTATGACATTTAAAGAAATATTGCAAAAATTACTCTCTTTAATTGATAAAAAAAGAATTTTGTTACCGTTTCCACTTTTAATGGCGAATATATCAGCAAAATTATTTGAATTATTCCCAAAACCCTTGCTTACTCAAGATCAACTAAGACTTTTAAAGTATGATAATATAATTTCAGGAAAGTATAAAACTAATTTTGATATTGGTCTTCCTAGTAAAAAATATTTTGAAAATGAGGTTAAAAAATATTGTTTTATGTGGAGGGAAAATGGTCAGTTTTCAACTGAAAAATATAATATAAAAGATAGTAATTGATTTTTCATTTTAAGCAGATTTTATTTTCTTTTCAATAAACTCAGGTATTTCATCTTTATCAATGGGCTCTTCTTTTTTATTTTTACTTTGATACGCATAGAGAAGGTGTAATTTACAATAGCTAAAGTCTTTTAAAGAAGTTCTTCCACAAAAATAAAAATTTTCTTCATTAGGATGTCCTATAGGATATTTACAATCGCTATCTGTTAATTCCTCTAATTGTTTAGGATTTTCAGGCTCAAAATCTTTTTCAATAATTAATGATTTAAATTTATTTCTTCCTCTTTTTAATTTCCCTTTTTTATATGATAAGTTATTTTCAAAATTTTGGTTAGAAGTAGCCGCTCTAGTTTTAATCTTTGCAGACAAGCCTAATCTTGATGCTTTCCCAATAATACTGTTTCTAGTAAAACCTGGGCCCATTTGTTCCGCAAGTTCTCTAGCTGTAGCCCTGCCCCAATTATCTTTTAGGAAATCACATTTTTCTTTGGTCCAAATAGTCATTTAAATCAATATGTTGTGTATTAACATTTTAATAATACAATATAATGTTAATTTATTTAGATAAACAAGAAATTAATCATAGTTATCAACAATAATTTTATATTTTAATGAAAATAAATTTATTTAATGTTCAATCCTAACTTGTATTTAATTTTTTTATTTATAAAAAGTTTTAAAAAAAAATTATGAGCTATTTAGTAAAAAATTATAACAGAAAAAAAATTTCATTTGTTAAAGGCAAAGGAAGCTATCTTTATTCGACAAATGGAAAAAAATATCTTGATTTTTGTGGAGGGATCGCTGTTTTGAGCCTAGGGCATGCAAATCCAGAATTAATTAAAACTTTAACTACGCAAGCAAAAAAAGTATGGCATGTTTCTAATGCTTTTATAATCCCAGAAGGTGAGGAGTTAGCAAAAAAGTTAGTTAAAAAAACATTTGCAGATAAAGTTATTTTTCAGAATTCAGGTCTTGAAGCTACTGAAGCCGCCATGAAAGCTGCTAAAAAATATTTTCATTCAATAGGCAAACCCCACAAGAATAGAATACTATGTATTTCAGGGTCATTCCATGGAAGATCTTTAGCAACTATTTATGCTAGTGGATCAAAAAAAATGACAGAAGGTTTTTTACCTAAAATTCCAGGGTTTGATCATGTTAAATTTAAAGACACAAAACCAAGATTTCCAAATCTGAGAAAAAAAATTAAAAGAACTACAGCTGCGATAATGGTAGAGACAATTTTAGGTGAAGGAGGTATAAAACCTATACCCGATAAATGTCTAAGATATTTAAGAAAAATTTGTAATGAAAAAAAAATATTATTAATCTTGGATGAGGTTCAGAGTGGAATAGGACGTAGTGGAGATTTTTTAGCTTTTGAAAAATCAAAAATTTTTCCCGATATTTGCCCCATAGCCAAGGGTATAGGAGGCGGTTTTCCAATGGGGGCTGTTTTAATGACAAATAAAGTAGCAAAAGCAATGCAACCAGGTAGTCATGGATCAACTTTTGGAGGTAATCAGCTCGCTATGAAGGTCGGTAGTAAGGTAATGGATATAATTTCAAAAAAAAGTTTTTTAAAAAATGTGAAAAAAAATTCAAATTATTTTCTTAATAAGTTGAATAAGCTTAAAAACAAATTTCCAAAAATAATTAAAGAAATAAGAGGGAGAGGTTTTTTAATTGGATTACAACTTTATCAAGATCAGTCAAAGTTTATCGAAAAATTAATGGATAATAAATTATTAACTATTAGAGCAGCTGAAAATACTGTCCGTATTTTACCCCCATTAAATGTAAAAAAAAATGAAATAGATCAAGCTTTGAGGATTATTGATAAAGTTTGTGCAGATTTTAAATAAATGAAACATTTTATCAATCTAAAAGATATTTCTAGTAAAGATCTAAGAAAAATCTTAATTGATGCTAAAAAAAGAAAGTATGCAAGAAAAAAACTTAATAATCTTGAGATAGACAAAGAAGCATCTTTAAAAGGAAAATTATTAATTCAGATGTTTGAAAAATCAAGCCTTAGAACAAGATTAAGTTTTTATTTAGCTATTAGACAACTTGGTGGTAGTGCTTTAACACTTAGGCCTGATGAGTTGCATTTGTCAAAAGGAGGTGAGAGTATTGAAGATACTGCTAAGATATTATCAAATTTTGGCGATGTTTTCATGTTAAGAACAGACAAGGATGAAAAGTTAGAAGAATTTAAAAAGTATTTATCAATTCCAATTATTAATGGATTAAGTCCATCTTCTCATCCAACACAAATTTTATCAGATATTTTCACAGTTGAAGAAATTAAAAAAAAACCAATTTCAAAGTTGAATGTAACTTGGATAGGTGACTCTAATAATGTCTTAAATTCTTTAATTGCGGCATCAATTAAGTTTGCTTTTAAGTTAACGATTGGTTGTCCAAAAAAATATCAACCTAAAAAGAGTATAATGAATTACATTAAAAAAAATAAAAATAAAATTTCTATTTATAATGATCCAAAAAGAGCAGTTAAAAAAGCTGATGTAATTTTTTCAGATAAAGTAATATCAATGAATGATAAGGTTAATAAAAAAAAAAAATTAAAAGACTTTAAAAATTTTAAAATTAACAAAAGTCTTATGAAACTGTGCCCAAAAGCAATATTCTTGCACTGTCTTCCAAGAGGTAATGAGGTAGATGAAAAAGTATTTTCAAGCAATCAATCTAAAGTCTGGACTCAAGCTTTAAATAGAGTGCACGTTCAAAAATCTATATTACTTTATTGCTTTGGAAAATTAAGGTAATGGTAAAGGATTATCTGAATTTTGATTTAAATATAAAATAACAGAAGCTCTATCTTTTTCTTTTCTCAATCCAGCAAAAGCCATTTTAGTTCCCTTTATCCATTTTGCTGGTTTTATTAAGTAACCATTTAATTCTTCAAAAGTCCATTCTTTGCCGTATTCGGAAAGAGCTTTGGAATATTTGTAATCACTCACAACACCAATTTCTCTTCCAACTACATTATAAAGAGCAGGTCCAATATTATTTTTCCCATCCTTAACAATTGAATGACAGGCAGCACATTTTTTGAAAACTTTTTCTCCAATAGCAAGATCACCCATAGCCATTAATGCAGCCATATCAATTTTTTCCTCACTTTTCACTGAGCTTACCTCAGTATTGGCTGCAACTGCTTGCTCTACTTTAACTGAATATCCAGGTGTCTTAGGTTTTTCAACATAAAATATTACATTTGAAAGCTTTCCAATTCCAATTATTAGAAGAGCAACCAGTAATATTGCAGCTACTATTTTATTTATCTCAAAAGAATCCATTTTGTAAAATTATTTTGAACGTATAACACTATAAATAAAAAATTGCTTATATATTTTATTGTACAATTTTGCCTCTGTTTATATTGTAATGATTAATAAAAAAAACCAATGAAAACCTTAATTCTAATTCCATCTAGATTATCTGCTACTCGATTACCTGGTAAACCTTTATTTAAAATTAATGGTATTTCAATGATTTCGCATGTTTTTAAGAAAGCAGAAGAGGCAAATATTGGAGAAGTATTGGTTGCAACTGAAGATCAAGAAATAATTGATGACGTAAAAAAAAACGGTGGTCAAGCAATATTAACTAAAAAGCAACATAAAACTGGAACAGATAGAATTTATGAAGCCTTGAAAAAATTTCACAACGCAGATATTGATTTAGTAATAAATCTTCAAGGGGATGAACCTCTAATGAATATAGAAGATATAAAAAATTTGAATAATCAAATGATAAAAAATCAATCTCAATTAGGAACTTTAGCATCAAAAATAGTTGATAAGGAAGTATATAAAAATCAAAATGTTGTAAAAGTTTTAACTAAAGAAAAATTAGATAATTCAAATTTTCCATTTGCAATAAATTTTATAAGAGAGATCTCTAAACAGAATGAAAATATTTATCATCATTTAGGAATATATTGTTATCAAAAAGAGACTCTTGAAAAGTTTATTTCTTATAATCAGTCTCCTAGTGAAGTTAAATATAAATTGGAACAACTTCGAGCAATAGATAACAATATAAAAATTAATGTCGGTCTTGCAAAGTCATCTCCAATTGGAGTAGATACAGAGGAAGATTTTATAGCTATTAAAAAAATTATGGAATATAAGTCTAAATGAGTAAAATTTATTTTCAAGGAACCTTCGGAGCGTATTCACACTTAGCTGCATTATCTGTTGATCCAAAATCGGAAATAATACCTTGTAAAACTTTTGATGAATGTTTTTTGAATGCTTCTAAAGATATTAATTCAAAAATTATTATACCAGAGTCTAATAGGATAACAGGAAATATTGGTATTGAATATTTGATTTTTTATTATAGGCTAAACATTTATTCTGAATATTTTCAAAAAATTGAACATAACTTACTAGCTATTCCAGGTACAAAAATTTCTGAAATAAAGAATGTTTATTCACATTCACAAGCCCTTTCTCAATGTTCAAAATTTATAAAATTACATAATTTTTCTGAACATGTAAGGGCAGACACAGCTGGATCAGCTGAAATGATCTCAAAAAAAAATGATAAGAAAAATGCAGCTATAGCCTCAACTTTAAGTGCAGAAACTTATGGTTTAGAAATAATAAAAAAAAATATTGAGAATGAAAAAGGCAATTTAACAAGATTTCTGATAATGGGTAAGAAAGTTTATCAACCTGATTTTAGAGATAAAAAATATATTACTTCATTTTTATTTAAATTAAAAAGTAAACCAGCTGCTCTTTATCAATCTTTAGGTGGATTTGCTATCAATGGGGTAAATTTGACTAAGTTACAAAGTTATCCCGAAAAAAATTCTTTCGATTCTTATTTTTTTTTATGTGATTTAGATGGACATATCGAAGAAAAAAAAGTTCAAAAATCGTTAGAAGAATTAGGATTGCATTGCGAGGATTTTCACGTTCTAGGTGTTTTTGAGGCTGACAAAATAAGAGAAAAATAAATTTTTAATCTTTTCTTGTAGATTGGAAAATATAACTGTTATAATAGTTTTGGAGGCTAGGGCGTTTGCTGCATTAACCCGACCAGGTCTTAACAGAAGCAGTCGTACTGACAGTTTAACGGGTCTAGTCTCCTAAAATTAGTTATGAACAAAAACTCTAAAGTTTTAGCATTAAAATATAGACCTCAAACTTTTGAGGACTTGATTGGGCAAAATTTTGTTGCAGAGACAATTACTAATTCAATTAAAGACAACAAAGTTCCAAATGCTTATTTATTTACTGGGATCCGTGGTGTTGGAAAAACAACAACTGCAAGAATTGTAGCAAAATCTTTAAATTGTAAAAATGGTTTTGAAAATTTATGTAAAAAAAATTTTTGTGAAAATTGTGAAGCTATTATAAATTCAAGGCATATTGATATTTTTGAACTTGATGCTGCAAGTAAATCTTCTGTAGAAAATACTAAAGAACTAATAGAATTTTCAAGGTATGCACCTTCATCTTCAAAATATAAGATTTTTATTTTAGATGAATGCCATATGTTGTCAAAACAGGCATGGGCCTCATTATTAAAAACTTTAGAAGAACCACCCACATATTTAAAGTTTATATTTGCAACTACAGAAATTAAGAAAGTGCCCGTAACAATTGTGTCGAGATGTCAAAGATTTGATTTATCAAGAATTAAATCATCTGAATTATTCAATTTTATTAAAGATGTAAAAGATAAGGAAAAAGGCCGAGTTTCTGATGATGCTCTAAAATTAATAGTTAAAATATCAGAAGGATCTGTTAGAGATGCATTGTCTTTATTAGATAGAGGTTTATTAAGTTTAGATCAAAATGAAGAACTAAATTTAAGTGTAGCTCAGAAAATTTTTGGACATTTTGATAAGTCTCAACTTATAGATTTGTTTAAACTTATTTTAGAAGGAGAAGAAAAAAAGGTTATAGAAATTTATAGAAAAATTTATGATCAAGGAATTGAACCTAAAGTTTTCATAAATGAATTTTTAGAGCTAATATACTATTTTAAAAATATAGATTTATTAACTCAAGAGAGTACAAACTTCTCACTTAACGATGAAGAGTTTTTAAGAATAAAAGAAATTTCTGAAAATGTAGAAAATGAAGTTTTAATTTTATTTTGGCAATTTACAATTAAGACACTTGAAGAGCTAGATGTTGTCTCAAATCAAAATTTATCAATTGAGATGTTTTTATTAAGACTTATGTATCTTAGTTTAAAAAAATCAAAAAATGAGGAAAAAAAAAATAATACACTAGCTAGATCAATATCAAAAAATTTTGAAGAAAAAGAAAAATCCTTTAATTTTGAAACAAAAGCTATAAATCAAATCAAGAATATAACGCAGGAAAAAAAAAATAAACCCGATACCCAAACTGATATAAAAGCTGAGGATAATAGTTTTATAAAATCATTTGAACAGTTACTAAAAATATGCACAGAAAAAAAAGAGATTAAATTAAAATATGAGTTAGAAAAAAATGTTAACCTTGTTCGCTTTGAAAAAAATAGAATAGAAATATCTTTTAATGATCAACTTGATAAAAATTTCGTTAAAGATTTATCTTTAAAATTATTTGAATGGACAAATGAAAGATGGATTATCACTTTAAGTAAAGAAAAAGGAAAAGCTTCAATTAAAGATGAAGAAAAAAATAAAAAAAAAGATTTGATAAAAAATATTAAAAAAACAGAATTATATAAGGATTTTTTAGATAAATTTCCTGATGCTAATTTAATTGATGTAAATTTGAAAGAGGAATAAAAAAATTTAATGACAGATTTTTCAAAAATTTTAGATAAAGCTAAAGAAATTGAAAGCAAAATGAAAGAAAGTCAGGAAAATTTGAAAAAAATAACTGCAGAGGGAATTTCTGGGTCAAATTCAATTAAAGTTATCTTAGATGGCGAAGGTGAAATGCAAAAAATTGAAATCTCAGATGATATTATTAATGAAGATAAATCTGTAATTGAGGATTTAATTGTTGCAGCTCACAATAATGCAAAATCCCAATTAAAAATAAAAACTAAAGAAGAAATTTCAAAAATAGCGGGAGGTTTTGGAATATCCGGTTTTAAGTGGCCAATATAAATAATGCAAAATATCAATGAGATTGAGGACTTAATCAAGTTAATCTCAAAACTACCTGGTCTCGGCCCTAAATCTGCAAAGCGAATTGTTTTGAAATTAATTAATAATAGAGATGAAATAGTAAAACCAATGGCTAATACATTGGCTCAACTTTATAAAAATGTTACAAGGTGTAAATCATGTGGTTCTTTGAGATCTAATTCAAATGGTTGCGTAAATTGTGATAATTTAAGTGAAAAATTTAATAAGATTTGTGTTGTTGAGGATATAGCTGATCAGTGGTCAATAGAGAACTCAAACATTTATAAAGGTTATTTTCATATTTTGGGTGGAACAATATCTTCTGTTGGTCTAAGAAAAGAAGATTTATTGATTAACTCATTAGTTGAAAGAGTTAAAAGAGAAAAAATTGAAGAAGTTATAATTGCAACAAGCGCAACTGTTGAAGGTCAAACAACAGCATACTATGTTCAAGATAGCTTGAAAGACTCTAAAGTTACAATAACAAGATTAGCTCAGGGCTTACCTATAGGCGGAGAAATAGAAAGTTTAGATGATGGTACTCTATACTCTGCGTTTAAAAATAGATCCAAATTAAATTCTAGTTCTGAGTAGCCTTTTTTTCTATTCTATTCAAATGAAGTAGTGGCTCTGTGTAGCCGGAAGGCTGAATTTTTCCTTTAAAAATCAAATCACATGCTGTTTTAAATGCTATAGATTTATCAAAATCATCACTCATTTTATTATAATTTTTATCATCTTTATTTTGCTTATCGACAATTTTTGCCATTTCTTTTAAAATTTCAGTTACTTGAATTTTTGTAGTAATGCCATGATGTATCCAATTTGAAATATGTTGGGATGAAATTCTAAGCGTTGCTCTATCTTCCATTAATCCAATATTATTGATATCAGGCACTTTTGAACAACCTACACCTTGGTCTATCCATCTTACAACATAACCTAATATTGTTTGTGCTGAGTTTGATATTTCAGAATTTATTTCATCAACTGACCAATTAGGTCGATCTGCTATAGGTATATTTAAAAGATCATCTAATTTAGCTTTTTCTCTTTTTAAAATTTTCTTTTGCTCATTAAAAATGTCTACCTCATGATAATGTAATGCATGTAAAGAAGCTGCGGTAGGGGATGGTACCCAGGCGCAATTCGCTCCGGCTTTTAAATGTCCAATTTTTTCATTCATCATTTGGTTCATCATATCAGGAGCTGCCCACATACCTTTTCCTATTTGAGCTTTACCGAAAAACCCACACTCCAAACCTTTATCAACATTGTTATTTTCGTATGCAGAAATCCATTTTGATGATTTCATATCTCCTTTTTTAATCATTGGACCTGCTTCCATTGATGTATGCATTTCATCCCCTGTGCGATCAAGAAAACCTGTGTTGATAAAAAAAACTCTATTTTTTAGTGTTCTAATACATTCTTTTAAATTTGTTGAAGTTCTTCTTTCTTCATCCATTATACCAATTTTACAAGTATTTTTTTTTAATCCCAAAGTCTCTTCTACTTTTGTAAAAAGTAAATCAGTAAAGGCAGTTTCCTCAGGCCCATGCATTTTTGGTTTAACTATATAAATTGAACCTGCTCTTGAGTTTTTTCTTCTTTTTAAATCATGAAGAGCTGCAGCACTTGTAATAAAAGCATCCATTATTCCCTCAGGTGTCTCACAACCATCTTTCAAAATAATGGATGAGTTTGTCATAAGATGACCTACATTTCTTATTAACAATAAACTTCTTCCATGCAATTTTAAACCTTCTCCATTTTTTGATATATAGCTTCTATCAGGATTTAATTTCCGCTCTAAAATTTTACCTTTTTTTTCAAATTGAACTTTAAGGTTTCCTTTCATTAAACCAAGCCAATTTTTATAGCAAACAATTTTATCTTCAGCATCAACTGCTGCAACACTGTCCTCATTATCACAAATAGTTGAAACAGCAGACTCGGCAATAACATCACTTATACCAGCAATATCATGGGCAGCACTAAATGCTCTAGGATTAATTATAATTTCAAAGTGAAGTTTATTATTTTGTAATATCACTGCCTCGGGTTTATTAGTATCACCTCTATGTCCTATAAATTTATTTTTATCTTTTAATTCATATTCATAATCATCTTTTAAGATGATTAAGTTTTTATTAACTATTTTTAAACCAGCTATATTTTTCCAGCTTGTTCCATTTAATGGAATATATTTATCAAAAAATTCTCTAACATATTTAATAACTTCTTGCCCTCGATTAGGATCATATCTCTCACTTCCACCTTCTTCTGACTTTATTATATCTGTACCGTATAAACTGTCATACAAACTTACCCATCTAGCATTAGCTGCATTAAGAGCGTACCTTGCATTCATTATAGGAACTACTAATTGCGGTCCGGCTATTTTAGTTATTTCATCATCCACATTATCTGTCTCAATTTTAAAATTAGGTCCCTCTTTAATCAAGTAACCAATTTCTATTAAAAATTCTTTATAAGTTTTTATATCAATTTTTTTACCTTTGTTTTTTATATGCCAGTCATCTATTTTTTTTTGTAAATAATCCCTTTTTTCTAATAGTTCCTTATTTTTTGGCGCCAGCTCGTGAACCGTTTTATCAAATCCATTCCAAAATTTTTCGGGTGAAATAGCTGTATCTTTTAATAGCTCCTCATTAACGAATTTTAATAATTCATTTGAAACTTTAAGATTATTAACATTAGTGTAATTTTTACTCATTTTTATCTTTTCTAAACTCTGATAAAATGAAGTCAAATAATTAAGTGAAGCATTGACATTTTGTTGTCATTTTTCATAATTAATTAGAATAAAATGAAAAACTATCTTAATTTTGAAACCGATATAAAGGACCTAGATAATGAATTAGAAAAACTTAGAGATCCATATAATCAAAGTGGACTTTCAGAAGTTGACACGCAAAAAATTTCTAAAACCCAAGAAGAATTGGATGAAAAACTTAAATCAATTTATTCGAATCTTGATCCGTGGCAAACAACTTTAGTTGCGAGACATGAGAATAGACCAAAATCTAAATTTTTTATCGATAATTTATTTGAGGATTTTATTTCATTATCAGGAGATAGACATTATGGAGAAGACAAATCTGTTCTAGCTGGATTTGCAAAATTTAATAATCAATCAGTTCTAGTTCTTGGACAAGAAAAAGGTGAAGATTTAGATAGCAGAATTGAAAGAAATTTTGGTATGATGAGACCTGAAGGTTACAGAAAAACTATTCGTTTAATGGAATTAGCTGATAAATTTAATATTCCAATTATATCATTTATAGATACTCCAGGTGCTTATCCAGGTGTTGGAGCTGAAGAAAGAGGTCAAGCAGAAGCAATAGCAAAATCCATTGAATGTTGTATGAAATTAAAAGTTCCAACAATAGCAATTATAATTGGGGAAGGTGGCTCAGGAGGTGCAATTGCTTTGGCATCTTCTAATAAAGTTATAATGCTGCAAAATGCAATTTATTCAGTCATATCTCCAGAGGGATGTGCCACTATCTTATGGCGAGATCCAAAAAAGATGCTTGATGCTGCTAGGGCCATGAAGCTTTCTGCTAAAGATTTGCTAGAGTTAAATGTTATCGATGAAATGATTGAAGAACCATTAGGAGGTGCTCATAGAGATAGAGATTTAATTTTACATAATGTTCGTAATTCAATTTCTAAAAATTTAGAGAATTTTAAGTTTATGTCAGCTGATGAAATTTTCAATCATAGAAAAAACAAATTTTTAAAGATTGGAAGAAATAAAGGATTTATGAATAAATTAGATGATTTAAGTTCTTTAAAAGTTCCTGAGAAAAATTTAAGCCTGATACTTAAATCAAAAAAATACTTAATTCCTATAACATCATTAACAATAATATTTTTGATTTTATTAGCTATTTATTTATAAAGCACCACAACAACGTTTGTACTTTTTACCCGATCCACAAAAACAAGGTTCATTTCTACTCATTTTCTTTCCAATATATTTAGGGTCAATTTTTTTTTGTTTTGGTATCTCCATCTTTTCTTTAGGGGTTTCTATAAGTTTTAGATTCATTAGGATTGTAATGAAATCTTGTTTTAATTTACTTAATAAATTTTCAAATAAATCAAATGCTTCTTTTTTATATTCAATTAAAGGATCTCTTTGTCCATAAGATCTTAAACCAATTACTTGTCTTAATTGTTCTAGGTATTGAATATGTGATTTCCAATTTATATCTATAGATTGTAAAAAAATTCTTTTTTCAATTTCTTTTGATTGATTTTCTCCTATAAGCATTATTCTTTCTTTTCGTTTTATATTAAATTTATCTACTATTTTGTTTTTTAATTCTTTATCATTTAAGGACAGTAAATTTTTGAATTCATTCTCCTCAAAATTTTTACCTAAGATTAATTTAAGTTTATTTTCAAATTCATTGTTTTTCAAATTTGTAACACTCTTTTTTTTACTTATTAAAAGACTATCTAAAATTTCATTCAAAAAATTGTTAGAATAGCTAAAAATTTCATCACTTTTGATTGCCTCCTTTCTTTGAGAAAAAATGACTTGTCTTTGATCATTCAAAACATTATCAAATTTAATAAGTGTTTTTCTAATATCAAAATTTCTAGCCTCAACTTTTTGTTGAGCTCTTTCTAGAGCTTTATTAATCCATGGGTGGTCGATACTTTCTCCATCCTTCAAACCTAATTTTTCTAACATATTATTCATTGAATCTGATCCAAAAATTCTCATCAAATCATCATCAAGACTAACATAAAAAATAGAACATCCTTCATCACCTTGACGTCCTGATCTCCCTCTAGCTTGGTTATCCACTCTTCTCGATTCCATTCTTT
>CACNYE010000010.1 GCA_902624515.1 uncultured Pelagibacteraceae bacterium
TTTTGTCTCTGAGCTCATAAATAAAAAGGGCGGTTATAAATAACCGCCCTTAAATTATAATATATAATTAAGTTTAATAAAACTTAAATTATAAACCAGCTTTCATAGCTTCCCATTTTTCACCAAGTTCTGTTCCGTTATCAGCCCAGAAAATTGGATCAACTAAGAAGTAGTTTTTAGTGTTAGCTGGTGCAGTTGGCATTTGTGGTACCATGTTAGTCTTACCATCTTTATACCATGGCTCCCCTGCTTCCATAATTCCTATAGAAGATTTTCTCCAAGGAGCGTATGCGATGTATTTAGCACTTCCTGCTAACATCTCAGAACTAGTCATCATAGCTAAAGCTTTTTTAGCCATACCATTAGCATCATTTGGTCCACCTTTAACTTGTACGAAATATTCGTAGTCAAGTCCTTGGCCATCCCAAACTTGTTTGATTGGTGCACCTTCTCCAATTTCAGCATTGAAGAATCTACCATTCCAACCAGTAGCCATTACTACTTCACCTGATACTAACAGTTCTGGTGGTTGAGCACCTGCTGACCAAAATACACATCCGCCTTTTGGATCTGTACATAATTTTTTGATCTTGTTCATTGCTCTTTCAACACCTTTTTCTGTTTCTAAAGCTTTATAGATTTTTGCTCCGCCTTTTCCTGGTTTAATACCATCTGCAGCTAAAGCGATCTCTAAATTAGTTAAAGCGCTTTTGTAGATAGCTCTTTTTCCAGGGAATTTCTTTGTGTTAAAGAAATCTTTGATAGTCTTTGGAGTACCTTTAACATTATTAGTGTTATAGGCATAGTTCCAAGAATATAAAATATTTCCTACAGCACACTTACTTGGCATTGCAGTAAAGAAATCTTTACTTGCTGGAGTTCCATCTGGAGCTGGTGGAAAGTCTTTGTCAAAATCAAATTCAACAAATAAACCTTCATCACATCCAGTGATAGTATCCATTGCAAACACGTCGATTATATCCCACGTGATCTTCCCAGCTTCTTTTTGTGCTTTTATTTCTGATAAACCACCTGAATAATCAACCCAAGCAATATTTATGCCTAGTTTTTTAGCAGTTGGATCACCATAACCTAACTTTTGAGACTCAGTATAAGCCCCACCCCAAGACACTGCAGTTACTGTTGTTGCAAATGCTGAAGTAGTTAGTGAAAGTACAAAAGAAATAGCTAGTAATATTTTACTTAGTTTTTTCATTTTTCCTCCGTTTAAACGTTTTTATAAACCAAATTAAAACAACTTCAGTAAGGAGAGTCAACAGGCGTTTTCTACTTATTCTACAATAATTCTGAGATGTCTATTTTGGGTCTAGGGCTCTTGCGTCTTGACTATTCCACCCAATCTTAATTTCATTTCCAAGCTTAATATCTAGATTTGCAGAACTGTTGGGAACTTTTAAAATAAATTCAGGATTACCTAATAGGTTTATTCTAACTCTTGTATGATCACCATGATAAATTACTTCCTCAATTTTACCATTGTGAATGTTGTCCATTTTATCTTTAGGATTAATTAAAGCTCTTTCGGGTCTTAATGAAACTTTAGTTCTATCACCTTTGGACTTCACCGATATAGGATTTGCAATTATTTCAGCATTAGCGAGCTTAACTTTGCATTTGTCACCTGATAAATCAGAAACTTCACCATTAAATGTATTATTCTCACCAATAAACTCTGCAACAAAAGAGTTTACAGGCTTCTCGTACAATTCATCTGGGCTTGATAGTTGTTGAACTTTTCCATCATTAAATACTGCAATTCGATTTGACATAGTTAAAGCTTCACTTTGATCATGAGTTACATAAACAACTGTTACACCAATACTTTCATGAATATGTTTAATTTCATATTGCATACTTTCTCTTAAATTTTTATCCAAAGCTCCTAAAGGCTCGTCCATCAAAACTAATTGTGGATCAAATACCAATGATCTTGCAACCGCTACCCTTTGTTGTTGTCCACCTGATAATTGTCCTGGCATCCTGGATGCAAAGCCTTGAAGTGAAACCATTGATAATGCTTTATCTATTTTTTTATCTGCTTCATCTTTTGGAATTTTTCTAACTCTTAATGGAAATGCTAAATTTTCATAAACTGTCATGTGTGGAAACAAAGCATAATTTTGAAAAACCATTCCAATTCCTCTTTTATGAGGAGGTATGCTTGAAATAGCTTTTCCACCTAAATATATTTCACCATTAGTAGGAGTTTCAAATCCTGCTAACATCATTAAACATGTTGTTTTACCAGAACCAGAAGGGCCTAACATTGTAATGAATTCTCCTTCAGCTATATCTAATTGAAGATCTTTGACGACTAAAACTTTACCATCGTAGCTTTTATCTACATTTTCAAACTTAACGAAATCTTTTTGTTTTGACATAAAATAAATAACTTTAAAACATTTGTGTGAATAAATATCAACCTTTAATAATTAGCTTTTAACGTGAAGTTCTTTAGAAAAATTACAAAATAGTTCAGCTCCTTGATCAGTTACTCTAACTGCTTCTGAAGCCTCAACACCCCAATCTCCAAACTGCATTACTGCAATCATATGAAAACAAATGTTGGGTTCCAGGGGCGTCATGTCTCCCTTATATATATTTAGAGTGTGCTCACCCCAATCAGGAGGATATCCAATTCCAATTGAATAACCTGTTCTAGATGTTTTTTCTATTCCGTATTTATCTAATATTTTCCAAAATGCTTGTGCTACATCATCAACTGTGTTTCCAGGTTTTGTCGCATCAATGCCCGCTTGTAAGGCTTCAATTGTTTTTTTCATTGTATCAATCTTTAACTGGTTAGGCTTTCCGAGCAAAACAGTTCGAGCCATTGGTGCATGGTATCTCTTATAAACTCCTGAAAGTTCAATGATTGTTGCCTCGCCTTCTACAAATTTATCATCTGTTGCCGTTAGATGTGAAGCTGAAGTTCCTTTTCCGGTTGGTAATAATGTTGCAATACTTGCATACTCCCCACCAAATTCAGGTGTCCCATGGAATAATGCTTTTTGTATTTCACCGACAGCATCACACTGTCGAACACCTGGTTTAATTATATCAAAAGCAGTTTTCATTCCAATTTCTGAAATCTTTGCAGCAGATTTCATAAAACCTATTTCAGTATCAGATTTAACTAACCTTGCCCAATTAACTAATCGATCTGAGTCTTTTATTTTTGCATTTGGCAACCCTTGTTTAATTTTTTCATAACAGAAAGCAGTAAAATAATGTGCATCCATTTCTAAACCTATTGAAAGCTTATCCCACTTTTTATCTTTGATTATCTTTACTAAATAATCGTAAGGATGCTTTGGCCATGTATGAATATAATGTTCATCATAAACAATAATATTTTCTTTTTTAACATATGATTTTATATAAGCACCACCAGCATCTTGTTTTCTTACAAAACATATTGGTTCTTCTGCATTTACATGAACTATTGCACATTGAGCATAATAAAAAGACCACGCATCATATCCTGTTAAATAATTTATATTATTTGTGTCATGTGAAATTAAAAGCTCAATGCCTTTTTCTTGCATCATCGTTTGAACTTTAGAAAGTCTTTGTTTATATTCTTCTTTAGTAAAAAGCATAATTAACTATTTAAAAATAATTTTCCAAAACCTCTTATATCATTATTTTGACCAATCTCCTCTAATGTGTTCCAAATTAGAGCTTGATTGCTTGATAGAACGGGTTTATTTAATTTTTTTTCTAACTTATCAATTATATTTAGGACTGGTAATGCCGTACATGAGATAAATAAAGCATCAGCATCAGCTAAATCCATATTAGATAAAGTTTTAAATAAAAAATCTTCATCAACTTTACCAATGTCATAATCTGCAGCAATATCCAAATAAGTATTAGAAATGATGTCAAATTTTTCACTTAAAAAAAAATTTATAACTTCATCATTCAGTTTCTTAGAGTAAGGAGTAAAAATTGCTAATTTTTTTACATTAAATTTTTTTAAAGCTTTTATTGCAGCTGAACTAGGAGTAGTAAGTTTTGCTTTAGGTTTTGCGGCTTTTACCTTTTTTTCTATTGAATCATAGCCAGCAGCAATCGTTCCTGAAGTGCAGCCATATACTACACAATCTATATCCTCATTTGGTAGTATATTATTTGTTACCTCAGTTACTTTTTCTGACATCTTTATTAAATTTTCCTTAGTAAGAGGATTGTAGCACTCAATTCTATTAACAAAAAAATCTATCTCTTTATCTTTTATTACTTTTATAAAATCCTTTTCAATCATAAAATCTGTTGCAAGGGCAATTAAGCCAACTCTAGGGTTATGCTTCTTTAAAAATTTAGGGTCTATTTTTTCTAATTTCATATATTTTATTTAAAGGTTGATTAAATATATATTGATTAAATAGTCTAGTTAAATTAGAGTCTTTAAAAAGCGATACATAACTCGTCGATATTTATCAAAAATTCGAAAGTGGGATCGATCGTCTTAGATTTAATTATTTAAGGAGGTTCGAATGAAATTTGGATATTTTTGTAATACTACTAATTGGAAACATAAACCTTACGAACAATTACTAGATGAGACCAAGGAAATCACTACTTACTGTGATGAAAATAATTGGAATTCTATTTGGTATACAGAACACCATTTTAATCACGAAGGAATGGAGTCGTGTACTAATCCAATTATGATGGGTGTCGATGCTGCTGCTAGAACAAAACAAATTAGAATTGGACAAGCTTGTAATGTAATTACATTTCATAACCCAATCAGACTTGCTGAAGATATTGCATTGTTAGATCAATTATCTAATGGTCGTGTTGAAGTTGGTATTGGTAGAGGAATTTATGGTAGAGAAGCAATAAACATGAATAAAGAAGCTGATTTAAAAGATCAGGCAAAAAATTTCAGATTATTTGATGAAACATTAACAATTATGAAAAAAGCATGGACTGAAGAATTTTTCAGTCATGAGGGAGAATTCTACACGTATCCTTCTCCAAACTTTATTTGGCAGCACGACATGAGTCCTCCTAATAAAAAATTTGTAGATACAAAAACAAATGAAATTAAAAAAATAAGTGTTGTACCTAAGCCAAAACAAAATCCTCATCCACCAATTTGGCAAGTTGTTGATGGTGCAAGATCAATTGAATGGGCAGCTCAAAATGGCCTAAATACTATAATGTGGATACCCACTGTAAAAGCATTAAAGAAAAGATTTGAAATATATAGAGATGCCAAATCAAAAGCAGAAAATAGAGAGATTCCTTTAGGAGAGGGGATTTCTTTAGTAAGAGATATGTTTGTTGCTGAAACTATGGAAGAAGCTGAGAAATTAGCTGGGGAACATATTATTAATTACATGAGATGGGTTTGTCACTGGCGAGGATTAGGTAATCACATGGATCCGGGTGAAGAATTACCAGAAACAAAACACAAATTAGATTTACTTAATTATGAATTTTTGCACAAACGAAATTTATTATTTGGAACACCTGAATATGTTGTTGGTAAAATCAAAGAATTACAATCAGAGCTAAACTTACAAAATCTTCAAGTGTGGTCTAATTTTCCAGGTATAGATCATGATGCTTGTATGAGAAGTATTAAGCTTTTTAATGACGAAGTTATCCCAAAAATAAATGTTGATACATCAAGCTTAGAAAAGGCAAGTTAATGGAACTTGAGCTAAGAAAGTTTACTAAATTTGTAGATAAAACATTTATCGAGGGTGGAAAAAAAGCAAAAGAACCTGTTTTACTAGTTTCAGTAGCTGCAGTATTTAAAAATCCATGGCATGGCAAAGGTTTTGTAGAAGATCTAAAACCAATTATTTTAGATCTAGCTCCAAAGCTTGGTGATATTTTAGTTCCAGAACTTATAAAAGAAATTGGATCACCAGATAAAATATTAGCTTATGGTAAGGCCGGAACCGTTGGTTTAGATGGTGAAATAGAACATGCATCTGCATTTATTCACACTTTAAGATTTGGAAATAAATTCAGAGAAGCTGTTGGAGGAACGTCTTATTTAAGTTTTACTAATACAAGAGGACCTGCGGGCTCAAAAATATCAATACCAATGATGCATAAAACAGACTCAGGGCTAAGACCCTATTATTTAACTCATGAATTTACTATTCATGATGCACCTTTTAATAATGAAATTGTAATTGCTATTGGTGGTGCTTCAAGCGGTAGAGCTCATGCAAGAACTGGTGATCGTTATCAAGATATGAAAGAGATGGGATTAGATCCAAAATAATTTGATGTCTAATAATTTTGACCCAAATCAAAATCACTATATCTATATTGAAAAAGATACTACTCCATTAATATTTATACATGGAGTTGGTCTTGATCACCAAATGTGGAATCCACAAATAGATAATTTGACAGAATTTTCAACTATAACTTATGATTTACTGGGACATGGAAAAACTCCGTGTAAAAAAGATAAATTAAGTCTCAATGATTTTTCTAACCAACTAACAGAAATTTTAGAATACCTTCAAATAAATAAAATTCATTTAATTGGTTTTTCATTGGGATCTTTGATTGCTTTAGATTTTGTAACAAAAATGCAAAATAAAGTTGATAAACTTATATTGATTGGAACAACATATAAAAGAACTATAGAGGAAAGATCTCTTGTTATTGATAGATATAATCAAGCAAAACTAAATAAGCCAATTTCAAAACAAGCATTAAAAAGATGGTTTACAGATAAATATTTAGAGGAAAATCCAATGACGTATGATTTATTTATGAATATTTTAAATAAAAAATCTGTAGATCATAAAAATTTTTTAAAAGCTTATGAATTATTTGCTAATCATGAAGACGCTACTCCGTTAATACAAGGCATATCTTCAAAAACTTTAGTTATGACAGGTTCAGATGATCCAGGATCAACGCCAGCCATGTCTAAGAAATTAGCAAAAGATATACCTAATTCAAGCTATGTTGAGATTAAAAGTGGAAAACATCTTTGTAGTATAGAATGTGCAGATGATGTTAATATGAAAATAAGAAATTTTATTAATAATTAAATGTCAAAAATTCAACATTTTAGAATGTATATTAATGGTGAGTGGGTAGACTCTTCATCAGGAAAAAAAATAGAATCCTTAAATCCAGAAAATAATGAAGTTTGGGCAACAGTTCCTGAAGCAGATGAAAAAGATGTAGATAAAGCTGTTCAATCGGCTCAAAATGCATTTGAAAATAATTGGTCAAAACTTCATCCAAGAGAAAGAGCTAAATACTTAAGATTGATTGGAGAACAATTGAGAGCTAACGCTGAACATCTTGGTAAAATTGAAACCATTGATACTGGAAAACTTTATAGAGAGACCAAAACTCAGGCAAACTATATAGCTGAATATTATGATTATTTTGCAGGATTAGCAGATAAAGTTGAGGGAACAGTTGTTCCCGTTGATAAACCAGACATGCAAGTTACAACAACTAGAATCCCTATTGGTGTTGTAGCTGCAATTATTCCCTGGAACTCTCAAATGCTTTTAACAGCAGTTAAGTTAGCACCAGCTCTTGCAATGGGAAATACAATTGTCATTAAAGCATCAGAGCTTGCTCCTGTTACTCTTTTAGAATTTGCAAAACTAATTGAAAAAACTGGAATACCGAAAGGTGTAATAAATATTATTACCGGACTAGGTGAACCATGTGGTAAAGCATTAACTACTCATGACCTTGTAGAAAGAATTGCTTTTACAGGTGGTCCAGAAACTGCAAAACATATTGTAAAAAACTCTGCTGAGAATTTATCACAAGTAAGTTTAGAGCTTGGAGGTAAAAGTCCAGTGGTTGTTTTTGAAGATGCAGATCAAGAAAATGCTTTAAATGGTATTACTGCTGGTATATTTGGAGCAAGTGGACAAAGTTGTATAGCTGGATCAAGACTTTACTTACATACAAAAATTTATGATGAGTTTTTAAAAAAATTAATTGAAAAAGCAGAAAAAATAAAATTAGGAAGTCCAATGGAAGATGATGCTCAAATGGGACCTCTCAATAGTTTTAAACAATTAGAAAATATAGAAAAAAAAATTAAAGAGACTATTGAACAGGGTGGAAAAATAAGATGTGGAGGCAAAAGATCATCAATTTCAAATAAAGGTTATTACTTTCCAGCAACAATAATTGAATGTGAAAATCATAACTTACCTGTTGCAGAAAATGAATTGTTTGGACCAATTTTATCTGTAATGAAGTTTCAAAATGAAAAAGAAGTAATAGAAAAAATGAATGATAATAAATATGGTTTATCTTCTGGGATTTATACTTCTAATTTTGCAAGAGGACTTAGGGTTTCAAAAGCAATTAGAGCTGGAATAGTTTTTATAAATACATATAGATTAATATCTCCAATGGCACCATTTGGAGGTATAAAAGATAGTGGTTACGGTAAAGAAGCAGGTATAGAGTCAATTAAAGAATACACTAGAATTAAAACTACCTGGTATAATTCATCTGATAAGCCTATGTCTGACCCATTCACTATGGGTTAATAACCTCTTAAACTTGATATTATTTATAAAAATAAGCTAATTTGTTTATTGAAAATCTTTTTAAATAAGATTTAATTTATCTTTTATAAATTGTTAACAAATAGAGGAAAATAATGAAAAAACTATTTATCGCTGCAATTATCTTTGTTTCTACTTTTACAACAAATGTATTTGCAGAAGTTAAAATGGGGATCATTTTAGGATTTACTGGTCCTATTGAATCTCTAACACCAGCTATGGCTGCATCTGCAGAACTTGCTTTCAAAGAAGCTTCAGACTCAGGTTCGCTATTAGGTGGAGAAACTATTTCAGTAGTAAGAGCAGATTCTACTTGTGTTGATTCAGCCGCAGCAACTGCAGCAGCTGAAGGTGTTATTTCACAAGGTGTAGCAGCTATAATGGGTGCTGACTGTTCAGGTGTAACAGGAGCAATTGCTTCAAACGTTGCTGTACCAAATGGTGTAGTAATGATTTCACCATCAGCTACATCACCAGGATTAACAACTCTTGATGATAAAGGATATTTCTTTAGAACTGCTCCATCTGATGCAAGAGGTGGTCAGATTTTAGCTGATATTACTAAAGATAGAAAAGTTAAAAGTGTTGCAATCACATATACAAACAATGACTATGGAAAAGGTTTAGCAGATGTTTACAAAGCAGCTGTTGAAGCTCATGGTATTAAAGTAACAACTGTGACTGCTCACGAAGATGGTAAAGCAGACTACTCTTCAGAAGTAGCAACACTTGCTTCAGCGGGTGGTGATGCAGTTGCTGTTATTGGTTACCTTGACCAAGGTGGTAAGGGAATAATCCAAGCTTCTTTAGATTCAGGTGCATTTGACAAATTTGTTTTATCAGATGGTATGATTGGACAATCACTTGTAGATGCATTTGGAAAAGATCTTAAAAAATCTTTTGGTTCAATGCCAGGATCGACTGGAAAAGGTGCTGGGGTATTTGCTAAAGTTGCAAGTGCTGCTGGTATAGATAGTTCAGGTCCATACACAGGTGAATCTTATGATGCAGCTGCTTTAATTGTTTTAGCAATGCAAGCGGGTAACTCAGCTGATAGAGCATCAATTGCAAAAAATGTAATGGATGTTGCCAATGGTCCTGGAACAAAAATTTATCCAGGTGAACTTAAAAAAGCTTTAGATTTATTAGCTAAAGGTAAGAAAGTAAACTACGAAGGTGCTACAGGAGTTACTTTTACTCCCGTCGGTGAAGCTGAAGGTTCTTTCTTAGAGCAAGAAGTAAAAGGCGGAAAATTTAAAACTAAAAAACAAAGATAATTTATCTTAAAATTAAACCCCCAGCATTAATTTGTTGGGGGTTTTTTTTTACAAAAAATAGATTTTGTTGTATAATTATGTTGTCCTGATTTAGAAAAACTCTACTTGCTGGGACTTAAAACACAACGCTAAAGGAGAAAAATGAAACTAATAATACAATCAATAAAAAACTACTTTAAATCAAAAAAGGATAAAGGTTTAGAGCCTGTATTCTTTGAAAAAATAGGTGATAAAAATACCTCTAGAGATGAAATGAAAGAAAATTTAATTAAAGCTTTGAAAAAAAATGGTTGGACTTTAAAAAAATAAATATTTATCAGCCATATATAAAGCCCAAGCTATTGCAGCACCTGTAATAATATATTTCATAATTTTATTTTATTTCTATTTTCTCAGGAAGTATACCTTTTGGTCTATATCTCATTATTACCAAGAGACCTACTCCCATCATTAAAAATCTAAAATACGGAACACTTTCAATTAAATGCACTTTTAAAAAATGAGTATCATCTAAACCTGCAGTTGTTAAATTTACTAAATATAATCCTATTGGCGCAGCTTCAATCCATAAAAACCAGACTACAAAACCTCCAAGAATTGCACCAAAATTATTACCACTTCCACCGACAATAACCATTACCCAAATCAAAAAAGTATATCTTAATGGCCTATAACTTCCAGGAGTAAACAATCCATCTTGTGTAACTAACATTGCACCTGCAATACCAACGATGGCTGAGCCTAAAACAAAAATTAATAAATGTTGTTTTACTACATTTTTCCCCATAGCGTTGGCAGCCTCTTCATTATCTCTAATAGCTCTCATCATTCTTCCCCAAGGAGAGTAAAGAGCTTTTTGAGTTAGGATTAAAAGAATAATCACAACAACTAAAAATAAACCTGAATAGCAAAGTTTTACAAATACTGATGATCCTTCTATTACAAATTGATTAAGTGCTGCTTGTCTTTCTGTAATATCAGAAATTAGAGCTAATTTTCCTGAATTAAATTTTTCAACTAGATTTATAAACCATTCTGTTTCTTGTAAGTTAACTTCATATGGAGCAGGACGCTTTAATCCAATTACATTTTTAACACCTCTAGTTAGCCAATCTTCATGTTTTATAATTGCTATTACTATTTCTGATATAAGTAATGTAGCTATTGCTAAATAATCAGCTCTCAATCCTAAGGCTACTTTTCCTATAACAAAAGCTAATCCACCTGCAAAAAAAGCTCCAACAACCCAAGAAAAAATAATTGGAAGACCTAATCCACCAAGAAAACCAGTTTTTGCTGGTTCTACATCTTCAATTGCCTCAATTCCAGGCTCTGAAATGAATCTAATGATAACAATCCCTAAAATTATAATAGCAGCTACAATGTAAGTTCTATTTTTTGACTTCTTATAATTTTTTAAAATATATCTAACAGCCAATACCATTGCTATTATAAGAAAAAGACTAAATAAAATATTTGATCCACCTGCACTCCAAGCTTCTTGAACTGGATCTACTGAAATTAGAACCGCTGCTAAACCACCTAAAGCTGTAAAACCCATTATCCCAAAGTTAATAAGACCAGCATAACCCCATTGAATATTAGCGCCCATTGTCATCACTGCTGAAATAAGACAAAGATTAAATATTGATAGAGCAATGTTCCAAGACTGAAATATACCCACAAGGATAATTAACCCCATCATTATACTGTAAGCAGCAATTACATTTAAATTTTTTCTCACAACACCTTCCCTTTAAATATGCCTGATGGACGATAGAGCAAGACAATGACCAGTATTGAAAAAGATACTGCAAATTTGTAATCTGTAGAAAGCAATTGAACTAGGCCGTCTGGCTCCATACTTTCAGGTAAAACATACATGAAAAATTTTCTATAAGCATAAGTTAATAATATTTCAGAGAAAGCAATAACATATCCTCCGAGAAAGGCTCCAAATGGATTACCAATACCACCCACTATAGCTGCTGCGAATATTGGCAGCATATTATTAAAGTAGGTAAATGGTTTAAAACTTTTGTCTAAACCATATAAAGCACCACCAATAGTAGCAAGGATACCCGCTATGATCCAAGTTGTTATAACAATTTTTTTTGGATCAATACCTGATAATAATGCTAAATCCTCATTATCAGAATACGCTCTCATACTTTTTCCTGTCTTAGTTTTATTTAAAAACCAAAACAGAGTTGAAACTAAAATCAATGTAACAATAATTGTAATAACTTGAGTAGATTTTATCGCAAGACCTTCGTTTAATCCTGTCATTTCTTTAAATTCACCTGCTTTAATCAAAAATTTTTCTCCATCGAAAAATCTTCTATCAGAGGGTCCAATAATTATACGAACCACTGCTTGAGTAACAAACATTACTCCAATACTCACCATCGCTAATTGTACAGGAGGACTTTTTTTTATTCGATAATATTTAAAGACAAATTTATCTATTATTAACATGTAACTAACCATGAAAATAACAGCAAAAGGAATTGCTAAAAGAGCTGTAGGAAAAACTCCAAGATTAATTCCAACAGACTGAAAATACCAAGTGAATAGGATTACAAACATTGTTCCAAAAGACATCATGTCTCCAGTAGCAAAGTTTGCAAATCGTAAAATCCCATAAATTAAAGTTACAAAAATTGCGCCAAGCGCTAATTGAGATCCATATGATAAAGCTGGAACAAAAATATAGTTTAATAAAAGTATAATTGCGTTTACAAAGTCCATATTAACCACCTAAAAAAGAGCTTCTTACTCTTGGATCTTCTAATAATTCTTTTCCCGTACCAGAATGCCGGTTCTCACCTGTTACCAAAACATATCCTCTATCAGAAATATTTAGTGCTTGTTTTGCATTTTGCTCGACCATTAAAATTGCTACATTTGTTTTTTTTACTTTAACAATATGATCAAATAGTTCATCCATCACAATGGGTGATACGCCTGCGGTTGGTTCGTCCAACATTAATACAGATGGCTTAATCATAAGCGCCCTACCCAATGCAACCTGTTGTCTTTGCCCTCCAGACAACTCTCCAACCAATTGATCTTTTTTTTCTTTAAGAATTGGAAACAAATCAAAAATTTCAGCAATTGTCTCTTTAAATTCAGTGTTGATTAGGAAAGCACCCATCTCTAAATTTTCTTCAACAGTCATTCCTGCAAACACATTTTTTGTTTGTGGAACAAATGATATTCCCTCTTTTACTCGATCTTGAGGTGAAAGATTTGATATATCTTTCCCATTTATAATCACAGATCCAGATTTTAAATTTAATAAACCTAACATTGCTTTCATTGCAGTAGATTTTCCAGCTCCATTAGGTCCAAGAATTGAAACTATTTCTCCTTTTTCAACATTAACAGAACATGAATTAATTATGTCTGGACCATTTCCATATCCACCAGTCATTTCATTGCCCTCAAAAAAAGCCATAATTAATTATCCTTTAACTTTGATCCTCTACCCAAATAACTTTCAATTACTTTTTCATCTTTTTTTGCATCCTCAACTGAACCCTCGAAAAGAACTGATCCTTCAGCCATTACAATTACTGGATCACATAATCTTCCTATGAAATCCATGTCATGCTCAATCATACAAAAAGTGTAACCTTTTTCCTTATTAAGTTTTTCAATAGCTGTTCCAAGATCTTTTAATAAAGTTCTATTAACACCCGCTCCCACCTCGTCTAATAAAACTAATTTTGCATCAACCATCATTGTTCGACCAAGTTCTAATAATTTTTTTTGCCCACCAGATAAATTTCCTGCAAGTTCATTTTTTAAATGACTTAAATTAAGAAAATCTACAACTTCCATAGCTTTTTCTTTAATTTGACTTTCTTCTTTTGCAACCAATGAAGGTTTTAATAAAGCGTTCATTAGTTTTTCTCCTGATTGATTGCCTGGAACCATCATTAGGTTTTCTAAAACTGATAAATTTGTAAATTCATGTGCTATTTGAAAAGTTCTGAGTAATCCTTTTGAAAATAATTCATAGGATGGAACATCAGTTATATTTTCGTTATTAAATAAAACACTTCCTCCTGATGATTTTAAATTACCAGCAATCAAATTAAATAAAGTTGTTTTGCCTGATCCATTAGGTCCAATAATACCTGTGATAGTTCCTTTTTTAACTTTAAGAGAACACTTTGATACTGCTGCTAACCCGCCAAAATATTTTGATAAATTATTAATTTCTAAAATATTTTCAGACATTAATTATTTATTTAGTCTTTTATGAATACTATTTAAAGTATTTATTAAGGACTTATAAACACCTTTTTTGGTCATTTCTTTTAAACCTTGCTCATTTAATCCTTTAGGAGTTTGAGACTCTTTTACTAAATATTTTAATTCTTTTTTTGAATTTACTACCGCATCTTCAGACAAAGCTAAAAATAATGTTGTGATATATTTTTGAGCATCTGATCTTTTAATTCCTCTTTTAACCAACCATCCACTCATAACTTTCAATAATTCGTAATAAGATGCCATCATTCCAGATGTTGACCAAAAATTAATAGAAAGTTTTTCATTTTTAATTTCAACGGTAGAACCAATTTTATCAAAAAAATTTTTTACCCTTTTATTTGGAGGGCAAATCGGGACAGGTCCTTTCTTTAGAGATATTGGTGGTAATGGAATTGCTCTAACAATATCAACTTTTGTTTTAATCATTTTTTTTAATTCTAGAATTGTGATAGTTGAAATAAAACTTACGACTGTCTGGTTAGACTTAAATTTGAGTTTTTTAATAATTTTTTTTCCTACAGTAGGTGTCACTGCTAAAAATACCCAATTACTATTATCAACTATTTTTTGATTATCTTTCTCAATAGATATTTTTTTAAATTTTTTCTTTAATCCTTTGGCAATTTTATTATTTCGAGAGGATACAAATATCTTATTATATCTAATTGATGATCCACATATCCCAGTTATTACTGAGGACGTAATCTTTCCTGTTCCTATAAAACCCAATTTCATAACTAATACTTTATAAAGGATAATTTATATTAATTAATAAAAAAAGAACCTCTTATTCTCAATAACTCTCTACTTAAATCTTTATTTTCTTTGAATGGTTTTCTCCCATGAAGCCAAAAATAATTATTTGCAACTACTGACGATCCAACTGGGAGCTTAGTTATAATCTTATTATTACTTTCTTCTAAACTATCAGACAATTTTTGTAAAAATACACCTTGTTTCATATTTTTAGGTTCAGGGAATTGGTCAATGTAAGAAATTTGAGGTTTTCCATGTTGATCAGATGAAAAAACTGGATGTTCCACTTTGTAATCAATATTTTTACTTTTTGGTGAACCCCAAATAAAATCTTCTTTAGCTGTAGGATCATTAAATAATTCATCACAATGTTCCCAATCATCAAGATGTAGCATTGCTGTCTCACCCCCCTCTACATTTTTTTCCTCTAATTTTGACATTAATAACCAATCAGTTTTTTCCTTAACATAAGTTCCATCTGTATGAAGATCCATGTTTGTATAAGCTTTCCTTAAATAAGAGTCACTTTTGTCTTCATGCTTTACATGAAACCTTGCATAATATTTTCCTGCCATAGCATCATGATTAGGAATACCAATCAAATGTGCCACTGCAGTTGATAATTTTACTAAAAAGATTTCATCAATTTTGGATATTAATTTTTTCGGTTTAATAATAAAACAACCTGTACTTCTATCTCTAATTATTTTATTAAGGAATTTTGATAATTTGTTGTTACTTAAATCATCTAAACTTTTTGCAATAGTAAATCTTGTAAAAGGCTTATATTCAAGTGCAGTTATATCAAATTTGTTAAATGGAAAAATAAGTTTGTTCAATATTTCATCAGTTATATTGATATTTATTATTCTTTTAGATTTTTCGTTTAAATTAATTTCAAATCCATCAATTTTCTCAATCATAAATAGCTACTAAATATGGATAGTATGATAGCAGAGAAAAGTGTTGGGTAAACTAAATTTTTTTTAGTTAAATAGTAAACTCCAACAGATAAAATAACTACAACAAATCTAATTAAATAATCTATTTCAGACAAAGATCCTGAAGGAAATATAACTATTCTTGCTATTAACGCAGCAAGAGTAGAATAAGCAAGACAATTAAACCATCTAAACATTTTTGAGGTTTCTTTAATTTTTTCTGCACTAACAACTCCTAAAAATCTAGATAGGTATGTTGCTAAAGATGTTACAAGAATTACTATTATTATATTAGTTGCCACTTTTTTCTCCTAATAAGAAAGCAATTGTTCCTGCAACAAATCCCCCAAATAAAATACACCACTCTGGAGATAAAAAATAAAATACAGGACCTAAAATCGTTCCTAAAATTACAGATAGACTTATTTGTAATGTTTTCATTGCACCAATCATCATGCAAATAAAATAAATTGGATTAATGATCGCTAAACCAATAAGTATGTCTTTATTAAGAAAATCTGAAGCAACATAGCCTATTATTGTAGAAAAAATTGCAACAGACCAAGTAGCTGTGCCAATTCCTATCCAAAAATCTATTCTATTTTCTTTTTCTATATTTTCATAATTATCCTTCATTATTAGCCATGAAGAGACAGCAATAAAATGACATGATAAATAATATTTCCATCTCGGTTGATTTTCGTGCATTAATAAGGGCATTAATGCTACAGTCATCGGATATAATCTAGCGTTAACCAACCATACAGCTATAAAAATATTTATTAACGACGCTCCAATCAACATAGACTCTGCCATTACTAATGAACCAGGTAATGCATAAGTCAAAAAAGTAGAAAAAATACTTTCTTGAATTGTGAAACCTAAATTTTTAAGCAAGGCACCTATAGCTACAAAACTTGCACCTAGCGCTATTGCAGGACTTCCAACACCCTTGATAGATTTAAATCCTTTTAAAAAATATTTAGTATCAATCATTAACCACCTAAGAACAGGCGACCAACATCTGGATTATTTAATAGATCATCACCTTTACCAGCAATAGCTGTTTGACCTGATACAAGTACATAACCTATATCTGCAAACTCTAGACCTTTCTTTGCATTTTGCTCAACTAAGATGATTGTTTTTTTTTCATTTTCTTGAAGATCTCTCAGAATTTCAAACACCATATCAATATATCTTGGTTCTAAACCAATTGAAGGTTCATCTACCAGTAAGACCGAAGGTTTCATAACCAAAGCTCTAGAAATTTCTAGCAATCTTCTTTCCCCACCTGATAGTACTTTTGCTGGTTGGTTTCTTCTATTTCTTAATCTCTCATATTTTTCAAAAATTCTTTCAGCTTCTTGATAAGATTCCTCTGTTTTTTCTTTAATAAAACCACCCATTAATAAATTTTCTTCTACAGTCATATCTGGAAAGACTGAGTTATCTTGAAGTATATATGCTATTCCAACAGATTTTAATTTTTCAGCAGGTGTAAGATTTGTAATCTCTTTTCCATCAATTTCTATTTGTCCTGAGAATATATTTGTAAAACCATAAATAGAATGAAGTATTGTTGATTTACCAGCACCATTTGGACCAATTAGACAAAGTGATTGTGCTTTGCTAACAAAAAGATCAAAATTATGTAAAATTTCCATTTTCCCATAACCAGCATTCATATTCTTAATTGTAAGATGAATGTCGTTTGGAGAAAGTTTTTTTAAATCTTCTGCACCTGGAGCTTTTCCCAAAACTTCATATTGATTAGACATTATTGAGCCCCCAAGTACGCATCTATAACACGTTTATCATTTTTAATTTCATCAGGTGTTCCATTTGCGAGCATTTTTCCATGAGCTAAACAATAAATACTTTCTGCTAATTGCATTATTACTCGCATATTGTGTTCAATCACCAAAAGTGTTATTCCAAAATCTTGGTTAACTTTTATCAATCTATCAATAATTCCATTAATTAAAGTTGGGTTAATACCTGCTGTGGGCTCATCTAGAAGCAGCATTTCTGGTTCATTCATTAAAGCCATTGCAAGTTCTAATAATTTTTGTTGGCCAAATGATAAATCACCAGCTCTTAATTTTCTTTTTTGATAAAGGCCTACAAAATTTAAAAGATTCTCTGCTTTTTCTGTCAGATCTTTTGGTATCCTAGAAAATATCTTTAATATACTTTCGTCACTTCCTTTATGACTGATAAGCATGTTATCTACACAGTTTAGTTTCCCATAAATTCTAGTTTGCTGAAAAGTTCTTAATAATCCAAGTTTAGCAATTACTGGAACAGGTAATTCAGACACTTCTTTACCATTAAATTTTATAGAGCCATTATCAATAGGATAAGTGCCCACTATTGAGTTGAATAAAGTTGTTTTTCCCGATCCATTGGGACCAATTAATCCAAATATTTTTCCTTTTTCTACCGACATGGAAATATCCACATTAGCTTTAACACCTCCAAAAGATTTACTTACATTGTTTACTTCTAAAATACTCATTTCAATTCCACCTGGGCTTTTCGATCTTCTTCATCAACAACTTCACCAAATCTCTCTGGATATTTTTCTCTAAGCCAGCCCATTATTCCCTCTGGAAAATAAATTACAATCACAACTATCAAAACTCCTAAAGCAACATACTGCCATCCTAAAAAGAATGTCCAAAATCCTTCTTTGAAAATATGAAATACTGTTGCACCAATTACAGGTCCCCATAAAGTTCCTTTACCACCTAAAATTGCCATCAGAACCATAAACACTCCCATCTCTCTTCCATCAAATGCAACATCTGTTGAGTCTATGTATCCGACTAATCCTCCCATAATACCTCCAGCAAGACCACAGAAAAATGCTGATACCATCCAGCCAATGATTTTATATTTCATTGTTTCGATACCCATAGCTTCAGCCTTGTCTTCATTGTCTCTAATGGCATTAAGAATTAATTTGAATCTTGTTGAATAGATTGCTCTTACAGCCAAGAATGTTAATACAAGTGCACCAAAACTTAAAAAATAAAAAAATTCTCCTCTAGCTTCTAAACCACCAACATTAGGAAAAGGTGGAGTTGTAAAACCTTGGCCAGCTCCAATAATTTCTATACCTCCAGAAATTTCTCCAGCTGCAACTCCTAAACCTAGGGTGCAAATTGCAAAATAATGTCCTCTTAATCCTAAAATTGCATAACCAATTAGTCCAGCAACAATAGTTGGAATTACTGCAGCAACAACTAATCCAACTGCCATTCCTTGAAAAAATTGAGATGGAGTGTGTACAAAAGTTTTTTCTCCTCCACTTTCTGTCCATTCTGCTAGTGGAAAAAACATTCCAACCTGTACAGATGCACATAAATACATACCTAATCCATAAAATAAAATATTCCCAAATGTGTTATATCCCATCTCACCACCTTGAATATTCCAAGTAGTCGCTAAAACAATTAGCACACAAAGAATAGATAATTGGACTTTAAATGCAGGAAAAATAAAAGGTGCTGCTAATCCAAAGATCAAAATTGCAGCATATAATATTATGTTTTTGTTCATTATTTTAAGTACTCTCTTTTTCTAGAAAGTTTAAATCTTCTGTACACGAGAATTAAAACTAACAATAAAAATACTGAACCAATTCTAAATTCTGTTCCTAATATATAATCTGCAAATTCTTCAAAAACACCCAATCCCATGCCAGACATTGCTACACCTGGAAGATTTCCTAACCCTGCAACTATAACAATCATGAAAGATCTAATTGTATACGGTAATCCCATATAAGGATGAATTGTAAATGTTATTGATATTAATGCTCCCGCAACACCACATAGAGCAGCATTTATTCCAAAAGTAGCAGCATAAACTTTTTCTGTATTTACACCTAAAATTTTTGCAGCTCTTGCATTTTGGGCAGTGGCTCTTATTGCACGACCAAGCTTAGATTTTTTCATATAAACTACTAAACAAATAGCAAACACAATACTGATAAACGCAGAAAATATTTTTGAATTTGGTAAAACTACATTGCTATCAAATAAAAATGTAGTTCCATAACCTGAATTTGCCAAAACAACATCTGCACCAAATGCAAAGTTCATTAATTGCATAAACAAAATACTTATTCCAAATGTTGCAAGGATTGAGATAAATAAATCTCTATCTACCACTTTATTGATTACTAATTTATAAATCGCTACACCAACAAAATACATTATGATTGGTGATACAATTACCCCCCATGCAGGATGTATTCCATAAAGATACATAAAGTAAGCAATGTAACCTCCAAGAATAACTAAATCACCTTGTGCAATATTTATGATATTCATTACTCCCCACTGCAATGCCATGCCATAAGCAATTAATGCAAACAATACACCTAGTAAAATTCCATCCAAGCAAGCTTGAATGGTTATCATCGGATATTGGAAAACCATGAAATCCATAAATTGCCTCTTAAAAAAAAATACCCCCTAGAGTTTAGGGGGTATTTGTAGATTTGTTATTATCTATCAGACCACTTAGGAATTGGGTGAATCAACTTAGCTGAAGCCCACTTCAATGGAGCTACAACTTTATTTTCACATTTCCCAGCGCCGTCACACATTACTTGGAAAAGCACCATAGGCTTGTCAACATTTTGACCACCTTCGGCGAATTTAATATTTCCATAGAATGTTTGCATGTTGGTTGCTGCAAGAGCATCTCTTACTTTTTTCTTGTCAAAAGAATTAGCTCTTTCAAAAGCATCTTTAAACACTAATAAAGCTGCTGATGACTCAGCTGACTGATATGGCGGATCATATTTGAACTCTTTTTCAAAATCTGCCGCATACTTCATGCCTGACCCAAAGAACTTATCTTTGTAAGTTAATGATTTATGCCATTGTGAAGCACATAAAGCATACTGAGAATTTTTACCATGTTGTTTTGATAATTTCGCAGCATCACAATGTGTCATTGCTAACATTGGAACATCAACTTTCATTTCAGCAATTTGTCTGATTGCAGTTAATGCACCTTTTGTGTGTCCTGATACCACAAGAACATCTGGCTTCATTTGTTTTACTTTAACTAATGTTGCAGCCATGTCGTTAAGCTCTTTTGGCAGCTTATCGTCGATTATAATTTCAGATCCAGTTTCTTTCGCTGCATCTAAAATACCTAATCTTACGTCTTGTGAAAAAGCATCTTGTTCAAATGCTTGTGCAATTCTTACACCTTTTCCACCATTTAACTCAACTGCTGTTCTAATAGCTACATCAAGATATAAGTTAGCTGGAGCTAAAACTGCAAATAGATATTTGTAACCCTTTGTAAACAAAGATCTAGAAGCACCGTTTGCCTCAACCATTGGTACACCATATTTTTCTGTAACTGGTGCAATTGCTTTAGTTAAACCTGAACTGTATGGACCAAGCATAAACTCAACACCATCTTGAGAAATTAGTCTTTCTGCTAATTGAGCTGCCCTTTTTGGGTTTGATTCATCATCATAGTAAATAATTTCAAACTTATAAGTTTTTCCACCAACTTTTACTCCACCCATGCTGTTAATTCTATCAACGGCCATATTATAACCGTTTTGAGTATGAACACCATTTGATGAATATTTTCCAG
>CACNYE010000011.1 GCA_902624515.1 uncultured Pelagibacteraceae bacterium
TGATGGTGGAGGATGGAAATATTGAAGTTTTGAAATTATTATCTTCAACCTCCTCAAAAATTGCACAGGGTGAAGTTTTACAACTACAGCATAAAGGTGAGATAGATATGCTAGAAGAAACTTATTTAAAAATTATTTCTGCAAAAACTGCTGAATTATTTGCAGCGGCAACAAAAGTTGGCGCAATATTATCAGGAATGGAGACAAAAGAAAAAGAAGCTTTAGAATTTTATGGAAGAAATCTTGGACTAACATTTCAAATAGCAGATGATACTTTAGATTATAATTCAGAACTAAAGCTGTTTGGGAAAAAAATTGGTAATGATTTTTATGAGGGAAAAATAACACTGCCAATAATTTTATTATTTCAAAAAGCTAGTAATGAGGAGAAAGATAAGTTAAAGAAAATTTTTTTAAACAACAATAGGGAAGAAAGTGACTTAAAATATACTTTATCCTTAATCAAAAATTATAATATTGTTAATAAATGCTATCAAAAAGCGCATCATTATATTAACTTAGCCTCTAATTCATTATCTGTATTCAATGACAGCGATGAAAAAAATATTTTAGAAAATCTTACATCATTTAGTTTATCTAGAGATTTTTAAGGACTTAAAAGACTTTTAGTCCAATTATTTTTTTCATTGAAAGTATACTTCAATCTTTCATGAATTCTGTTATCTCCATCCAGCCAAAATTCAATACTAGAAGGTTTTAAATTCCAACCTGACCAATGACTTGGTCTTGGCACCTTATCCCTCTCTTTAAATTTATTTTTGAATTCTTCTATATTTTTTAAGAGCTCATCTCTACTTTCTAAAATAGTACTTTGTTTTGAAGCCCAAGCACCTATTCTACTTTCATAAGCTCTAGAGTTATAATATTCATCAGCTGTATTATCATCTACCTGGCTTAAAGTTCCTACTATTCTTATTTGTCTTAGAAGGCTTTTCCAATGAAAACACATTGTAGCGTTTGGGTTTTCTTTAATTTCATTTCCTTTTTGACTGTTTAAATTTGTATAAAAAATGAATCCATTTTCATTATACCCTTTTAGAAGCACCATTCTTACTGAGGGAACTCCCTCTTTGCTAGCCGTTCCTAATGCAAGAGCATTTGGATCGTTTATTTCTTTCTTTTTAGCCTCATCAAACCAATTCTGAAATAATTCAAAAGGATTATCTAGATTTAAAAAGCATTTATTAAGCCCTAATAAGTTTTTTTCATTCATAATTTAAACAAAATAATCTATATAATATAAATAATGTCATTTAACACTTTTGGAAAGGTTTTTCGTTTCACAACCTGGGGAGAATCCCACGGTCCTGCTATTGGCTGTGTAATTGATGGTTGTCCACCATTAATTCAATTAAAAGAGGAAGATATTCAGAAAGAATTAAATAAAAGAAAGCCTGGACAATCAAAATTCACTACCCAAAGAAGAGAGAGCGATAAGGTTCAAATTCTTTCTGGAGTTTTTGAGGGTAAAACAACCGGAACTCCCATATCTTTAATAATCCATAATGAAGACATGCGCTCAAAAGATTACAAAGATATTAAAGACAAATTTAGGCCAGGACATGCTGATTTTACTTATTACAAAAAATATGGAATTAGAGATTATAGGGGAGGTGGTAGATCATCTGCTAGAGAAACTGCAGCTAGGGTTGCTGCTGGAGCTGTAGCTAAGAAAGTTTTAGAGGGTAAATTAGGAAAAAAATTTAAAATTTCTGGAGCTGTAACACAACTAGGTATACTTGGATGTGACATAACAAAATGGGATGATAAGGTTATCAATAAAAATCCATTTTTTTGTCCTGATAAATCAATGTTAAAAATTTGGGAAAAATATTTATTGAGTATAAGAAAAGCAGGCTCTTCATGTGGAGCAATAATTGAAATAAGAGCAAATGGTGTCCCAGCTGGGTTGGGAGCTCCCATATACTCAAAATTAGATTCGGACATTGCTTCAGCCTTGATGAGTATTAATGCTGTTAAAGGTGTAAATATCGGCTCAGGTATGAACTCAGCTCAATTATCCGGAGAAGAAAATTCTGATGAAATTTCACAAAATAAAAAAATAACTAAATTTAAATCAAATCATGCGGGTGGCATTCTTGGAGGTATTTCCTCAGGTCAAGAAATAATTGCGTCTTTTGCAGTAAAACCGACATCATCTATTTTAAAAAATAGAAAAACTATTAACAAATTTGGAAAAAATACAAATATCTCGGTTAAAGGAAGACACGATCCTTGTGTTGGTATCAGAGCTGTACCTGTTGGAGAGGCAATGCTTTCTTGTGTTTTATTAGATCATTATCTAATGAATAAAGCACAATGTAGTTAATCAAATTATTTTTGTTTTTGCAAAACTATATTAGAATTAAGTAAATCTAAAATTTTTTCTTCAATTGATACTGAATCAAGATTTGCAATTTTGTACATATTTTCTGGAATATCTTGATCGATAAATATATCAGGTAGTGTCAGTGATCTAAATTTTAAATGATTATCCATTAAACCTTTTTTTGTTAAAAAATTTACAACATGAGACCCAAAACCTCCAATTGAACCTTCCTCAATTGTCATAATTGCTTCATGATTAGTCGCTAATTGCCAAATTAAATTTTCATCCAAAGGTTTAGCAAATCTAGCATCAACAACTGTTATATGAACACCTTTTTTATTCAAATTTTCTGCAGCTTTTAAAGTTTCATTTAATCTTGCTCCAAAATTTAAAATAGCTAGTTTTTTACCTTCTTTAATAATCTTAGATTTTCCAATCTCAATTTTTTCATCTATAGATGGTAAAGCTGATCCTAATCCTGTACCTCTCGGATATCTAAATGCGCATGGTCTGTCATTTATTTCTGTTGAAGTATTTATCATTCTCACAAGTTCAGCTTCATCACTTGCAGCCATCACAACAAAATTTGGTAAAGTTGATAAATAAGTTGTATCAAAACTGCCTGCATGAGTAGGTCCATCAGCACCAACTAATCCCGCTCTATCTATTGCAAATCTTACAGGTAAACTTTGTATGGCTACATCATGCACTACTTGATCGTAAGCTCTTTGCAAAAAAGTTGAATAAATAGCTGCATATGGTTTGAAGTTTTCAGTAGCTAAACCTGCCGCAAAAGTAACAGCATGTTGTTCTGCAATTCCAACATCAAAAGTTCTCTCAGGAAATTCTTTACGAAAAATATCTAGACCAGTTCCATCAGGCATAGCAGCAGTAATAGCTACTATTTTACTATCTTTTTTAGCATGCTGAATTAATGTGTTTGCAAAAACTTTAGTGTAAGAGGGTAATTTACTTGTATTTTTTAGTTGCTCACCAGTCTGCACATTAAATTTAGATACTCCGTGATAATTATCTTTTGCTTCCTCAGCAAAAGTATAGCCTTTACCTTTTTTTGTTTTTATATGTATTAAAATTGGACCCTCATGCTTTGAGTCACGTGCATTTTTTAAAATTGGAATTAAAGAATTTAAATCATGTCCATCAATAGGACCTATATAGTAAAAACCAAGTGAACTAAACAATGTTCCTCCAGTCACAGCTGATCTGAGTAAATCTTCTGCTTTACCAGCTTTTGCACTAAATCTTTTTGAAAATGCCGAGGTAATTAATTTAATTGTCTCCCTTAAACTAAAATAAATTTTACCAGAAAAAATTTTTGCTAAGTAAGTGCTCATAGCTCCTACTGGGCGTGCAATTGACATATCATTATCATTTAGAATAACTATCATTTTAGTTTTTGAGGCACCGGCATTATTCATTGCTTCATAGGCCATACCAGCACTTATGGCTCCATCACCAATGATTGCAACTACGTTATCTGATTTATTTGAAAGTTTATTTGCTTCTGCAATACCTAAGGCTGAAGAAATCGAAGTTGAACTGTGTGCAGCACCAAAAGGATCATATTCACTTTCTGATCTTTTTGTAAACCCAGAAAGACCACCTCCCTGTCTTAACGTTCGAATTCTATCTTTTCTACCAGTTAAAATTTTATGAGGATAACATTGATGACCTACATCCCAAATTAATTTATCATTTGGTGTATTGAAGATATAATGAAGAGCTACACTCAATTCTACAACTCCAAGACTTGCTCCTAAATGTCCACCAGTAATAGAAACAGCATCAATCAATTCATCTCTCAATTCGTCAGCTACCTTTTGTAATTTTGATACAGGCACTTTCTTCAAATCTGATGGAAAATTTATTTGGTTTAAAAATTCGTAATTTTTTTTCATTTATTTCTATTTAAAATATAATTTAAAGTATGAGACAAATTTTGTGATTTTTTCCCATATTTTTTTATTTTACTATTTATCTTAATAATTAAATCATTAGCATATTTAATAGTATTTTTATATCCCAGTAAACTAATTAGAGTTGCTTTACCCTTTTTTTTGTCTTTACCAGTTTTTTTTCCAGCAATTTTAATACTTCCTTTATGATCGATTAAATCATCAGCAACTTGAAAAAGTAACCCTATATCTGAACCAATATCCTCAAATTTTTTAATTTCTTTTTTCTTTTTATTTTTCAAAATTAATGGAGCGGCACAACAAAAACTAAAAAGTTTTCCTGTTTTTTTTTTCTCCATTTCAATAATATTTTTTTTGGATACTTTTTTATGTTCATAATTTAAATCTAAATATTGTCCACCAGCTATACCTAGATGTCCTGAACTTTCAGAAATTTTATTAATCAAATTATTTTTATTCTTTTCTGAAATATCTAAACTTTTATGACTCAAAATTTCAAAAGCCATAGTCAAAAGAGAATTTCCAGCAAGAACAGCAGTAGACTCACCAAATTTAATATGTGTTGACGGCTTACCTCTTCTTAACGAGTCGTTATCCATACAAGGTAAATCGTCATGTATCAATGAATATGCGTGTATACATTCAACTGCAGAACCAACAATAATTAATGATTTATAATTTATTTTAAATAGTGACCCAACATCAATTAAAATTTTTGATCTAATTTTCTTACCTCCAGAAAACAAACCATACTGCATAGGTATAATCAATTCCGATCTTTTTTGTTTTTTTATAAATTCTTTTAAAAAAGTATTTGTATCTTTTGCTATTCTATTTAATTTTTTTTGCATTTTTATTTGTTTTAATTTCGAATATTTCTTTTTTTGTTTTTTCATTGAGATTTTTAACATTTTTTTGAAATTTTTTTTCAATGATATTATTAAGCCTTAATAGATCTTGATATTTTTCAGCAGAGTTCTCTAAATTATTTTGATTTTCTAATTCTTCTATCATCTTGTTGGCTAAATTAGTCAATTCCTCAAGAGATAAAGAATTATAATTATTTGGTAAATTTTTATCTTTCATATAATACTCTCAAATAATACATGAAAATTAATCTTTCAAATATTAAAAAAGCAAAAAATCTCCTTTTTAACAGTGAGTGTATAGCGATACCCACTGAGACTGTTTACGGTTTAGCTGGTAATGCCTATTCTGATAAGGCTTGTAAAAAAATATTCACACTTAAAAAAAGGCCAAAAAACAACCCTCTAATAGTTCATTATCATAAATTTCAAGATTTAAAAAAAGATTGTAGTTTTAATAAAAACTTTATCAAACTATATAAAAAATTCTGTCCAGGACCAATTACATTTATTTTAGATTTAAAAAAAAATTCAAAAATTTCCAAATTCGTTACTAATAAAAAAAAAACTTTGGCAGTTAGATTTCCAAAACATCCTATTACAAGAAATTTATTAAAAAGATTAAATTTTCCTTTAGCAGCACCTAGTGCAAATCTTTCAAAAAGAGTAAGCGCCGTTTGTTCTTCTCATGTAAAAGACGATTTTGGAAAAAAAATTAAATATATCTTAGAAGGTGGTAAATCATCCATCGGACTTGAATCAACAATAATAGATCTTAGAACAAAACCAAAAATTCTTAGATTAGGTGGTTTAGATTTTTCAGCAATTCAACGTGTATTAAATCAAAAGGTAAAAATTCAAAATAATCCATCAAAGATTTCTGCTCCTGGCCAATTTAAACTTCATTATTCACCTGGTATTCCAATAAAATTGAATATAAGAAAAGTTAAGGACGACGAAGCATATATTCTTATTAGAGAAAAAAAAATAAAAAAATCAAATTACTATTTTTTATCAAGAAAAGGAGATTTAAAAGAAGCTGCAAAAAATTTGTATAGCACTTTAAGAAAAATAAAAAAAAATAAACATTTATCTATTTCTGTAAGCAAGATTCCAAATAAAGGGCTAGGTAAAACAATTAACGATAGACTTATAAGAGCATCTAAATTTTAATGCAGACTCCACTTCAAGTAATAGGATTAACAAAAGACTATAATGGCAAAGATGCTGTTAGAGATATCTCCTTTGAACTAAATCAAAATGAAATTATTGGAATCCTCGGACCAAATGGTTGTGGAAAAACCACAACAATAGGAATGATTCTTGGATTATTAAAACCATCAAAAGGAAAGGTCTTAATAAATGGAACTGAAATAGAAAATCAGAGAGAAGATATACTAAATAAAATAAATTTTATTTCACCATACGTAGAATTACCCAAAAAATTAACTGTTAGACAAAATCTTGAAGTATATGGCAGACTTTATGATATAAAAAAAATCAAGAACAAAATTGAATATATCTCAGAAAAATTAAGACTAAACGAAATCATAGATAAATTAACTGGAGAACTTTCTTCTGGACAAAAAAATAGGGTTAGTCTTGCTAAATCTATCATTAACGATCCAATCGTTTTACTTTTAGATGAACCAACAGCATCACTTGATCCAGAAACTGGTGATTTTGTTAGAACTTTTTTAGAAAATTATCAGAAAGAGAGGAAAACTTCTATTCTTCTTGCATCACATAATATGGCAGAAGTTGAAAGATTATGTTCTTTTACAATCATGATGAATAAAGGAAGTATAATTGATCAAGGAAAACCTGAAGAATTAATTAAAAAGCACAATAGAAATAATATGGAAGAAGTTTTTTTAAAACTTACGAGAGAAAAATATGAATTTAAATAAAATGTATGGTCTTTTTCTAAGACATTTTTATCTTATAAAAAGTTCTTTTCCTAGAGTTTTAGATCTTATTTATTGGCCAACCATACAAATAATTCTTTGGGGTTTCATATCTAAATTTTTTTCTATTTATAGCGAATATTATAATAATGCTCTTGGAGTCATTTTAACATGTGCTATCCTTTATGATATTTTGTTTAGATCCAGCATAAGTTTTAATATGCTTTTTTTAGAAGAGATATGGAGTAGAAATTTTACTAATCTATTTATTGCTCCATTAAAATTAAAAGAAATAATTGTATCCTTAATTTTTACGGCTCTAATTAGAACTTTAATTGGATTAGTGCCAGCAATCATTTTAACATCTCCTTTATTTGGAATATCTATTTTAGAGCTAGGTTTTCCTCTTCTTCTCTTATTTTTAAGTTTGTATATTTTTGGAGTTACGCTTGGTTTATTTGTAAGTGCTGGACTTATTAGATATGGGCCATCTTTTGAAAATATTGCATGGTCATCGTTATTTCTACTCGCTCCATTAGGATGTATATATTATCCGATTGAAATTCTTCCTAATTTTTTTCAAATAATAGCTAAAGGATTACCGCTAGTTTATATTTTTGACGAAACAAGAAATATTTTAATTAATGGCAATATAAATTATGAAAATTTAAAACAGGCATATTTATTAAATTTGCTCTATTTGTGTATTGGAATAATTTTGTTTTATTTATCTTTTTTAAGGGCACGTATTAAAGGAACTTTAATAAATATGGGTGAATAAATGGTGCGCCTGCTAGGAGTCGAACCCAGAACCTCCTGATCCGAAGTCAGGCGCTCTATCCAGTTGAGCTACAAGCGCATATAGTATTAATATAATATTTTATGGAAAAAAACATTAATTTTATAGTCAACGAGAATGAGAAGAATTTAAGAGTTGATGTTTTAATTAACAAAAGAGAGGAATTAATTAGTAGAACTAGAATTAAAAATTTAATTTTGAAAAAAAAGTTAACACTAAATAATGAAATAATTAAAAGTCCCTCAAAAAAAGTTTCAATTGGTGATACTATAAATCTTAAGATTCCAAAGCCTGAAATAGCATCCCTTAAACCTTACAAATTAAAATTAGAAATAATTTACGAAGATAATGATCTATTGGTAATTAATAAACCTGCCGGAATAATCATGCATCCAGGGGCTGGAAATTATGATAAAACAATTGTTAATGCATTGATACATTATGATAAAAATTCTTTGTCAAATATAGGTGATGAGTTAAGACCTGGTATTGTTCATAGAATCGATAAAAACACATCTGGTTTAGTTGTAATTGCAAAAAACAATGAAACTCATGAAAATTTATCAAAACAATTTAGCGATCATACGATTATAAGAGAGTATCAACTTTTAATATGGGGAAAATTAAGACCATCTTCAGGAAAGATTGAAACATTTATAACTCGTAGTTCAAAAAATAGACAACTTATGGAAGTTAGTAGTTTTAAAGGTAAGAAAGCTATAACAAATTATAAAACACTTGAGATTTTTGAAAATCATAAAATACCAACTTTAAGTTTAGTTGAATGTAAATTAGAAACTGGAAGAACACATCAGATAAGAGTTCATATGAATTATAAAGGCAATAGCCTAGTTGGAGATGATAAATACAAAAAAAAGTTTAAAAAATTAAAAAATATTGATTTAGATATCCAAAATTCTATTACTAAATTAAATAGACAATTCCTGCATGCAAAAACTTTAGGATTTATACATCCACGTATTAAGAAAGAGATGATTTTTTCCTCACTTTTGCCACAAGATCTAAATAATATTCTAAAAATGCTTAGAAACACTGAAGAATAAATTATTGAAAATTACGTATAATTAATTAAATAAACACTGCTATGAGTACAACAATGAGCAACAATCTGCCAACCCTTTCTAATGAAGGTGGGCTATCTGCATATTTAGAGCAGATTAAAAAATTTCCGATGTTAGCTGCAGAAGAGGAATATATGCTAGCAAAAAATTGGAAAACGACTGGAAATATTAAAGCTGCAGAAAAACTAGTCACTAGTCACTTAAGATTAGTTGCAAAGATTGCTATGGGCTACAAAGGATATGGTTTGCCTGTTAATGAAATGATTTCAGAGGGAAATGTGGGCCTTATGCAAGCTGTTAAGAAATTTGAACCAGAAAAAGGTTTTAGATTGGCAACTTATGCAATGTGGTGGATTAAGGCCTCTATCCAAGAGTATATATTAAGATCTTGGAGTCTTGTCAAAATTGGAACTACTACTGCTCAAAAAAAATTATTTTTTAATTTAAAAAAAATTAAAAATCAAATTTCTCCAGAAACCGAAGGGGATTTAAGAGATGAACACGTTGATCATATAGCTAATAAGCTCGATGTAAGTAAAGAAGAAGTTGTTTCAATGAATAGAAGACTTTCTGGAAAGGAGTTCTCTCTAAATGCTCAAGTTGGAGAAGATGGCGATGAATGGCAAGACTGGTTGGTTGATAAAGAACTTGATCATGACTTAAAATTTGCTCACCATGAGGAAATGGAGCAAAGAAAAGATTTATTAAAAGACTCTATTAAAGTTCTTAACGATAGAGAAAGAGAAATTTTATACTCAAGAAGACTAAATGATGACCCAACCACACTAGAAGATTTAAGTAAAAAATATAAAATTAGCAGAGAAAGAGTTAGACAAATAGAGAGTAGAGCATTTGAAAAACTCCAAAAGCATATGCTTCTACTAGCTAAATCAAAAAATCTTTTACCCGTCAACTAAACTTCAAAAGGGTTTTCAATTAAGATAGTATCATCTCTTTCTGGACTAGTTGAAATACTTGATACTTTTGAACCAATAAAATCTTCTACTGCAAAAATATATTTTTTTGCATTTTCGGGTAAGGAGTCCATATTTTTGACTCCACTTGTTGAGACTTTCCATCCTGGAAAAGTTTCATAAATAGGTTTTATTTTTATCTGATCTTCTACAGCAGCAGGTAAATAATCTAATCTTTTACCATCAAGATCATAAGCAACACACATTTTTATTTCATCTAATTCATCAAGTACATCTAATTTTGTTAAAGCGATACCATCAATTCCTGAGACTTTAATAGTTTGCCTAACTAAAACACCATCGAACCATCCACATCTTCTTTTTCTACTTGTGACAGTTCCAAATTCCTTTCCACGTGTTCCTAAAAGTTCACCGATATTATCTGTTAACTCAGTAGGGAAAGGTCCCTCTCCAACTCTTGTTGTATAAGCTTTTGTAATGCCAAGAACATAATTTATCGAATTAGTGCCACAACCAGTTCCTGTTGCTGCACTTGAAGCAACAGTATTAGATGAGGTTACAAAAGGATAAGTTCCATGATCTACATCAAGTAAAATACCTTGCGCTCCTTCGAATAAAATTTTTTTTTTTTGTTTTTTAAATTGATCAATCTTTAGCCAAACGGGCTGAGAGAATTCTAATATTTTTGGTGCTATTTTAAGCAAATCAGATTTAAGCTGATCTTTTTCAAAAATTTTTTTTCCTAGGCCTTTTCTAATCGCATTATGATGAACTAATACAGAGTCGAGTCTTTGATCTAAATTTTTTTCAGATCTTAAATCCATAACTCTTATAGATCTTCTTCCAACTTTATCTTCGTACGCTGGTCCAATTCCACGTCTTGTAGTTCCTATTTTGCTTTTTCCTGCTGCGTCTTCTCTAATCTCATCCATTTCTCTATGAAAAGGCAAAATTAAATTTGCAGAATCCGAAACAATAAAATTATTTACATTTACCTCTACGCCTTTAGATTTTATTTCTTCTATTTCCTCTAAAAGAGCCCATGGATCTACGACAACTCCGTTGCCAATAATTGAAATTTTACCCTTTCTCACTATTCCAGATGGCAGTAATCTCAATTTATATGTAACACCATCAATCACTAAAGTATGGCCAGCATTGTGACCTCCTTGGAATCTTATTACTACATCAGCCTGTTCAGATAACCAATCAACAATTTTTCCTTTACCTTCATCACCCCATTGAGATCCGACGACAACTATATTTTTCATTATTTAAATTTTCTGTCTACTTTTAAGGAAGTGAGGTGGTTAATTGGGCCATGACCATTTCCATATTTCGGGTTTGATTTAATTGCAGAATTTACATACTTAATTCCAAGCTCACAAGATTTCATTACTGTTTTTCCACATGATAAAAAAGTTGTAACTGAGCTAGATAATGTGCAACCTGTACCATGAGTATTTTTCGTTTTGTGACGCTTGTTTTTGTAGATTTTTATATCTTTTGGAGTTATTAAAATATCTGTTACATCTTTATGTTTTAAATGGCCACCTTTTATAAGTACATTTTTAGATCCTAAACCTATAAGTTTATTTGCAGCAAAAATCATATCTTCTTTTGTGATAATATTTGTTTTAGTCAAAATTTCTGCCTCAGGGATATTGGGTGTAATAAGTGATACTTTTTTAATTAATTTAGATTTTAATAATTGAATAGCTTTACCATCTATCAATTTAGCTCCTCCTTTAGCAACCATCACTGGGTCTAATACGATTTTTTTAACTTTTATTATATCCAAAGCTTTTAGTACCATTCTAATAACCTCTGAAGAATGCAGCATACCAATTTTTATTGCATCAGGTCTTATATCTTTACAACTATAAATAATTTGATTAAAAATTTCTTTTGGATTAATCCCAATAATTGATTTTACACCTGTGGTATTTTGTGATGTAACTGCAGTTATTGCTGTCATTGCATAAGAACCAAGAGCGGTGATCGTTTTTATATCAGCTTGAATACCTGCTCCACCAGATGAGTCAGATCCTGCAATAATTAAAATTTTAGATTTAGGTTTCAACTTATTTAATTTTTTTCGTAATCATATTCACGCATTTATATAAAAGAGCTTTGTTTTCACTTTCTCCCATTACTCTTACTTTAGATTCTGTTCCTGATTTTCTTACTAAAATTCTTCCTTTACCTTTAATTAATTTATCCACATTTTTTATAATTTTTTTTATCTCTGGTTTGTTAATAATATTTTTATCTTTTACTTCAATATTTTCTAATAGCTGAGGTGTTTTCTTAAATTGCTCAAAAAATTCACTTGCTTTTTTTCCTTTTCTTAAAGCAAAAAGAGCTTCTAAAGCTACTAGTAAACCATCTCCTGTAGTTGCAAATTTACCTAAAATAATATGTCCCGATTGTTCACCACCTAAATTAAAATTATATTTTTGCATTTTTTCTTTCACATATCTATCTCCAACATTTGCCCTTAAAAATTTAATTCCTTTTGATTTAAAATATTTTTCTAACCCATAATTTGACATTAATGTTCCAACAACTCCCCCTTTTAGCATTTTTTTATTTTTCCATCTTGTTGCTAAAGCAGCTATAATTTGATCTCCATCTATTATATTGCTTTTTTCATCACACATTATAATCCTGTCAGCATCTCCATCTAAAGATATCCCAATATGTGCTTTATATTTTTTTACAGCAGATCTAATGTTTCTTGGAAAAGTTGATCCACATTTTTTATTAATATTTAAACCATTTGGCTTAACACCTATAGCTATGACTTTAGCTCCTAATGATTTCAATAATTCAGGACCTGCCTTATAACCAGCACCATTTGCACAATCGATTACTATTCTTAGTCCTCTTAAATTGAACTCTTTTGTGAAATTTTTTTTTAATATTTTAATATATTTTTTGGTACCTGTTTCTAATCTTTTAACTCTTCCTAATTTTTCAGAATGCGAAAGGTTTTTTGAGATTTTTTTATCTATAAGTCCCTCAATTTTTTTTTCTATTTTATCTGATAATTTCATTCCATCAGGACCAAATAATTTTAAACCATTGTCAAAATGTGGATTGTGAGAGGCAGTGATCATTATACCCATATTAGCCTTCATTTCTTTTGTTAGCATAGCCAGCCCATTAGTTGGTAAGGGTCCTAAGGTATAAACATGCATACCAGCTGAAGCCAAACCTGAAACAAGAGCTGGCTCAAGTGTATATCCTGACAGTCTTGTATCTTTTGCAATTATTGCTGTTTGTTTTCTTTTCTTTTGTGATTTAAAGTATGTTCCGCTAGCAAGTCCAAATTTAAAGAACATGTTTCCATTTATAAATTTACTATTAACTGCTCCTCTTATTCCATCTGTTCCAAAATATTTTTTCGTCATTAATTTTTGACTATCTCGTTAAAAACTTTAATACCTTGCTTAACTTCATTAACATCATGAATTCTTAAAATCTGAATTCCTTGCATTAAAAGATATATTGAAGAGGCCATGGTTCCACCGATCCTTGTTTTACTATCATTTTTTTTTGATATATCTTTAATAAATCTTTTTCTTGAATTCCCTACTAGTATAGGAAATCCTAATGAATGAAAAATAGAAATACCTCGTATAAGATTCATATTATGTTTCAAATTTTTTCCAAATCCAATTCCAGGATCTAAAATTATATTATTGTGTTTAATACCCTTAGACCTTATTAACTTAATCTTACCTTCAAAATAATCATATATATCTAATAATTCATTTTTATATTTGGCTTTCTTTTGCATATTTTCTGGTGTCCCAACTGAATGCTGTATTACAAATGGAATTTTGTACTTTTTTAAAATATTTATTGTTTTAGGATCATAACTTAATCCTGAAACATCATTAATAAGTTTAACTCCTATTTTAATACCATTTTCCATAATGCTAGACTTTCTTGTGTCTAAAGATATTGGTATTTTTTTTACAATTAATTTTAATATCTTTTTAATTCTATTCCATTCTTGCTTTTCATTTACAGGCTTTGATCCTGGTCTTGTAGACTCCCCACCAACATCTATCATGGATGCACCACTTCTGAACAAACTAATAGCATGAGTGATGCCCTTATTTTTTTTATTAAATTTTCCTCCATCCGAAAAACTATCTGGTGTAACATTTAATATCCCTAAAATATTTGGAATTTTTTTAAAATTAAAATTAGAAAAATTTATTTTTTTCGAATTTATTTTTTTAATATCTGTAATTATCTTTTTTTTTAAATTATTTGGTAATTTCTTGACTTGATTTATAGAAATTCTTCTGATCTTTTTTCTTGTAATAATCTCAACATGATCAAAAGATATTTCTTTAATCTGATGTAACGGAATTGTTTTTTTTTTCTTTACTAAAATTTTTGATTGGTTACCAAAGTAGAAATTACACGCTCTTGTGTAATATCTGCCCATATATTTAATGAACTATTTTTGGTTTTAAGCCCATCGCTCCTAAAGCAGAGCTTTTATCGTCCTTATCCTCAGGATTTTCTAATATTTTATCTTTTGGATATATATTCTTGTTAATTATATTTTCAATTTCTTCACCTGTTAAAGTCTCATAAGTTATTAGAGCTTTTGCAATTTTATGCAGGTCATCAATTTTTTCAGTAAGTATTTTTTTAGCTTGATTATAACCCTCATCAACCAGTTTCCTAATTTCTTTATCAATTTTTTGAGCAACTGCTTCAGATACAGATTGAGTTTGAGTTACTGATCTACCTAAAAATACCTCTTCTTGATTTTCTCCATATTCAACAGGACCCATTTCTTCACTCATTCCATATTTTGTAACCATTGCTCTTGCAAGCTGAGTTGCTTGATTGATATCTGATCCAGTTCCTCCGCCTGCACCTGTAGTTATATCATCTTTACCAAAAATAAGTTCTTCAGCTACTCTGCCTCCAAAACATACAGCCAATCTAGCTTTAAGATATTTAATTGAATACCCATGTTTATCTCTTTCAGGTAAATTCATAACCATTCCTAGAGCTCTTCCTCTTGGAATGATCGTTGCTTTGTGTATAGGATCATAACTTGGCATATTAAATGATACCAAAGCATGACCACCTTCATGATAGGCTGTTAGTTTTTTCTCGTCCTCGGTCATAACCATTGATCTTCTTTCAGCGCCCATCATTACTTTGTCTTTTGCTTCTTCAAATTCCATTAATGTCACAATTCTTTTATTTTTTCTTGCAGCTAATAAAGCAGCTTCGTTAACAAGATTTGCTAAATCTGCTCCTGAAAATCCTGGAGTTCCTCTAGCTATGGTTCTTAAATTGACATCAGGTGCCATTTTGATTTTTTTAACATGTACTTTAAGAATTTTTTCTCTACCAATAATATCTGGATTTGAGACCACAACTTGTCTATCAAATCTTCCTGGTCTTAACAAAGCTGGATCTAAAACATCAGGTCTATTTGTTGCTGCAATTATTATTACCCCTTCATTTGTATCAAAACCATCCATCTCAACTAATAACTGATTAAGTGTTTGCTCTCTTTCATCGTTACCACCGCCAAGACCTGCACCTCTACTTCTTCCAACAGCATCAATTTCATCAATAAAAATTATACAAGGTGAATTTTTTTTACCTTGTTCAAACATATCTCTTACTCTTGAAGCTCCAACGCCTACAAACATTTCAACAAAGTCTGATCCTGATATCGTGAAAAAAGGTACACCAGCCTCTCCAGCAATAGCTCTCGCAAGTAAAGTTTTTCCTGTACCGGGAGGTCCAACTAGCAAAGCACCTCTAGGAATTTTTCCTCCTAGCCTGCTAAACTTTTTAGGATCTTTTAAAAATTCAACTATCTCCTCAACCTCTTCTTTAGCTTCCTCAACTCCTGCAACATCATTAAATGTTACTTTCCCTTTTAATTCATTCATCATTTTTGCTTTAGATCTTCCAAAACCCATTGCTCCACCTTTTCCACCTTGCATTTGTCTCATGAAAAAAATCCAAACAGCTATTAATAACAACATAGGAAACCAAGAAAGCAATACACCAAACAATGATGGCATTTTTTCATCAATAGGTGCTGCAGAAATACTAACACCTTTATCTGATAATTTTTCGATTAGATTTGGATCGTTGGGAGAATATGTTGAAAAACTATTTCCATTTGAATAAACTCCTTTTATATTGTTTCCTTGAATTTCTACCTTTAATACTTCTCCGTTTTCAACTGACGATAAAAATTCTGAAAATATAATCTGATTTCCACCTCTCATATTAGTTTGGGGATTTTTAAACATATTATAAAGTCCAATAGTTAAAAAAACTATTATTGCCCACATTGCTATATTTTTAAAATTCATGTCTATAAAATAAGAATTATTATAAATTAAACAAGTGGCAATTTAGCTTAATGTGAGACTAATTTAATGTTCTTTTGATATAATTACTGTCTGATTAACCCTTTTTATAATACAACCACCTAAAGTTGCTTTTAAAAAGGATTTTTTTTTTATTTCTTCAATAATTTTTTCAATTTTTTTACCCCTAACTGGATAATAATTTTTACTTGTAAATTTTATTAAATTAGAAAGAGATCTAAAAATTATCTCATGAGGTTGAGAAAAAAATTCATTATAATTCAATATTGCTCGATTTTCTTTGGCTGAAAAAAAAGAATTTTTATTTAAATTTTCATCAACATAAAAATTAATTACTTTTTCGGAATATTTTAAATTATCAATTGTTTTAATAAATTTTCTTTTATCTAAACCTTCATTTTCAAGTTCTAATAAAAGTTTTCTCACTCTCATTCTTTGAAATTTATCATCTATATTAGATGGATCTTTAACATAATAATTAAAAACATGCTTTGCTGCAAAAATTAGATCTTCTTTTTTTAAATCCAATAAGGGTCTTAGTAATTTAATATTATCTATAATAATTTTTTTATCTAGTGAAACCAAACCTTTTAGCCCGCTTCCTCTTAATATTCTGATAAAAAAGTTTTCAAATAAATCATCTTGATGATGTCCTACTAAAATATTCCTGATATTCAATTTTTTACAACTATCAAATAATATTTCATACCTTTTTTTTCTAACTAAAGATTGAACATTTTTTAATGGTTTTTTACCTCTCCAAGTCAAAATTTTACTTTCAATATGGAATTTTTTTAATATTTTTTTAACAAGTTTGGCTTCTATTGTTGATTCTTCTCTAAGTTTATGATCAACAATAATAAATTCTGCTCTTAAGTTTTTTTTAAAAGAATATATCTTCGCTAAAAAAGCTAGTGCTAAACTGTCAGGTCCACCTGATACGGCAACTATAAAATCATCATTTAAATTTAAAGAACTCTCAAATACTCTATAAATCTTATTAATTTTTTTATTATTTAACTTAGATTTTAAAAGTTTAGGAATTTTGATTATTGCACTCAAATTTTTGTGATTCATATTTAGCTTTTTGGATCACAGATTGATTAGCGTTTGGATACTGTTTCTCTACACCATTAATCATTTTACAACCTTGATCTTTTTCTCCAATTTGGACCATAGATACACCAAGCTTTAACAAATTTATAGGAGCTTTTTCACCTTTGGGATATTTTTGATATCCTTCCAAGTATGCAGATGCAGCATCAGTATAAAGTTGTCTTATTCTAAAAGTTTCTGCATACCAGTATTGAGCATTTCCTGCTAAATCATGTTCTGGATTTGTCTCAACAAATTCTCTAAATGCTCTTTCCGCTGTAGAATAATCTCCAATTTTTAAGAAACTTGTCGCAAATTCATATTGTTTATTGGGACTTTCTTTTGGTAGAATCTTTTCTTCAGCTTGAAAGGTTTCTGTAACAATTGTTGCTGTAGTATCAATAGATTGTGTTTGTTGAGATGTATCTTTAGTCTCTGTATCTTTATAAGAAATAGAGCCTAAGTCTTGAGGTTGTGAGCTGCCTGGTAAAGATTTTTGATCTTCTATTTTTTTTGTTATATTTTTAACACCATTTCCTGATAGTAACGAACTCTCTATATCTTGAAATCTAGTTTGATTATCAGCTTGTACTTTAGATAGTCTATTTGATAATTTATCTAATTTGAAATTTATTTCTTCGAATCTATTTGTTAACATTTGAAATTGATTTTCAATTTCTGAGAGTTTTAATAAATGTCTCGTAAGTACGTCTTCTGAGTTAACACTATCAAGATTTGAGGCATTTGATGATACTGCATTAAATTCTGAAGAAGTTGAGTAAACAGCCTTTTCTAGTGTTTTGATATCTTTTTTGATCTGTTCCAAAGTTTCATAAATATTGTGATTATCCGCAAGCGAGTATGAATTTAAAACAAAAAAATTAAAAAATAAAAAAAATTTTATTAAAAAAGATTTAAACATTAGTTTCATTAATCAACTTTATGTTTAAAATAATGGCAAAAAAAAGACCCTTAATCGAATAAAAGATTAAGGGTCTTTAAAAATATTAAATTAATTTGCTTTTACTGTAACTGATCTTCTATTTTTTGACCAAGCTAAAGGATTTGAACCTGAATCAACAGGTCTTTCTTTTCCATAGCTTAAAACTGAAATTCTGTCTGAAGAAATTCCATATGTCATTAAATAATCTTTAGCAGCGTTAGCTCTTCTTTCACCTAGAGCTAAGTTATATTCTCTTGTTCCTCTTTCGTCTGCATGTCCTTCTAGCACAATTGTAATGTCAGAATTTTTTCTTAACCATGCAGCTTGTTTTCTTAAAGTGTCTCTTGAAGCTGTAGTTAAAACAGATTCATTTGTTGCAAAGAAAACTCTGTCAGGTACACCTGATGCTAAATACTCAACTGTGTCTGTTCCAGTATAAACATCACCTTGCATTTGACCCGTTGATTTCTTTGATGTTGCACACGCAGATAGTGCAAAACAGGCAACTACAATTAATAAAGTGTTTTTTAGAATCTTGTTTAATTTCATTATTACTCCTTGATCAATATTTCTAATACTTAACTTTTTCACAACTAAATAGATGTTTCAAGTTAAAAAATCAAGATAATTTGGTTTAATTACTTAATAAAGATGACCATGATGGGTCTGAAGCATCAGTTGGGGTCTCAATCAATCGTTCATTATAGCCTGTTAGATCAATCGACCACAATTTTGCAGAAAAACCTTCTCCCTTATCATCTGTTTTTGTTTCTCTATAAAAAATTAGAACCCTTCCATTTGGAGACCATGATGGAGCTTCTTGATAATAATTTTCGGTTAACAGCCTTTCTCCACTTCCATCGGTTCTCATTACACCAATATAAAATTTCCCTTTATGTAATTTTGTAAATGCAATCAGATCACCTCTAGGTGACCAAACAGGAGTACCATACAAGCCTCTACCAAAAGAAATACGTTTTACATCGCTGCCATCACTTTTCATAACATATATCTGCTGATAACCACTTCTATCTGAATTAAAACAAATATATTTTCCATCAGGAGAATATGATGGTGATGTATCTATAGACGGATGATTTGTAATTTTTTCAACAATTCTGTTTTCTAAATCCATAGTATAAATATCAGAATTTCCATCTTTGGCAAAACTCATAATAATTTTTTTTCCATTAGGAGAAAACCTTGGAGCAAAAGTCATTCCTGGAAAATCTCCAACTACCTCTTGCATTCCTGTTTCAATATCTAAAAGATATACTCTAGGTAAATTTCTAAAGTAAGATAGATATGTTACCATTTGGTTTGTTGGATTAAATCGAGGTGTTAAAACGAGTTCGTTACCCAAGGTTAAAAACTTATTATTAGCACCATCCTGATCCATTATTGCAAGTTTTTTAATTCTTTTGGTTTTAGGTCCTTCTTCAGATACATAAATTATCCTTGTATCAAAATAACCTTTCTCTCCTGTTAATCTTTCATAAACTTTGTCCGTAATAATATGTCCTACTCTTCTCCAATTGGTTGGGACAGTTGTAAAAGCTAGTGCCATCATTTCTTTACCAGCTAAAACATCCCATAATCTAAATTCAACTCTTAATTTTTCATCAACAAAATTTACTTTTCCAGTTATTAAAGCTTGAGCTTTAATCAAATTCCAATCCTCAAAACGTGGTTTTAAATTAGCAATGTCAGGTGCTTGAAGAAATGCATCTTTATTTAAAGGATTAAATAAACCTGTAGTTTTTAAATTTTTTTCCACAACAATAGAAATTTCGGAACCTATATCTTTTTTATTCAGAATTTTTTCAAAATTGGATCTTGAATTTTCATCTATTGACATAGGAGAAACAGCAATAGGAAGTGGATTTAAGTTTCCTCGTGTTATATCAACTTCAATAAGAGCGTTTCCTTTAAAGGGCAAAAATAAAAATAGTATAGCAAAAAAATATCTTAACATATCTATATTCTAACCTTCCAACATCTCTCTTGCATCAAAATTTAATTGTAATTCTTTCCATCTTTCATATCCTGTTGAAGGAACTCTCAAAGGTTGACATAATTTCACAGCTCTTAATGCGCTTTCTGCTAAAACTTTATAAAATCCTTGCCCAGGTCTATTCATTCTCGCATGGTCAAGTATTTCAGACTGTAAAACTGTACCATCAGGATTAAGCAAAAGTTTAATTCTTACTAATAAATTTTCATTATATGGTAAACCTAAAGGAATACTCCAACAACCAAAAATTTGTGCTTTTAATGCATCTTCTTCACTTAAAGACAGACCAACGTTCTCAATACTCTTTTGTTGATCTTGAGATATTTTATCTGTCTTCTTAGTTGTCTCAGCAGTCT
>CACNYE010000012.1 GCA_902624515.1 uncultured Pelagibacteraceae bacterium
ATTTATGATAAATAATAAAAAATATACTTATAAAGCATTATTACCTGATTATTTTAAAAAATTATTAAAAACTAAAAGGCTTAATTTTCCAAATTAGAAATAAAATTTTCAATTAATTTATCATCTAATTTATTATAATTTTGATCTTTAATCGTTTTAAGATTTGTGACACCTTTGTTTTGAATACCGCAAGGTATTATTGATTCATACTTTTTTAAATCATTACTAATATTTATTGAAAAACCATGGTAAGCTATCCATTTACTTATTCTTATACCTATTGCAGCAACTTTTTTTATTTGATCATTATCATCATGCCAAATACCTATATTTTCTTTATCAGCAAAAGTTTTAATATTATATGAACTAAGAGTATCAATTATTGATTTTTCAATTATAGAAATAAATTTTCTAATATCTTTTTTATCTTTTTTTAGATCAATCACAAAATAACAAATTAATTGACCAGGTCCATGATAGGTAATTTTTCCACCTCTATTTGTTTTAATTACATTAATTGATTTATCTATAATTTCTTTTTCATTATAACTCGTGCCTGCAGTATAAATTTCCTCATGTTCTAAAATCCAAATCAAATCATTGGAATTTTTTTCACTTATTTCAAGAATTCGCTTCTCCATAAAAGTTATAGCATCTTCATATTTTACTGGATTTTGGGACTTTTTAATTTCTATGTTCATTTATAAATTGTAATCTTTTTATTTTGTATTAAAAGATCCGACAGAATAATAGGTAAAAATATGACTTTAATAAAAAAAATCAAAGATAAAAAAGTCAATTTTGAATTCAATAAAGAATATATAAAAGTTGTAACTGATAAAATATCTAGTAATGACACAACTTTTATAACAAATTCTTTTAAAGAAATGCATCCTTCAGATGCTGCTGATATAATTGAACATTTAAGTTTAAACGATAGAGAAAGTTTAATTAAACTTAATAATTTTAAAATTGATCCAGAGGTATTTGTAGAACTCAATGAGTCTGTTCAAACTGAGATTATTAAATATCTTTCATCAGATGCGATTGTTAGAATATTAAAAAACCTTGAGTCAGATGATGCAATAGCCATATTAGAAAATGTTGAAGAAAAAGAAAAAAATTCAATTTTAAGTTTATTGCCACCAAAAGATCGTTTTGCTCTTTTAGAGGGTTTAAGTTATCCAGAGGATAGTGCTGCAAGAATCATGCAGAGAGAATTTACAGCAATTCCAAGTAACTGGTCAGTAGGGCAAACAATCGATTATTTAAGAGAAAACAAAGATTTACCTGAACAATTTTTAGAAATCTATATTGTTGATGAAAATTTCAAACCAATTGGTGCAGTTCCTTCCTCTAAAGTTCTGAGAACGGCTAGGGAGACAAAAATGTCTTCAATAATGGATGACTCAATTTTTTTGATTCCTGTAGATATGGATAAAGAGGAGGTTGGTCATTCATTTGAAAACTATAATTTAAATTCTGCATGTGTTGTAGATAAAAGCAATAAATTAGTTGGAATGATTACATCTGATGATGTTCTTACAGTTTTAAAAGAAGAAGCTGAAGAAGATGCTTTAAGATTAGCAGGGGTAGGTGATGAAGAAATTACCGATGGAGTAATTACAAAAACTAAAAGAAGATTTAATTGGCTATTATTAAATTTATTCACAGCCTTTTTAGCTACTTATTGTATAAGTTTATTTGGTGCTACAATTGAACAAATGGTTGTTTTAGCTTTTTTGATGCCAATAGTTGCTTCTATGGGTGGAAATGCAGGAATGCAAACTTTAGCTGTTACTGTGAGAACACTTGCAACTAATGATCTTACTAAAAATAATTTTAACCAAAATATTCTTAAAGAATTTAATATTGGTATTTTAAATGGAGTTATATTTGCAATTATTAGTTCTTTTATTGTACAAGTTTGGTTTCAGGATTTTTTATTATCACTAATAATATCTATATCTATGATTTTGACCATGGTGGTAGCTGGTTTATTTGGTATTTTAGTACCTGTTACACTAAAAAGAATGAATATTGATCCCGCAATTGCCTCTAGTGTTTTTGTAACGACGATCACTGATGTAATTGGTTTTGTATCGTTTTTAGGTGTTGGTGCTTATTTTTTATAAATTTTTAAAAATTATCAATTAATCTCACTTTATCTAGATAATAGGCTAAAAAAATTTTAGAATTTTTTAATTTATTTGACAATTTTAAGTTTTTTATATTTCTAAATTCAAGATATTCAATCTTAACATTGTATAATTTGCTTAACTCTTTTTTTTTATAATAAAGAATATTATTAAAGTTATCTTTTTTTTTAAATTTTTTTTTAATATTCATTAGATTTTTGATTAATTTACTTGCTTTTATTAATTGAGTTTTACTTAAAAGTAAGTTTCTTGATGAGAGTGCAAGTTTATTTTTTTCTCTTATTGTTTTACATCCAATTATTTTAGATATATGGTGTTTTTTAAGATATTTTCTTACTAAATATAATTGTTGATAATCTTTCTCTCCCATAAAGATTTTTTTTGGTCTAATTAGGCCTGTCAATCTATCCATCACATCAATTACACCTTCAAAATGACCTTTTCTAAATTTAGCACACAATATTATGTTTTTTTTATCGATCTTTATTTTTGTTGGTCTTTTATATGAATAAATGTCATTTATTGAGGGAAAATAAACAAAATCAATCTTTAATTTTTTTAAAATTATTAAATCATTTTTAAAATTTCTTGGATATTTTTTGAAATCATTTTTATTATTAAATTGTGTAGGATTTACAAAAATACTAACGATAGTTCTATTACATTCATTAAGTGATCTCTTTATTAATGATAAATGACCTCTATGAATACTACCCATAGTAGGTACAAAACCCACATTTCTGACATTATATAATGCCTCATTTAAATCATCATTATTTAATAAAATTTTCATTTGTATAAAACAATTTAATAAGTAAAACATTTAAATGATTAAACAAGCAATTATTCCATTAGCAGGACTTGGTACACGTTTACTACCATTAACAAGTGTTTTTCCAAAAGAACTTTTACCAATTAATGGAAAACCAGGTATAGAATACATCTTAGATGAATGTATAGAAGCAGGTATCAAAGAGATTATTTTTATTATTTCCAAAAAAAAAGAATTAATCAAAACATATTTCCACAATGATCATTTCTATAGAAAGATAATTAAAAAAAAAAAAGATAAAAGAATTCAATATGAATATAAAAAAATACTAAAATATAAAAAAATGATAAAATTTGTTTATCAAAACAAACCACTTGGAACGGGAGATGCTATATTAAAATCAAGAAAATTTGTCAAAGATAAATTTTTTTTAATGCTTCTTCCAGATGATTTAATAATAAATAATAATTGTTCTAAATCCATGATTAAAATTCATAAAAAATATAAATCTTCAGTTATGGCCTCTATGACCGTTGATAAAAAGACAGTTTCTAGATGGGGTATATATAAATTAAAAAAAAAATTAGATAATGAAAATTTTATAATTAATGATGTTATTGAAAAACCATCTAAAAAAAATGCTCCTTCAAATAAAGCTGTAATTGGAAGATATATCTTACCGAAAACTATATTTTCGAAATTAAACCACCAAAAACCAAGTAAAGGAGGTGAAGTTCATATCACAGATTCAATTCGATCATTAATAAAAGATGAAAATAAATTTATTGCACATAATTTTAAAGGTAAATATTTAGATTGTGGAACTTTAGATGGATATATTAAATCGGGTTTGGAGATTTCAAATTTATGAAATTGTGTATGATAGGTACAGGTTATGTTGGTTTGGTAAGTGGTGTTTGTTTTTCAGATCTAGGAAATACAGTTTATTGTGTAGATAAAAATAAAGATAAAATTAAATCTTTAAATAAAGGTATAGTTCCAATTTATGAACCAGGTTTGGAGGAAATACTTAAAAGAAATTATAAAGCTAAGAGATTATTTTTTACCGATAATTTAAAGGAAGCTGTTTTAAAAGCTGATATCATTTTCATTTGTGTTGGTACCCCAACTAAAAAAAATAGTAATTCTGCTGATCTTAAGTACGTCTTTCAAGTAGCAAATGAATTAAAAAAGATAATAACAAAATATAAAATTATTATTACTAAATCTACAGTCCCAGTCTCTACTGGTGATAAAATTGAAAAAATTCTGTTTAATCTTAAAAAGAAAAAATTAGTAGATATAGTTTCTAATCCAGAATTTTTAAGAGAAGGGGAAGCGATCAGAGATTTTATTTTTCCTGATAGAATTATTATTGGAACTGATAGCAATAAAGCTAATAAGATCTTAAAATCACTTTATTTACCTTTAATAAAAAAAAGTAGCAGATATTTCAAAACTTCGAGAAGAGGCGCAGAAATGATAAAATATGCCTCAAATGCGTTTTTAGCCACAAAAATTACTTACATAAATGAATTAGCCAATTTATGTGAAAAAATAGATGTAAATATTCAAGATATTTCAACAGGTATGGGTCTTGATCAAAGAATTGGTGATCGATTTTTAAGAGCAGGTCCTGCATACGGTGGTTCATGTTTTCCAAAAGATACAAGAGCTTTAGTTGATACTGCTAATAAATTCAAAACAGATTTATCAGTTGTAAAATCAGTAGTTAAATCAAACAATAACCGTAAAATTTCTTTAATCCGAAGAATAGAAAAAATTTTGAATAAAAAATTAAAAAATAAGATAATTACCTTTTTAGGAGTTACTTTTAAACCAAATACAGATGATATGAGAGAAGCTGCTAGTATACCAATGATAAATTATTTAAATAAAAAAAGCTGTAAAATAAGATATTTTGATCCTTCAGGTGAAAAAAATGAATTTAAAAAACTCAAAAATGTAAAATATTTTAAAGATATACAATCAGCTTGTTTAAAAAGTGATCTTATAGTGATTCATACTGAATGGAATGAATTTAAATTGTTAAACTTTAAAAAACTTGTCAAAAAAAGAAATTTTACAATTTATGATTTAAGGAATATTTACTCACCTTCTAAAATGTCAAATTCTAAAATTAAATATTATTCTATTGGCAGATAAATTATTTTAATTCAAAAATTGCATCAACTTCTACTGAAACTCCAAGCGGCAAGCTATTTGTACTAACAGCAGCCCTAGTATGCATTCCAGCATCACCAAAAATTGAAGCAATTAAATCTGATGCGCCATTTAGGACTTTAGGTTGATCAGTAAAGTCCTCTGTTGAATTAACAAAACCAGTCAATTTTATACAAGATTTAATCTTTGATAAATCTCCATCACAAGCTTTTTTAACTTGTGACACAATACTTAAAGCACATCTTTTTGCAGCATTGTATCCAGCCTCAGTATCTAAATCTTTTCCAATTTTTCCTTTAATCAATCCACCATTTTCATCAATTGAGATTTGTCCTGAAATAAATAACAATTTATCAGTTATTTTAGTTGCAACATAATTGCCCACTGGTGCTTTAGCTTCAGGTAAGGCTAAGCCTAATTCTTTAATTTTTTTTTCAAAAGACATAATTATTTTTTTATCAAATCTAAAAGTGTTTTACTATTTTTAAATTTTTTTATTTTATCGTTAATGCCTGAACTTTCCATCTTATCTTTACTTATTTCTACTTTTTCGATTGTTTTAGTTTTTAGTTTTTTGGCATTACATTCAATATATTTTGCACTTAGTTTATTAAATTGATTACAATCCATTTCTTCAGAATAAGCTGGTTTTAAAAAAACAATTAAAATTAATATAATTAAATTTAATTTAAATTTCATTTTTTTCTTTTTTTTGATTTTTTTGTTTTATCGTATTCTTTCCTTTTCTCAATTAAAATTAAAGCCTCTTCCATTGTTAATTCAGTAGGATCTTTTTCCTCCGGAATAGTCGCATTTAACGATTTATACTTAATATAAGGACCATATTGTCCTTTCATTATCCTTACAGGTTTTTTATCTTCAGGGTGTTCACCTAAATCTTTAATTATTGAAGAAGACATTCTTCCTGGTTTAGCTTCAGCTATCATGGTAATTGCTCTATTTAAACCTATTGAAAAAATTTCTTCTATATTTTCTATCCTTGCTGATTTATTTTCACATTTTAAATAAGGCCCAAATCTTCCTGTGTTTAATGTTATTTCTTTTTGATTATCAGGGTTTATTCCTAAAGATTTAGGCAATGAACATAAGAATTGAGCCTTTTCTAAATCAATACTCTCCAATTCTAAACCTTTAGGTATTGAAACGTTTTTTAAAAGCTCGTTAACATCTGATTTAGATTTTTTACTTTTTTTCTTTTTCTTTGTACCTTTTTCACTTTCTATTTCGGTAGAAATTTTTTCATATTGAAGATAGGGGCCAAATCTTCCATTTTTCAAATATATATCATTACCATTTTCATGTTTCCCAATTAACTTTGGTTCAGCTAATTGTGCTTGAGCAGCAGCTTTTGCTTTAGATAACGGTCGAGTAAACTTACATTCTGGATAATTTGAACAACCTATAAAAGCACCACCTCTAAAGCTATTTTTTAAACTAAGAGTTCCATCATTACATAATTGACATTTTCTAACAATATTTCCATCTTTATCTTTGTCAAAAACTAAGCTTCCCAAACTTTCATTAAGCAAATCTAAGACCTCTCTAGTCCTTTTTTCCCTCACTTCAGAAACATTATTGTTGAAGTCTTTCCAAAAAAGTTCCAAAACTTTAATCCAACTTTCTTTTCCAGATGTGATCTCATCAAGTTGATCTTCTAATCCTGCAGTAAAGTTATAATCAACATATTTTGAGAATAATTTTTCCAAAAATGCTGAAATTAATTTACCTCTATCTGTAGGAAAAAATCTTTTATTCAATATCTCTGCGTAGCCCCTATTGGCAATAGTAGAAATGATACTTGCATACGTTGAAGGCCTTCCTATACCAAGTTCCTCAAGCTTTTTAACTAAACTTGCCTCAGAATATCTTGGTGGCGGTTGTGTATAATGTTGTTCATCTATTAATGACTCAATGTTGATTGGTCCTTTAGATACAGCTGGCAAAATATTTTCATCATCATCTTTGTTTTGATTATTATAAATTTTTAAGAAACCATCAAATTTTAATACTGACCCGCTGGCTTTACAAATAGTATCATTATTATCTGAAGTTATAGTAATAGTGTTTCTATCAAATTTAGCAGACTCCATTTGAGAAGATAATGCTCTACTCCAAATAAGATCATATAGTTTATTTTGATCTGTACTTAAATATTTTTTAACACTTTGGGGTGTTCTAATAATATCTGTAGGTCTAATTGCCTCGTGAGCTTCTTGAGCATTTTTAGCTTTTTTACCAGAATAATTCAAAGCATCACTAGGTAAATACTCATTACCAATTTCTTTTTTTATAAAATCTCTAAAAGCTAACACTGCATCTTTAGAAAGGTTGGTTCCATCAGTTCTCATATAAGTGATTAAACCGATTGTTTCTCCCTCTATCTCTATTCCTTGATATAATTTTTGTGCAATTTGCATTGTTCTTGATGCACCAAATCCCAATCTACTTGAAGCAGTTTGTTGCAGAGTAGATGTAGTAAAAGGGCCAGATGGATTACGATTTATTACTTTGCTTGAGATATCAGTTATACTAAATTTTTTTCTATTAATACTAGATATGGCTTTATTTATCTCATCTTTATTTTTAAACGAAAATTTTTCAATTTTGTTATTATCTAATTGACTTATGCTGGCAGTAATATTTTGATTTTTATTGTCAGCAAATTTAATACTTAATGTCCAATATTCCTCAGGTTTGAACGACTCAATTTCATGTTCTCTTTCAGTAATCAATTTTAATGCTACAGACTGAACTCTTCCAGCTGATTTTGAACCTGGTAGTTTTGTCCAAAGTATAGGTGAAATATTAAATCCAACTAAGTAATCTAAAGCTCTTCTAGCCATATAGGCATCTACTAGTAATGGTTCAATTTGTCTTGGGTTTTCTATTCCATGAATTACAGCTTTTTTAGTTATTTCATTAAACACAACTCGTTCAATTTCTTTATCTTTCAAAAGTTTTTTTTCATTTAAATATTCTTTTACATGCCAAGCAATTGCTTCACCTTCACGATCAGGGTCAGTAGCCAATATAATTTTAGATGAGTCTTTTGCTGCATCTGTTATTTCTTTAAGATATTTTTTTGAAAAACTGTCAATTTCCCATTCCATTTTAAAGTCTTGATCAGGGTCTACTGAACCATTTTTTGATGGCAAGTCTCTTATATGTCCATAACTTGCTAAAACTCTATAATCATCGCCTAAATATTTATTTATTGTTTTAGCTTTAGCTGGACTTTCTACAATGACCAAATTCATAGGCTACAAACTACCCAAATCACTTAGATAGTCAATTTAATAAATTTTTGTCTTAGTTTCTTCTTTATTTTTCAATCTTTTAATATTTTCTCTGTGGGTAAAAAATATCAAGACAAACATAATTGTAAAAAAAATTACTTGGTTAAATTGTGTCAAAATTAATAAATATATTGGTATTGAAGCTGCTCCAATTAATGAAGATAGAGAAGAATATTTTGAAATAAAAAAAGTTATAAACCAGGAGATTATAAAAATAATTCCAAAATAAAAATTTATAGCAAACAAGATCCCGACATATGTAGCAACACCTTTACCACCTTTAAACTTAAGCCAAATTGGAAAAACATGACCTAAGAAAGCACATAAAGAAGCTATATATAAAAAATCTTGAAAAAAAATTTTTACATAAATAACTGGAGCTACAGCTTTTAAAATATCTAGGACTAATGTGGAATAACCAATAGTTTTGTTCCCGGTTCTTAATGCATTAGTAGCTCCAATGTTGCCAGAACCAATTTCTCTTATATCTTTATTTAAAAATATTTTTGTAAGTATAAGTCCAAATGGTATAGAACCCATAAGGTATGAAATTATACCTATTAAAAAAATATCCATACTACAGCTTAAATAATTCTTTACCTTTTACAAATGTATTAGTAACTTTTCCTTGTAATTTTTTATCTTCAATTGAAGTATTTTTTGATTTTGAGACTAATTTTTCTTTTTTTACAATCCAAGGTTTATCAATATCAACTATACATAGGTCTGCATCATTACCTATGGATAAATTACCTTTATCTATTTTTAATATTTTTGCCGGATTTGAAGTTAGAGCTTTTATAATTGTTTCAAGTTTAAGAGAACCATTATGGTATAATTCTAAACTCAAAGATAATAGTGTTTCTATTCCTGATGCTCCCGTAGCAGCTTGTGAAAATGTTAATCTTTTAGATTCTTCGTCTTCTGGTTTATGATCGGAAACAATGACATCAATCAAGCCATCTTTCAATCCCTCAACTAATGCAATCCTATCTTCCTCTCTTCTCAATGGGGGAGATAATTTTAAAAAAGTTCTAAAATCTCCAATATCGTTTTCATTTAATGAAAGATTATTAACAGAAACACCTGAAGTAAATTTTACAATTTCTTTTCTGTATTTTATTACTTCAATCGATTTTTGTGATGATAATTGAGATATGTGATACCTGCATTTAACTTTTTCTAATAATGTTAAATCTCTTTCAATTAAAATTCTTTCTGCAATTTCTGGTATACCGGATAATCCTAGTTTAGAGGCAATAATTCCTGAATTTATCATACCATTCTTCGCAAGTTCATAGTCCTCGGCGTGTTGCATAATTAAACAACCTAGATCTTTTGCAGAATTCATTATTCTTGACATTAATCTAGGGTTTTGAATTGTTTTTATTCCATCTGTGAAAGCGATTATTCCTTTACTTTGTAAAAGACCAAATTCAGTCATATTTGTACCTTCAATATTTTTGGTAAGTGAAGCGCATGGAAAAATATTTATTTTTGATTTATCTCTTCCTCTTCTTTTTAAAAAATCAACTATAGATACATTATCTATAATTGGGTCTGTATTTGGCATAGTAACGACAGAGGTAACACCTCCAGATAAAGCTGCATTACTTAACGTTCTAAAATTTTCTTTGTATTCATAACCAGGTTCACCAACAAAAACTCTCATATCTACTAATCCTGGAAAAATATATTTTCCCTTTAAATCTATTGGCCTTTCTCTACTTGGAAGGTTGTTGGTATTTACTTTTTTTCCTATAGCTTCAATTTTACCATCTTCACTAATAATTAATCCTCCAATTTCATTGATAGAATTATGTGGGTCTACAATGTTGGCATTTATGAAATATTGTTTTTTCATTTATGTACAAAATATCCTTAAACAAGCCATTCTTACGGCTACACCCAGTTCAACTTGTTCTTTAATTACACTCTTGTTTATATCATCAGCTAGCACTGTATCTATTTCAATACCTCTATTCATAGGTCCAGGATGCATAATTAATGCATCAGATTTTGCATGCTCTAATTTGCCAGGAGTTAATCCATAGTATTCATAATATTCTCTATTTGAAGAAAGATACGAACTTGTCATTCTTTCATTCTGTAATCTCAACATCATAACGATATCACAATCTTTCAAACCTTTTTTCATATCAGTAAAAGTGTTTACCCCAAATTTTTCAATTTCTTTAGGCATAAGATTTGTTGGAGCAATTATATTAACTTCAGCTCCTAACATATTTAGTAAATATATATTTGATCTTGCTACCCTTGAATGAAGTATGTCACCACATATTGCAATTTTTAAACCTTCAATTTTTTTTTTTCGGGTTATAATTGTTAAAGCATCTAACAAGGCTTGGGTAGGGTGTTCTCTTCTTCCATCACCAGCATTTAACACTGCACAATTTACTTTTTGTGAAAGTAAATTACATGCTCCTGAGTCTTGATGTCTAACTACAATGATATCAGGATGCATTGCATTTAAAGTCATAGCCGTATCAATTAATGTTTCACCTTTTTTTATTGCAGAATTACTAATATTCATAGACATAACGTCTGCCCCAAGTCTCTTACCAGCTAATTCAAATGAGCTTTGAGTCCTTGTAGAAGGTTCAAAGAATAAATTGATTTGAGTTTTTCCTCTTAAAACATCTATTTTCTTATTTTTGCTTTGATTAACTTTTATAAATGTGTGTGCTTCATCAAGTATTAGATTAACATCATTAATTGATAAATCTTGGATACCTAACAAATGTTTTTGGGAAATTTTAATAGCTTTATTTGTTTTAATTGCCATTAAAACCAACTCTATAGCTATAAATGACTACAATAGCAAGTATTAATTATTTAAAAAATCTATTGCTCCTTGTAATATAAAAGCAGCAGCATTTTCATCAATTTTCTTTTCTCTTTTGCTTACATTAATATCTAATTGACTAGAAAGATTAAATGCACCAACTGTTGATAACCTTTCATCCCATAAGCAAATTGGAATATTGATGTTTTTCTCAATGTTTCGAGAAATATCTTTAACAGATTGTGCAGATCTGCCTGATGAACCATCCATATTTAAAGGATTTCCTATTACAATCCCTTTAATATCATTTTCATCAATAATTAGCTTAAGCTCAGCAATTAAATCATTTAATGTATTTTTGTTAATTGTTTTTAGAGGAGTGGCAATTAATTGTTTTTCATCACAAATAGATACACCGATTCTTTTAGAACCAAGGTCTAAACCTATCAATCTACACTTATCTGAGTGTTTTTTTTTAAATTCCTCTAAAGTGATCATATTGTATATTTTAAACTTAAGTGATAGTTTGCGACATATCTAAATAGCATATGAGTATAGATCTTAAAACAATAAAACATATATCTAAATTATCAAGGATTTCAGTTGATGAAAAAAAAGCTGAAAAATTAGCTGGTGATTTAAATTCAATTTTTGAATTTATTGAAAAACTAAATGAATTAAAAACAGACAATGTTGAGCCTTTAACTTCAGTTGCTGAAACGACATTAAAACTTAGACCTGACAAGGTTAAAAGTAATAATATTAGAGAACAAATTGTTAAAAATTCCCCTCAAGATAATGAAGATTATTTTGTTGTACCAAAGGTGATTGAGTAATGTCAGATATCACAAAACAATCTTTAACAAAATTAGTTGAAAATATTAAAAATAAAAAACTATCTTCAGCAGATGTAACCAAAGCATTTATTGAAAGATCTGAAAAATCTAAAGAATTGAATTCATATATTACTGAAGACTTTGCTTTAGCTTTAGATAAAGCAAAAAAATTTGATCAAAAACCCAATTTAGATTTAAAATTGCCAGGTATACCAATGGCAGTAAAAGATTTATTTTGTACAAAAGATATTAAAACAACTGCTGGTAGTAAAATTTTAAATAATTTTGTACCAACTTATGAATCAACAGTTACGGAAAATATTTGGAAAGAAGGTGCAATACTTCTAGGAAAATTGAATTGTGATGAATTTGCAATGGGCTCGTCAAATGAAACTAGTTTTTTTGGTAATGTACAAAACCCTATTGACAAAGATTTAGTTCCAGGTGGATCGTCAGGTGGGTCAGCATCAGCAGTTGCTGGTCAATTAACTCCGATTACAATTGGTACAGATACAGGTGGATCAATAAGACAACCAGCTTCTTTTACAGGAACAGTAGGGTTAAAACCTACTTATGGAAGCTGCTCACGTTATGGAATTGTTGCCTTTGCTTCTTCACTAGATCAAGCAGGACCAATGGCACAAAATGTAAAAGATTGTGCTTTGCTACAAGAAGTAATTAGTACTTATGATCCAAAAGACTCTACTTCAATAGATTTTAAAAGAAATCAATACAGCAAAGAACTTAATAATAATATAAAGGGAAAAAAAATTGGTATACCAAAAGAATATAGAGTTGATGGGATGCCAAAAGAAATTGAGGATCTATGGCAAAAAGGAATTCAGTATGTCAAAGACTGTGGTGCTGAAACAATTGATATTTCTCTTCCTCATACTAGTTATGCTTTACCAACTTATTATATTGTTGCTCCAGCTGAAGCATCTTCGAACCTAGCAAGATATGATGGAGTTAAGTATGGATTTAGAGCTAATGGTGAAAATTTAATTGATATGTATGAAAAAACTAGGTCAGAAGGTTTTGGTGCAGAAGTTCAAAGAAGAATTATGATTGGAACTTATGTTTTATCATCTGGTTATTATGATGCTTATTATTTAAAAGCTCAAAGGGTAAGAAAATTAATTAAAAATGATTTTGATGAAGCATATAAAAAAGTAGATGCAATTTTAACCCCTTCAACACCAAGTTCAGCATTTAAAATAGGTGAAAAAACAAATGATCCAGTTTCAATGTATCTTAATGATATATTTACAGTCCCAGTAAATTTGGCAGGTTTGCCAGGAATATCAATTCCGGCAGGTCATGACTCAAAAGGTTATCCTTTAGGCTTGCAAATTATTGGTAAAGCTTTTGATGAACAAAATATATTAAATATTGCATATGCCATGGAAGAAAAAATAGATTTCAAAAATAAAATTACTGATTGGTGGATCAAATGAGCAAAAAAAATTCAGAATATTTAATCAATCGAAAAGATAATCAATATGAAGTTGTAATTGGTTTAGAAGTTCATGCCCAAGTTTTATCGGAGTCAAAACTGTTTTCTGCTTCAGCTACTAAATTTGGAGCTGAACCAAATACACAAGTAAGTTTAGTTGATGCTGCATTTCCAGGAATGCTACCTGTAATCAACGAATTTTGTGTAAAACAAGCTATTAAAACTGGAATTGGTCTTAATGCAAAAATTAATAAACGATCTGTATTTGATAGAAAAAATTATTTTTATGCAGATTTACCTCAAGGATATCAGATTTCACAATTTAAAGATCCTATAGTGGGTGAGGGTAAAGTAATTTTAGATATGCCAAATGGGCAAAAAGAAGTAGGTATAGAAAGATTACATTTAGAGCAAGATGCTGGAAAAAGTATTCATGATCTTGACCCTCAAAATACTTTCGTAGATTTAAATAGATCGGGTGTAGCATTAATGGAAATTGTCAGTAAGCCTGATCTTAGATCCCCTGATGAGGTAAGTGCTTATATTAAGAAATTAAGATCAATAATGAGATATCTAGGAACATGTGATGGAAATATGCAAGAAGGATCATTAAGAGCAGATGTTAATGTTTCTGTCAGAGCAAAAGGCTCAAAAGAATTTGGGACAAGATGTGAAATTAAAAATGTAAATTCCATAAAATTCATGCAAATGGCCATTGAGTATGAAGCAAATAGACAAGTTGATTTAATTGAAGAAGGCAAATCAATTGATCAAGAGACACGATTATTTGATACAAAAAAAAATGAAACAAGATCAATGAGATCAAAAGAAGATGCTCATGATTATCGGTATTTTCCAGATCCTGATTTGTTGCCTTTAGAAGTTTCTGATGAATTTATTAATGAACTTAAGAATGATATTCCTGAATTACCGGACGATAAAAAGAAGAGATTTATTGATGAATTTAAGTTGTCACCATATGAGGCAACAATCTTAGTCTCGGATATAGATACAGCAAAATATTTTGAAGAGGTTGTAGCTAAGATGGGTAAGAACAAAGATATGAAATTAGCAGTTAACTGGATTATAGGTGAATTATTTGCTGTTTTAAATAATAAAAATCTAGAAATCTCTCAAAGCCCAGTAAGTGCGAAGAATTTAGCTATACTAGTTAACTTAATAAAGAATGGAACAATTTCAGGAAAAATAGCAAAGACTGTATTTGAATTAATGTTAGATGGAGATAAAGATCCTCAAAAAATAGTTGAAGAAAAAGGACTTAAACAACAAAGTGATCCTAAAGCTATAGAGGCTTTAATTGATAAAATAATTAATGATAATAGAGAAAAAGCAATTGAATATAAACAAGGTAAGGAAAAGTTATTTGGTTTTTTTGTTGGTCAAGCAATGAAAGCCTCTGGTGGTAAAGCTAACCCTCAATTAATTAATGAAATTTTAAAAAAAAAATTATAAGGTTATGGGCTCTGACCTTAACATCACTAAACAATTACAAGATTATATCTTAAAACATGGTTTAAAACTTCATCCGATTCAGAAAGAAATAATAAACTATAATCTAAAATTGGGAGATGTTAAAAGAATGCAAATATCTATTTCTCAGTGTCAATTTCTTCATTTAATTATAAAAGTTTCTAAAATTAAAAAAGTATTAGAGATTGGAACTTTTACAGGTCTAAGCACATTGTCTATGGCATTAGCTTTACCTGATGATGGTGAAATTATTGCTTTAGATAAAGATGAAAAAACAAATAAAATTGCTGTTGATTTTTTTAAAAAGTCTAATCAGGATCATAAAATTAAAACAATTATTAAACCCGCTTTAGAAACTTTAATAAAGATAAGAAATAAAAGATTTGATTTAGTTTTTATTGATGCTGATAAAATGAGTTACAAAAAATATTACCAAATTTCTTTAGAATTATTAAACAAGGGAGGTTTAATTATAATTGATAATGTATTATGGCACGGGGAAGTAGTTGATAAAAATATAAATGATAAATATACCAAAAATATAAGGGAATTAAATGATTTTATCTCTAAAGATACTAGAGTAGAAAAAGTGATAGTTCCTTTTGGTGATGGAATGACTGTTTGTAGAAAGATTTAATGTTCACAGTATTTGGTTTTTATAAGTTTCAGAAAATTAATGATTTAAAAAAAAATCAGAAAATTTTAAAAGATATTTTAATTAATAACAATTTATATGGTTCAATTATTATATCCAAAGAAGGTTTAAATGGATCTATATCTGGAAAGAATACCGATATTAAAAATTCTATTATCAAATTAAAAAAAATTTTTGGAGTTAAAAATTTTGATAGTTTTAATAATTCAAAAAGTAATTTTAATCCTTTTCACAAACCAAAAGTAAAAATAAAAAAAGAAGTTGTTCCTATGGATCTAAAAATGTCTAAAAGAATAAAAAAGAAGAATAGTCATATTGAACCACAAAAATGGAACAAATTGATCAAAAATAGAAAAACAATTTTGTTAGATGCAAGAAAGCCTTTTGAAAATAAGGTTGGATCTTTTAAAAAATCAGTTAATCCAAATATTAATAATTTTAGAGATTTTCCAAAATACTTAAAAAAATTAAAAAAAGATCAGCCAATAGCTATGTTTTGCACTGGTGGAATTAGGTGCGAAAAAGCCTCTGTATATTTAGAAAAAAAAGGTTTTAAAAATGTTTATCAATTAAAAGGTGGAATTCTTAACTATTTAAAGAAAATTAAACAAAAAAATAGTTTATGGAAAGGCGAATGTTTTGTATTTGACAATAGAGTAAGTTTAAAACATGGATTACTACAGGGAACATATTCTATTTGTGGTGGATGTAGACACCCGGTTTCAATAAAAGATAAAAAATCTAAAAGTTATGAAGAGGGAGTTACTTGCCCAAATTGTTTTAATAAACTAACTAAAGATCAAAAATCTCGTTTCAGAATGAGACAAAGTCAGGTATATAAAGCAAAACAATCTGGAAAAAAATATAATTTTCAAAAAAAATATAATTAAGGATTCATTTGCCACAAACACTTAAACTTACAAAAGATCCAATATGGTTTTTACTAAGAAAGGTAACTATACCTGCAAGTGTTGGTTCATTGTTCCAGACTTTTTATAATTTAGTTGATACTTGGTTTGCAGGTAGAATTTCAGCTGAAGCAATAGCAGCTATTGCAAAATCTTTTCCAATTTATTTTACGATAATCGCTATTGGTGTTGGATTGACAGCCGGTACGAATACTTTGATTGGTAATAATATAGGTGCAAATAACATAAAAAAAGCCTCATTGTTTGTTGCACAGTCAATAATATTTGCAATTTTTTTATCTATTTTAGTCACCTTTTTTGGATTAAACGTATCAGACTTTTTACTTTCTATAATGGGATCAGATCAAGAGGGTATAATTTTATCTAGAAAATATTTAGATATTATTTTTTATGGAACAATAATAGTTTTAGTCCAAATATCTTTGAATGGCGTTTTAAATGCTCAAGGAGACACCAAAAGTTATAGGAATGTATTGATATTTAGTTTCTTTTTGAACATTTTTTTAAATCCCTTATTCATTTTTGGTTATGGATTTATTCCAGCCTTTGGTATTTCTGGATTAGCTATAGCAACTGTTGTTGCTCAGTTTATTGGTTTACTTTATTTGGCTCATAAAGTTTATTGTTGTGAATTAAAGCAATATTTAGAATTTCAATGCTTTATTCCAAAGTTCAATCTAATAAGAGAGCTTGTATACCAAACCATTCCTGTAATGTTTAGCATGTTGTTAATAGGCGTTGGGCTATTCAATATTCTTTATTTTATTGGTCAGTTTGGCGATTTAGCAACTGCAGGTTATGGTGCTGCCTTAAGAATTGAGCAAGTTTTTTTACTTCCTGTAATTGGATTGAATACAGCGGTGTTATCCATTGGTGGACAAAATTTTGGCGCTAAAAGTTATGATCGTTTGAGAGAACTATATAAAAAAGCACTTTTATTTGGATCTTCTTTTATGATTTGTGCAGGTATTATAATTTTTTTTGGGGCAGAATTTTTAGTTTCTTTATTTACAGATAATTTAGAAGCAATTAAACATGGTGCAATTTATTTAAAAGTTGCTGCACTAATAGGACCAATTTATCCCGTATTTTTTATTACTACAGCCATATTTCAAGCAGTTAAAAAACCTTTATATAGTCTTTATATGAGTATTTTAAGATTAACAGCTCTCCCGTTTTTAAGTCTTTGGTATGTTATAAATATTAGGGGAGGAGATTATGAAGATATTTTTTACACTATATTAATAACAAACTGGTTAATGGGAATTGCAGTTTTAATATTTATTGGATATTTTTTAAATAATGTTTTTAAACAAAATAAAAATTTTTTTACTAATTAGTATCTCTCTTATTTTTTTTCTTTTGACATATAATGATGTGAAGTCAGAAGAAATTAAAGTCATATCAGGTATAGCAATAGTGACAGATGGTGACACCATTAAGATTAATAAAAAGAGAATTAGACTTATGGGAATTGATGCTCCAGAAAAAAAACAAATGTGTAAAAAAACTTGGTTAACAATATCATTCATTTCTTTTGAAAAGGATTACCCCTGTGGTCAAATTTCAACTAATAAACTTAAAAGAAAGATTAATAATAAATCTGTTATTTGTAACTATACTGACAAAGATCGATATCAAAGATATATTGCCGAATGTTTTATAGATAAAATAAATATAAATGCTTGGATGGTTCGTAATGGGCAAGCGGTTGCATACAAAAAATATTCAAAAAAATTTATCGCACAAGAAAATATTGCTAAAAAAGAAAAATCAGGCCTATGGTCAGGTACATTTGAAATGCCATGGGACTGGAGAAAAAACAACTAGTCTTTTTGAAGTTTTTTTTCTAATCTCCTAACTAAATAAGAAACAATTAATATCAAAATTAAATATTCTAATATCAAAAAAGTATAGATTTCTAATGGTCTATAAGTTGTCACAACAAGTTCATTAGCTTTTCTAGTTAAATCACCAATACCTATAATTGAAACAAGTGAGGACATCTTTAAAACGTAAACAAATTGATTACCAATAGCTGGTAAAATATTTTTAATTGCTTGTGGTAAAATGACTAACCTAAGTTTTTTAAAAAAACCAAATCCTAAAGAGCTTC
>CACNYE010000013.1 GCA_902624515.1 uncultured Pelagibacteraceae bacterium
CAATTTCAATTTGTTTCTTTCCATTTCTGATGAAAAGGATTACTCAATAGCTTTTACAATTTTACAAAAAAAATAATGCTTAATAAGAATTCAATTATTGAAAATATCAAAACCTTATTTTACGCCCTTATAATAGCAATAATAATTAGATCACTATTAATTCAACCTTTTTATATACCTTCGTCTTCAATGGAACCAAATTTATTAGTTGGTGATAGAATTTTTGTTACAAAATACTCCTATGGATACAGCAAACATTCTTTTCCATTTAGTCCACCATTATTTCAAGGTAGGCTAATTTCTAACGAACCAAAAAGAGGTGATGTTGTTGTATTTAAGACACCAGCTGACAATAGAACAGATTATATTAAAAGATTAATAGGTTTGCCTGGTGATGAAATTCAATTTATAGACTCAAATTTGTATTTAAATAATGCGGAAATTATAAGATCTAAAATTTCAAATGATGATAAAATTTTTTGTGGAAGTAATAATATTAAAGTTTTAACTTTTGAGGAGACTTTAATTAATGGAAAAAAATACATAGCAGTGTATTTAGATAAAAACACATTGGAAAATTCGGATAAATTTATTGTACCCCAAGATCATTATTTTTTTTTAGGAGATAATAGAGATTGTTCTAAAGATAGCAGATTCTTATCTAGTGTTGGCTATGTGCATAAAGATAATCTTGTAGGAAAAGCACAATTTATATTTTTTTCATCAGATAAATCAGTAGGCAGTATATTTGCTTTTTGGAAATGGAAAAAATCTTTAAGATTTAACAGATTCTTTAAAAAAATTTCTTAATGAAAATTGATTATCGTATACTTGAAAAAAAAATAAAAATTAATTTTAAAGACAAAGATCTTTTAATAAAATCTTTAACACACAAAAGTTTTGACAAAAATATTAATAATGAAAAAATTGAATTTTTAGGTGATCGTGTCTTAGGATTAGTAATAGCTAAAAAACTTTTAGAAATTTACCCCGATGAAAAAGAAGGTATTTTAGACAAAAAATATGCCTCATTAGTAAATAAGAAAACATGTTTGGAAATAGCAAAGAAAATCGACCTACAAAAATTTATTTTAACCTTGAATGTTAAGAAAAAAAAAAATATCGTGGAAGATAAAGTTATAGCTGATAGTTGTGAGGCTCTAATTGGATCAATTTATCTTGATAAAGGTTTCAATATAGTCGAAAAGTTAATATTAAACCTATGGTCTGATCATATCAAAAATAGTATTATCACCCAAATAGATGCAAAAACAAAATTACAAGAATATTCATTAAAGAAATTTAAGAAATTACCTATATATAAAATGATTTCTAATACTGGACCAAGGCATAAACCCATCATTAAAGTTGCAGTAAAACTAATAAATACGAAACTTTATTTTTCTGAGGGAAAATCTAAAAAGGAAGCAGAACAAAATGCTGCAAATGAATGTTTGAAAAATATTAAATAATTATGACGTGGGATGATATAGGGTTTTTACTTTCAAAAAGTAAATATAATGAAAATTCAATTATTTGTGAAATTTTTACAAAAGATAATGGAAAAGTTTCAGGAATTATTTTTGGAGGAACTTCAAAAAAAATTAAAAATTATCTACAAATTGGAAATAAAATTTATGTTAATTACAATTCTAAATCAGAAAATAAAATTGGTTATTTTAAAATTGAAATACTCGAGGCCTTATCACCAATTTTCTTTGATGATAAAAAAAAGTTATCTTGTATTATTTCGACTATGCATTTAATTAAAATTCTTACTGCTGATTTGCAAAAAAATATGAATATTTTTGAATTACTTAATAATTTCTATCTTTTATTAAGATCTAAAAATTGGATAAAGGAATATATTTATTGGGAATTAGAACTATTTAAAAATTTAGGATATGATTTAGAACTAAATAAATTAGTTGATAAAAAAATTATAAACAACGAATTAAGATATATAACAAAATCTTCTCATAAAAATAAGATAATACCTAATTTTTTAATCGACAAAGATTATAACGAGGAAAACTTAGATATTTTAATTGACGGACTTAATCTGATTAATAGTTATTTAGAAAAAACTATATTGAAACCTAATAACTTGACCCAACCTATAAGCAGAATAAATTTTTTGAATACACTTAAATAATTATTTCAATATTTTATCTATTTTATCAGCATAATAACTAATAATAGCGTTGGCACCAGCTCGTTTGAAAGAAATTAAACTTTCTATAACTATATTTTTATTAAATAATTTATTTTTTATTCCATTTTCTAATAAACTATATTCGCCTGAAACTTGATACGCTAAAACGGGAATTTTGAAATTATCTTTTACTAATTTTATTATATCTAGGTAGGGTAAACCAGGTTTTACTAGTATCATATCTGCACCTTCTTTAATGTCTAGCGATACTTCTCTAAGTGCTTCATTATTGTTTTTAAAATCCATTTGATAATTTTTTTTATTACCTTTTAAAAGTCCTTTTGATCCAACTGCATCTCTAAAAGGACCATAAAAATTAGAGGCATACTTAACAGCATAAGATAAAATTTGTGTCATTTGATAACCATTTTTATCTAAAGCATTTCTAATTTTACCTATTCGTCCATCCATCATGTCTGATGGAGCTAATATATCGCAACCCATTTCAGCTTGAAGTAAAGACTGATCAACTAAAATTTTTACCGTCTCATCATTTAAGACAATTCCTGAATTTATCAAACCATCATGCCCATGAGAAGTATAAGGATCTAAGGCGACATCACACATAATTCCGATTTGATTTTTATATCTTTTTTTTATAAATCTTATTGCTCTACAAACAAGGTTATCTTCATTTAATGCTTCTGTACCTAAATAATTCTTTTTCTTCTTTTCAGTATAAGGAAATAATGCAACCGTAGGTAATTTATTCTTAATTGCCCGGTCTATTATGAATCCTAATTTATCAATTGTGTAACGGTAAACACCTGGCATTGATTTTATTGGTTGCTTTTTATTCGATCCCTCAATTAAAAAAATTGGCAATATAAAATCACTAGAAATTAAATTGTTTTCCTCAACAAGCCTTCTTGACCAATCGTACATTCTACTGCGTCTAAGTCTCAAACTTGGAAATTTTCCTGTAATCATTTTAAAATTTATTTATAATATGCGACAAATGTTATATACAAATATAACTTAAAAAAGATATTAAACAATCTTATGGATTTAAATTTTAATGATTTTCAAAAACAGGATGTCAAATTTGACATCGATGAGCTTAAAAAAGCTTATAATGAGATACTTAAAATTAAAGATTTTAGTGGTCCCGAAGGAATTTCAAATTTTGGAGCTATTTCTTTAACCCAAATACCCGGTGACCCTGAGTCAATTAAAGGACACAAAGCAAGAGGTGTTTTTTGGACAAAACCTGATGCAACAGGAAAAGAGGTAATTAGAGATGAGAAAATAGATGAGTCGGCTTATTCAGAATTTATTGAAGATTATAAGAATACTTATTTTAAAGAGGTTTACGATGTTTTATCATCAAAATATAAATTAGGTAGAATTAGAATTCTTCTCAAACAACCAAGATCAACCTTGAGCTGGCATAGAGATCCTGAACCTAGATTACATATTCCAATAATTACAAATCCAGGTGCTATAATGGTAATTGATAATATTGCAAAACATTTACCAGCTGATGGTTCTGTTTGGATAACAAATAATACTAAATACCATAATGCTTTTAATGGTGGTGAAGAAAATAGAATTCACCTTGTGGCATGTGTGTTAGATCACAAATTTAATTAATTTGAAAAAAATATTTATTTCATCTGATCATGCTGGGTATGAACTTAAAGAACAAATAAAAAGTAATTTTTTCAATAAATATAAGTTTGAGGACTTGGGGACATATGACCAAAATATTTCTGTCAACTATCCTGATTATGCTCATAAACTTTGTAAGAAAGTTTCAAAAAATAGTAAAAATATGGGAATTCTTGTTTGTGGTTCGGGTATGGGCATGTCAATGGCGGCTAATAGACACAAAAAAATAAGAGCTGCAGTGTGTTATTCAATAAAAAATACAAAATTATCTAGATTGCATAACAACGCAAATATTATTACATTAGGATCTAGATTAACAAAAAAAAATATCGCTTTTAAATGTATTGATACTTTTATAAATACAAAATTTGAAGGTGGTAGACACAATAAAAGAGTAAAAAAAATATAAAAATAATGTCTAGTGAACAAAAATATTTAAATTCAAATTATCAGGATTTTTTTGAACAAAGTCTTTCAAAATCTGATCCAGATTTATTCAAAGCAATAAATGATGAATTAATAAGACAACAAAATCACATAGAACTTATAGCTTCAGAAAATATAGTTTCTCAAGCAGTATTAGAAGCACAAGGTTCAGTTTTAACAAATAAATATGCCGAAGGTTATCCTGGCAAAAGATATTATAATGGTTGTGAACATGTTGACGTTGCAGAACAATTGGCTTTAGAAAGAATTAAGAAACTATTTAATTGCAAATATGCAAATGTACAACCTCATTCAGGTGCACAAGCTAATGGTGCCGTGTTTTTAGCTTTATTAAAACCAAATGATACATTTATGGGAATGAGCCTAAACTCTGGTGGTCATATTACTCATGGTTTGAAAATTTCAATGTCAGGTAAATGGTTTAATGCAATTAGTTATGATGTCGACAAAAAATCTGAACTCATTGATTACGATAATGTTGAGAAACTTGCTCTAGAACATAAACCTAAACTTATTATTGCTGGTGGTAGTGCTTACTCAAGAGTAATTGATTTTAAGAGATTTAGAGAAATAGCTGATAAAGTTGGAGCATATCTGATGGTTGATATGGCGCATTTTTCTGGTTTGGTAGCTGGTAAAGGTTATCCTAACCCGTGTGATTATGCTCATGTAGTAACTTCTACAACACATAAAGTTTTTAGAAGTGCAAGAGGTGGGATAATTTTGTCTAATGATGTTGATCTAGGAAAAAAATTTGATACAGCAGTTTTTCCAGGATACCAAGGAGGACCTTTGATGCATATTATTGCGGCAAAAGCAGCTGGTTTTTTTGAAGCTTTAAAGCCTGAATTTCAAACTTACATAAAAAATGTTTTAGCAAACGCTAAAATATTAGCTGAGACTCTTAAAAACAATGGATTTAAAATCTACTCCGGTGGTACAGATACACATTTAATGTTAGTTGATTTGAGACCATTTAATGTAAAAGGAAATTTAGCTTCAGAAAGTTTATGTAGAGCAAATATTACTTGCAATAAAAATGGAATACCCTTTGATACAGAAAAACCAATGATTACATCTGGTATAAGATTAGGTTCGCAAGCAGCAACGACTAGAGGTTTTGGTTTGAAAGAATTCGAAAAAGTTGGAGAATTAATTACAAAAGTTATAAGAGGCTTATCAGAAAATCCTACTGATAATAGTAAAGTGGAAGATGAAGTTAGAAATGAAGTTATAAATTTATGTTCTAATTTTCCAATTTACAAAAATTTGAATAAATGATTTGTTCCATATGTAAAAAGGGTGAAACCTCAGTTGTAGACTCACGTCCAACTGAAGATGGAACTGCTATACGTAGAAGAAGACTGTGTGCTTGTGGTGCGAGATTTACAACATTTGAAAGAGTTCAATATAGAGAGATAATGGTAATAAAAAAGAATGGACGAAAATCTGCTTTTGATAGAGATAAACTTGCTAAATCAATATTTATAGCTTTAAAAAAAAGACCATTAGATACTGAAACAACAGAAAAATTTATAAGTCGTATTTCAAGATCTTTAGAAGAGTTAGGGCAAAGTGAGATTTCAACAAGTACAATTGGAACAATGGTAATGGAAGGTTTAAAAGAATTAGATCCTGTAGCGTATGTGAGATTTGCATCTGTTTATAGAAATTTTAGAGAAGAAAAAGATTTTGTGCAATTTGTGGACAAACTAGATGTCTACAAAAAAAGATAAATATTCGTTAAAAGATAAAAATTATATGAAGCTAGCTATTAAGCTAGCAAAAGCTAGGATTGGTTTAACAGGTGAAAATCCTTCAGTTGGTTGTGTTATAGTTAAAAATGATCAAATAATCGCTATTGGACAAACAGGCTTTAATGGACGACCACATGCTGAAACTAATGCAATTAATAGCTCATTTCAAAATTTGATCGGATCTAAAATTTATATAACTTTAGAGCCCTGTAATCATTATGGAAAAACACCACCTTGCACTGATAAAATAATAAATAGTGGTATTGGTGAAGTTTTTTACTCAATAGATGACATAGATAATAAAGTTAAAGGAAAAAGTTTAAAAATTTTAAGAGATAAAAATATTAAAGTTAGAAAAGGACTTTTAAAAAATGAAGCAAAAGATTTATACAATTCTTATGCAATAAATAGGAATCTTAAACTTCCTTTCGTTACCGCCAAGATTGCATTATCAAAAAATAATCTTTTGTATAGCGAAAAAGTAAAAAGAATAACAAGTCAATTTTCTGATAAATTATCACATTATTTAAGATATAAAAATGATGCATTAATGATTTCTAGTAATACTCTTAATATAGATAATCCTAAATTAAATTGTCGGTTGAAAGGATATGAAAATTTCTCTCCAAAAAGAATTATTTTAGATAAATATTTGGATATTGATTTAAATACTTACATTTTCAAATCTGCAAAAAAAAATAACACAATAATTTTTCATAATTCGTTAAATTATCCTAAAATTAGTATTTTAAAAAAAAAAGGGATATACTTGATTAAATCAAAATTAAATATTAAAAAAAAGTTTGATTTAAAGATTATTCTTAAAAAATTATATTCACTTGGTGTCAGAAATTTATTAGTTGAGGGAGGAGACAAGATTACAAAAGAGATGCTTAAAAAAAGATTAATTAATCATTTTTATTTGTTCAAAAGTTTAAAAAATATACCAAAAACTAAAAAAAATGTAATTTTTACATCTAGTGACATATTAAATAAAAATTATAAAATTAATTCATTTATCAGCTCTAAACTAGCCAAAGATAAAATTACCATCTATAAAAGATAATATGTTCAACGGAATTATTTTTAATAAAGGTTTTGTAAAAAAAATTTTAAAAAGACCAAAAGGTATTAATATTTTTATTAAATCAAGTATAAAATTATCTAAAAAAGATATAGGTGTTTCAATAGCTTGTGACGGTGTTTGCTTAACTCTTATTACGCTTAAGAATAAAATAATGGAATTTTATCTTTCAAATGAAACTATTAAAAGATCAAAATTCAAGTATTTAAAAATTAATGATCAAATAAATTTAGAACTTCCATTAGAATACGGACAAAAAATATCTGGTCACATTTGTCAAGGACATGTAGATACAGTTGGATCGATCAAAGATATTAAAAAGATAGATAAATCATATCTTTTTAACTTTGAAATTCCAATCAGAGAGAGAAGCAATATTATTGAAAAGGCTTCTATATCTATAAATGGTATTTCATTAACAGTATCTAAAGTTACTAAAAAAGGATTTCAAATTTGGATTATTCCTCATACATTTAAATTAACAAACTTATCAAAACTTAAAAAAGGTAGTTTGGTTAATATAGAAGTAGATATACTTTCAAAATATGTAAAAAAATTTTTAAATGAAAAAAAATAATTATTCATCAATAGAAACAATAATAAATATTGCCAAAAAAGGTGGAATGTTTATTTTAGTTGATGATGAGCAAAGAGAAAATGAAGGTGATCTAGTTATATCAACTTCAGATTCGAATGCTAAGAACATTAATTTCATGGCAAAGTATGGGCGAGGTTTAATTTGTTTAGCTTTAGATAGTTTACAAGCTAAAAGATTAAATTTGTCATTAATGTCTCCTGTTAATCAATCTAGAAATAAAACAGCTTTTACTATTTCAATTGAAGCAAAAAAAGGAATAACAACAGGTATATCTGCAAAAGATAGAGCTCGAACTATTAAAATTGCATCAAGAAAAAATGTAAATAAAAATGATATTGTTTCTCCAGGCCATGTATTTCCTATTATTGCAAAAGATGGAGGTGTTCTTGTTAGAGCAGGCCATACAGAGGCTTCTGTTGATATTTCAAAGCTTGCAAAAAAAAATAATTCGGCAGTTATTTGTGAAATTATGAATGAAGATGGCACAATGGCCAAAGGAAAAGAACTTATTAACTTTGCATATAAACATAAACTTAAAATTGGTAAAATTGAAGATTTAATTGCATACAGACTTAAAAAAGAAAAATTAATAAGATTAAAAAAACAAAGTTTTATTGAAGTAAAAAATCATAAATATAAGATAAGGATATATGAAAATCTTTTAGATGGATCAGAACATTTTGCACTTATTAAAGGATCAATAAAAAGAGGTATAACTCCAAGAGTTAGAGTAATTTCTTCTAATGTAGTTAAGAATTATTTGATAAATCAACAATTACCTAATTCATTCAATAAAACACTTAATTATTTTAAAAAATTTAATAATTGTGTTTTAGTTTTTATAAAGGACACTAATTTAAGATCTGTAACACAAACTTTAAAAGACTATAAAGATAAAGGTTTTTACAAAAAAGGAAAAGATAAATTAATTAGAAATTATGGTATTGGTGCACAAATAATAAAAGATTTAAAGATTAAAAACATGACTTTAATTACAAAGTCACCTAAAAAGGTAATTGGTCTAGATGGGTATGGTATAAAAATAACTAAACAAGAAATTATTTAATGAAAAAAAAAATTCTAATTGTTATAGCTGATTATTATAAAGATATATCTAGCGGATTATTAAAAAGTACACAAAATTGTTTACCAAAAAACTTTGTTGTTAAAATAATTAAAGTTCCAGGTGTTTTCGAAATACCAGTTATCATATCTAAAAATTTAAAAAGATATGATGCCTTTATTGCCCTTGGTTGCGTAATTAAAGGAGAAACACCACATTTTGATTTTATTTCTTATGCTTCAACTGATGCAATAATGAACTTGTCAATAAATTCAAAAAAACCAATAGGAAATGGAATTTTAACGTGTTTAAATATGAAACAAGCAAAGGCACGAAAGAAAAAAGGTGCAGAAGCTGCAAACGCTGTTTTATCAGTTTTATCACAAAAATGAAAACATTCTTTAGTCCAAAAAATAATCCTAGAGTTATAATTATTCAAAAATTATATGGTAAATTTTTTAATGATGAAGAAAAACTAGATTATCCAAAACATAGATTTAAAAAATTTATTAAAGATATTGTTTCAGGTACAATTGAACGTAATGAAATTTTGACAGAAGAATTAGATAAAAATTTTGGAAAAGATTTTAATTTCAACAATCTAGATAAATTATTTCAAGTTATATTAAAATCTGCAACTTATGAACTTTTGTATAAGCAAAATCTTTCGATAAAGATCATTATTAAAGAATATCTAAATGCTTCAAATTTCTTTTTAGATGACTCTCAAACAAAATATCTAAATGCATTATTAGATAATATTGCAAAAAAAATAAGAATAAATAATGCATGAGTTTGAAATCATAAAAAAATATTTTTCTAAATTATCATTCAAAAATAAAAGCTCATTAAATCTAAATGATGATGTTTTTTTTGATAAACATAAAAAACTAGTAGTTTCTGTTGATACTTACGTTGAAGGTGTTCATTTTATCTATTTTAAACGTCCAGACCTTGTTATTAAAAAAATTATTAGATCTTCCATTTCAGATTTAATTTGTAAAGGAGTTAAACCTAAATATTATTTTGTATCAGGTTCAGGAAATAAAAATTCTTTTAATAAAAAGAATCTTAAACTAATTTCAAAATCATTAAATCAAGAGCAAAAAAAATATTCTATATATCTTTGTGGTGGAGATACTACTTTTTCAAAAAAATTAAGTTTTACAATTATGTGTATTGGTTTTTCTAACAAGATAGTCTTTAGAAATAAAGCAAAACTTAATGACGACATATATGTTACAGGTAATTTAGGAGATAGTTTTATAGGTTTAAAGATTTTACAAAAGAAAATACACTTAAATAGAGCTTTAACAAAATATTTTACTGAAAAATATTACCACCCAAATTTATATACAAATATAACAAAAAAATTATTATCAATTGCTAATACTTCAATTGATATTTCTGATGGATTAGTAGCTGATTTAGAAAAAATGATTAATAATCAAAAACTTTCTTACAAATTATATTTAAAGGACATACCAATATCAAAAAACCTAAACAAATTAATTGAACTAAAAATTATAAAAAAAATAACTTCTGTATCTTGTGGGGATGATTATCAAATATTGTTCACTGCCTCTCCATCTAAATCTAGAATCATCTTTAAAACAGGTAAAACTTTAGGTATTAAGATTTCAAAAATTGGAAAAATTTGTAGATCTTCAGATAAATCTAAGATTATTAATGAAAATAATAAGAAAATTGCCCTCAAAAATAAAGGGTATTTTCATAAATTTTAGAAGTTAATCGTTGCGTTTTATAGCTTTTTTTGTATTGTCCGGCTTTTAAAAAACAACCAACAACTTAATTAAGGTTAATATGAGCTCAACTATAGAAACTATTCTTTTATATACAATAGCAGCAGGATTTTTATCAATCGTATATGGATATTTTACAGGAAAAAATATTTTAAATTCAAGTCCAGGTAATTCAAAAATGCAAGAAATTGCATCAGCTATTCAAATTGGAGCAAAAGCTTATTTAGCTAGGCAATATAAAACAATTGCAATTGTTGGTGTTGTTGTTTTAGTAATTGTGAGTGTTGCATTTAGTCCTTTAGTTGGATTAGGCTATTTAATTGGTGCTGCATTATCTGGTATTGCTGGGTATGTTGGAATGTTAGTTTCTGTCCAAGCCAATGTAAGAACAGCAGAAGCTTCTCGTAAAGGTTTAGCGAGTGGTCTTTCAGTGGCTTTTAAATCTGGAGCTGTTACTGGAATGTTGGTTGCAGGTTTAGCTTTATTAGCAATCGCAGTTTATTATTATTTATTATTAAAATTTAATATTGATGAAAGAGAAATTGTTAATGCATTAGTAGCTCTTGGTTTTGGTGCATCTTTAATTTCAATTTTTGCAAGATTAGGCGGTGGAATTTTTACTAAAGGAGCTGATGTTGGAGCAGATTTAGTTGGAAAAGTTGAAGCAGGAATACCAGAGGATGACCCAAGAAACCCTGCTGTAATAGCTGATAATGTTGGTGACAACGTTGGTGATTGTGCTGGCATGGCTGCTGATTTATTTGAGACTTATGCTGTAACAATAGTTGCAACAATGGTTTTATCTTCAATCTTTTTTCCAGGTGATATGTCTATGATGATTTATCCACTAACTATAGGAGGTGCTTGTATCTTAACATCAATAATTGGAACTTTTTTTGTTAAACTAGGTAAGAGCAAAAATGTAATGGGAGCCTTATATAAAGGATTTATTGTCTCTGCTTTAGCTTCATTGGCTGTGCTTTATCCTGTTACAGATTTTGTATTAGGTTTAGAAAACACATATAACTTAAATAATAAATCATTTTCAGGGATGAGTTTGTATTATTGTGGAATTATAGGCTTAATAATCACAGGCTTGTTGATTTGGGTTACTGAATATTATACCGGAACAAATTATAGGCCAGTTAGAAGCGTAGCTGGATCTTCAACAACAGGACATGGAACAAATGTTATTCAAGGGTTAGCAATTTCTTTAGAAGCTACTGCTATTCCTGCTTTAATTATAGTAGCTGGAATTTTGTTAACAAATCATATTGCAGGTTTATATGGAATAGCTATTGCAGTTACTACAATGTTAGCATTAGCTGGTATGGTAGTTGCTTTAGATGCCTATGGTCCTGTTACAGATAATGCAGGTGGAATTGCAGAAATGTCAAAATTACCTAACAATGTTAGAAAAACAACAGATGCATTGGATGCAGTAGGAAATACTACTAAAGCAGTAACAAAAGGTTATGCAATTGGATCTGCAGGTTTAGGTGCGCTTGTTCTTTTCGCTGCTTATACTGAAGATATTAAACATTTTTCAAAAGTGGCTGGTTCAAAATTAGAAGGCATAGTTGTAACTTTTGATTTATCAAATCCATATGTAGTTGTAGGACTATTAATTGGAGGTATGCTTCCTTATTTATTTGGATCTATGGGTATGCAGGCTGTTGGAAGAGCAGGTGGTGCTGTTGTAATCGAGGTAAGAAGACAATTTAAAAAGTTTCCAGGCATTATGAAGAGAAAACAAAAACCTGATTATGCAAAATTAGTTGATCTGTTAACTGTTGCAGCGATTAAAGAAATGATAATACCTTCTTTGTTACCAGTTTTATCACCTATAGTCTTATATTTTATAATTTTTGCAATAGGTGGTCAAGTTGCTGCCTTAGCTTCTGTTGGGGCAATGTTACTTGGAGTTATTATCACAGGTTTATTTGTTGCTGTTTCAATGACAGCTGGTGGTGGTGCTTGGGATAACGCTAAAAAATATATTGAAGATGGTAATCATGGTGGAAAAGGGTCAGAGGCACATAAGGCTGCAGTAACAGGTGACACTGTAGGTGATCCTTACAAAGATACAGCTGGTCCTGCAGTTAATCCAATGATTAAAATAACCAATATTGTTGCTTTATTGTTATTAGCTGTTATTGCGGGTTAAAAAAATTATATTAGTGTTTTAAGGTTTTTTTCTCTTTCCTAAAGGGTCATTAATCTTTTGCCTCATACTAGATAAAAAGTCATATACAAAAGATTTTTTACTGTATTTAGCTTCAGTGCTAAGTTCAGTAAATTTTTGTTCATTCATTTCATTTATATTGTATAAAGTTTTCTTAACTAAAATTCCCTGAGAATTTATTTCAAGAAATAAAACATTATTTTTAATTAATTTTTCTTTTCCTAGTTTAATTAATTTTTCATGAGTAATTTCTCGTTCTATAAAGATCCATAAATCATTATCAAATGTGCTAATACTAGAAGGTGGACCTAAAACAGTTTTGATATCATTTTTATTTGTCTCAAAAATTATTAATTTTTCTTGTTTTTTTTCTAGATTTCTAACACCATGCTTTTTTACAACTCTGTCAAAAGAGCAACTTGTAATTATTAAAAATGTTAATAAATAAGAAATATATTTCATGAAAAAAGAATATTTATATATTTACAATAATTTGATTAATTTAACCACTAATAAAAAACTATATTCAAATTTAGATAAAAGGGATATTTTTTCTGATAGATTAAGTTTATTTTTATTACATTTTGCTTTTTTCTTGAAAAATTTTAAATCAGTTGAGCAAAAACATATGTTACAAGAAATATATGATTTTAATTTTAGGCAAATTGAACTTAGTATTAGAGAAATAGGATATGGTGATCAATCGATTAATAAAAAGATGAAAGATTATATAAATTTATTTCATACAATTATTGGTGACATTCATTTTTGGAACAAACTTTCTTTTGACGAAAAAAAAAAGATAATTACTAAATTCTTAGATAATTTTAATAATATTAAAGATTTAGTGGTATATTTTGATGAATTTAACGATGATTTAGCAAAAAAAACTTTAAATTCTTATTTAAAAAGTGTAAGTAACTCATAATTATGGCTGTACCAAAACGCAAACAAACACCTTCACGAACCGGCATGAGAAGAGCCAAGAATATGAAATTTACTGCAAAAAATGTAGTTGAAGACAAAAAATCTGGTGAATATAGACTTTCACATCATTTAGACTTGAAAACTGGCATGTATAAAGGAAGACAAGTTTTAGATCCCAAAGAATAATAATATATAATCAATAAATGCAAAATTTGATAAAAATTGCAGTTGATGCAATGGGCGGTGATAATTCACCTGATAAAATTATCAAAGGAATAATTCATAACCATCATAAAAATAAAGATATTTTTTTCAAGATATTTGGTTCAAAAAATAGAATTTTAAAAATTTTAAACAATAAAATGAGTAAAGATTTCTATGAAATCATACATACAGATGAAAAGGTTGAAAGTACTGATAGTCCATTAGAAGCTGCAAAAAGAGGTAAAAACACAAGTATGTGGCTAGCTATAGAAAGTGTTAAAAAAAAAGAGAGCGACATTGTAATCTCTGCTGGAAATACTGGAGCTCTACTAGTTATTTCTAAATTAAATCTAAAGATGATAGAAAATATTGATAAGCCGGCTTTATCAGCATTATGGCCAAACAAAAAAGGGATGAGTGTTGTATTAGATTTAGGAGCCAATATTGAATGTAGTTCTAAAAACCTAGTTGACTTTTCAGTTATGGGAGCATCATTATATAAATCACTATATCCTAATGATACACCTAACGTAGCGTTATTAAATATAGGTTCAGAAGAATTAAAAGGAAATGAAACTATTAAAGAAACATATCAATTACTTAATGAAAAAAATATTAAAGATTTTATTTTTTCAGGATATATAGAAGGAGATAAATTAATGGACGGTGAAGTAAATGTTATTATTTCTGATGGTTTTACAGGGAATGTAGCCCTTAAGACTGCAGAGGGAACAGCAAACTTTATCACAGGTGAAATGAAAAAAGCAATGAGTGGAAATCTAATTGGAAAAATTTCATCTTTAATAAACATTATTAATATAAATAAATTTAAAAAAAGATTGGATCCAAGATTATATAATGGAGCAATATTTATAGGTTTAGACTCGCCAGTCATAAAAAGTCACGGGGGAACTGATTATATTGGTTTTTCCAATTCACTAGATGTTTGTTGTAAAATAATTAAAGGAAATTTGATAAATAAAATTAAAGATAATATAATAGTTTAATGAGAATAAATTTAACTAAAAAAGATTTAGTTAATTCCATTTACATGCAGTTAGGTTTTTCTAAGTTAATTTCAGAAAATCTAATTGATGATTTTATTCAAATAATTATTCAAAGTTTTTTGAAAGAAAAAAAAATTAAACTCTCTAGGTTTGGAACTTTTGAAATAAGGCATAAAAGATCAAGAATAGGACGAAATCCTAAAACTAAAGAGTCAAAAGAAATTTCAAGTAGAAAAGTTTTATTATTCAAACCATCAAAAGAATTTAAAAAACTTGTTAATTCAAAAGATAATGAATAAATATGATTCAAAATATAAAACTATAGGTGAAGTAGTTAAAATTTTAGATTTAAAAGCAAGAACCAAAGGTTCGACTCCGACTCACACTTTAAGATTTTGGGAAAAAGAATTTAAACAAATTAAACCAAAGATTTTTTCAGGGAATAGAAGATATTACGATGAAAACAACATTTTATTATTAAAAAAAATTAAATTTCTCTTAAAAGATCAAGGAATGACAATTAATGGTGTTAAAAAGATCTTGAATTCAAAAGAAACTTTAAAACTTGACGAAATGTCAAATAATTCTATAAGGACTGCTAATTTTAGAAATAAATTAAATAAAATTTCTAAAATATTAAAGAGTTTAAAAGAGTAATTTTTATGGCAAAAAAAACACATGTTAAAGTAAGATTAGTTCCAGAATCAAAACCTGATAGCTCATTCTTTTATTATGTAAAAAAACCCGCTGGTGGAGAAAAAGCAAAAGTTAAACTTAAATCAAAAAAATATAATCCTGTTACAAGAAAACATGAAATTTTTGTGGAAAAAAAACTTCCACCTCATAGTAAGTAATTATTTTTTTTTAAAGTTTCTTTTTTCGTAATCTATATAGGCATAAATCATATTTATCCAAATTCTTCGGGTAATTTTAGTATCAATTTTATTCTTAATTGATTTATTTTTAATACTTTTTAAAATTTGTTTAATTCTTTTTTTATCAACTATTTCTCTTTTATATTCTTTAACATCTAAGACCTGTTTAACTAAAGTTGTCCTTTTTTTTATAATCCTTATTAAAGAATTATCTAATTTATCTAGTTGATTTCTAATTTTATTAAGTTTTTTTCTTTTAATAGGCGACATTTAATTAATTGGATTAATCAATAATTAATATATTTATCAAGCCATGTACAGTCAGAAATATCAATCAGATAATTTGCTAAGATTTTGGTTACTATCATTATTATCTTTGATTACTCTAATAATCTTAATTGGCGGTTTAACAAGGCTGACTGATTCAGGACTATCAATTACAAGTTGGGAATTATTTACGGGCTTGTTACCTCCGTTAAATAATAATGATTGGATAGAATATTTTAATCTATACAAAAAAATTCCTGAATACAAAGAACAGAATTTTAATATGACACTAAATGAGTTTAAGATAATTTTTTGGTGGGAGTGGGCTCATCGTCAATTAGGAAGATTAATTGGACTCGTTTCATTATTACCAATGTTATATTTTTCTTATAAATATGGTTTATGGATTTTTAAGAAATATGGATTAATCTTTATTTTAATTTGTTTACAGGGTTTCATTGGTTGGTACATGGTGTCAAGTGGACTTGTAGATAATGTGGATGTAAGTCATTATAGATTATCGCTTCATTTAACAACAGCATTCATAATTTTATCTATAATTTTTTGGAAATATCTCGAATTGACCAAAATCAAATCAACAGAAATTTCAATTAGGTTAATTTTAATTAAAATTTTCCTTTTATTATTATTTTTACAACTAATCTTTGGTGCATTTGTTTCAGGTATGGATGCAGGTACAATATACAATACTTGGCCTCTAATGGGGACAACATATTTTCCAAATGACAGTAAATTTACAGAATTTTTTGAAATAAATTTTTTTGATGATCCATCAATAATTCAATTTATCCATAGAAACTTAGCATACATTATTATTTTTTATTATTTTTATCTTTTGTTCTTGATTATAAAAAATAAAAATAAATTCTTATATAAACCAATTTTAATAATAGGCTTTATATTATTAATCCAAATTATTCTTGGAGTGCTTACAATTCTATCCGGCGTAAAAATTATTTATGCATCCTTACACCAAGTAAATTCTGTGTTTATTATCCTATCAACGATATATCTTCTTTTTATATCTAAATTTAGAAAAATAATCTAGCTGACAGCTTTAAGATTTCCTTTTGATGATTTAT
>CACNYE010000014.1 GCA_902624515.1 uncultured Pelagibacteraceae bacterium
AAAATCTTTACCTCAAGTTTATCAAACATCTTAATTCCTCTTTTTACATCTAGTAAAGCAACTTCTTGTGGAGTGGAGACTATTATTGCACCATCCATCTTTATTTCTTGAGAGAAAGTAAGTTGAGTATCACCTGTTCCTGGTGGCATATCAACAATTATAAAATCTAAATCTTTCCAATTTACTTTTTGTGTAAATGTTTTAATTGCACTTGTTACCATAGGTCCTCTCCAAATCATTGGTGTCTGTTGGTCAGCCAGAAAACCTATTGACATACATTGAATATCATATTTGACAATAGGTTCTAATTTTTGGCCGTCACTTTTTGGTTTCTCATTTATTCCAAACATTTTAGGAATTGATGGACCATATATATCGGCATCCAATATTCCGACTTTACAGCCAATTTGCTTCAAAGCCAGGGCCAGGTTAGTTGCAAATGTTGATTTACCCACACCACCTTTTGCACTTGAAATTGCTATAGTAAATTTCGTTCCAATAATAGGATTTTTCTTAAAAACCTTTGGTTCTCCTTTACTTTTCATTGCGGCACTAAGTTCAGGCTTTTTATCTGTCATGATTTGATCTTAACTTGTTTTTAATTAATTAGACACTATATAGATAATGTATGTCTGATGATTTTCAACAAAGAGGTGGTAGTCCATGGGGATCTCCCCCAGGAGGTGGAGGAAGTGGAAACGGATCTGGAAGAGGTCCAACACCCCCAGACGTAGATAAGATAATCAGAGAATTTCAAGAAAAAATAAAAAGATTTTTACCTGGAGGGAGTTCATCAGGTGGAAAACAAGCTATTTTAGTTTTAATAATTTTAGGTTTTGTTTGGTTGGCGAGTGGTCTTTACAGAGTTTTGCCGGATGAACAAGGAGTTGTATTAAGATTTGGAAAGTTTGTAAAAACAACTCAACCAGGATTAAACTACCATATTCCTTTTCCAATTGAGTCAGTATTAACACCCAAAGTAACAAAAGTTAACAGAATTGATATAGGTTTTAGATCTGAAAGAGATAGTGGATTTTCTTCATCAGGTGGTGTTGCTGATGTACCTCAAGAAAGCTTGATGCTAACTGGAGATGAAAATATTGTTAACATAGACTTTTCAGTTTTTTGGGTAATTAAAGATGCGGGAAATTTTTTATTTAAGATACAAGATCCAGAAGGGACTGTAAAAGCTGCAGCTGAAACTGCAATGAGAGAAGTAATAGCAAGATCTGATATTCAGCCAATTTTAACAGAGGGAAGATCGGTTATAGAAACTGATACTCAAGAAATTATTCAAAAAATTCTAGATGAATACACAAGTGGTATTCAAATTACTCAAGTGCAAACACAAAAAGCTGACCCACCAGATCAAGTTATTGATGCATTCAGAGATGTACAAGCAGCGAGAGCCGATATGGAAAGATCCAAAAACGAGGCTGAAGCTTATGCTAACGATGTAATTCCAAGAGCCCGAGGGGAAGCACAAAAAATTTTACAAGCAGCAGAGGCTTATAAGAAAGAAGTTGTAGCTAAAGCAGAGGGTGAAGCTAGTAGATTTTTAGCAATTTATAATGAATATAAGAATGCTAAGTCAGTGACTCAAGAAAGAATGTATTTAGAAACAATGGAAAAAGTTTTAGCGGATATTGATAAAGTTATTATTGAGAAAAATGCAGGTTCAGGAGTAGTACCATATTTGCCATTACCTGAATTACAAAAAAAGAAAGTGACGAATTAATATGAATGCTGGAAAAATTATAGCTGGAATAATTGTTGCAATAGCGGCAACAATTTTCTTTTCAATATTTATTGTCAAAGAAGTTAATCAGGCAATTGTTCTTCAGTTTGGTGATCCAAAAAGAATTATTTTAAAACCTGGTTTAAATTTTAAAATTCCTTTTATTCAAAACGTAGTATTTTTAGATAAGAGAATTTTAAATTTAGACACTCCTCCGGAAGAAGTAATTGCATCTGACCAAAAAAGATTAATAGTTGATGCTTTTGCAAGATTTCAGATTGTCGACCCACTTAAATTCTATATTTCTGTTGGCAATGAAAGAGTTGCAAGATCAAGGTTAGCTACAATTATCAATTCAAGAATTAGAAATGTATTAGGTCAACAAGAACTTCAAACTCTTTTATCAGAAGATAGAACGAAACAAATGTCTTTAATTCAAGAAGGTGTAAATACAGAAGCGGAAAACTTTGGTATCAAAATTGTTGATGTAAGAATTAAAAGAGCAGATCTTCCTCAAGCAAACAGTGATGCAATTTTTAGAAGAATGCAAACTGAAAGGGAGAGAGAAGCAAAAGAATTTAGAGCAAGAGGAGCTGAAATGGCAGTTACTATTACATCAACTGCAGATAAAGAGGTTACAGTCATTTTAGCAGATGCACAAAAAAAATCTGAAATAATGAAAGGTGAAGGGGACGGTCAAAGAAATAAAATTTTTGCGAATGCTTTTGGACAAGATCCGGAATTTTTTGCATTTTATAGAGCAATGCAAGCATATGAAAAGGCTTTGATAGGAGGAGAAACATCTTTAATACTGTCACCGGATAGTGAATTCTTTAAATTTTTTGGAAATATAAAACCAAAAACAGAATAATCCTTATATGAAGGAATTAATAATAGCCTTCGGTTTATTTTTTTTTATCGAAGGGATACTGTATGCCATATTTCCATCAAAAATGAGAGTTATGTTAAAAAAGCTTGAGTTAATCAAGGACAGTCAACTTAGAACTGGCGGATTAATTTTTGCAATAATAGGATTTATTATTATTTATTACACAAAAAATTAGCATGAATAAGATAAAAACAATTTTCTACACATTAATATTTATTTTTAGCTTTTCTTTAGCATCAAATTCTCAAACTCCACCAGGATCATTTGCAGATTTAGCTGAAAAATTGATGCCGTCTGTAGTTAACATTTCGACAACACAAACAGTCGTAACAAAAAGTAATCCATTTCCAGGTTTTGAATTTCCACCAGGATCACCATTTGGTGACATGTTTAAAGATTTTGGGACACCTCAAGAAAAACAATCTTCAGCTTTAGGGTCTGGTTTTATTATAGATGAAAAAGGAATTGTAGTAACAAATAATCATGTAATTGATGGTGCTGAGGATATTGTTGTCCAGGTTAATGGCGAAAAAAAATTTAAAGCAAAAGTTATTGGTGCAGATCCATTATCTGATATCGCTGTTCTTCAAATTGAAACTAATGAAGAATTTATTCCAGTAAATTTTGGAAACTCAGACAAAGCTAGAATTGGTGATTGGGTTGTTGCAATTGGTAACCCATTTGGTTTAGGCGGTACAGTTACTTCAGGAATAATCTCAGCTAGAAATCGATCAATTGGATTAACAAGATATGAAGACTATATTCAAACCGATGCTTCAATAAATCAAGGAAATTCTGGTGGACCACTTTTTAATATGGATGGAGATGTTATTGGAATTAACACGGCTATTTTAGGTAGAAGTGGAAATGTTGGTATTGGATTTGCAATTCCGTCAAATAGTGCCAAACAAGTTATTGATCAATTAATTGAATTTGGAGAAACAAAAAGAGGATGGCTAGGTGTAAGAATTCAGGATGTTACAAAAGAAATTGCTGAAGTAGAAAATTTAGGTAAACCAAGAGGCGCATTGGTTGCAAGTGTTGCTGAAAATAGCCCATCTGAAAAAGCAGGAGTTAAATCAGGAGATATTATTCTTGAGTTTGATGGTCAAGTAATTCAAGAGATGAAAGAATTACCGATGATAGTGGCAAAAACTAAAGTTGGCAAAAGTGTAAGAGTAAAAATTTGGAGAAATAAAAAAGAAATAACTAAAACTATTACATTGGGAAGATTAGAAACCTCTGAAGACTTTAAAGTTGCAGAAAAGAAAGAAGCACCAAAAGAATTATTTATTGAGGATTTAAAAATATCTGTAAGAGAAATTACTAAAGAAGATATTAAGACTAGAAATTTACCAAATCAAACCTCAGGACTTGTTATAACTAAAATTGACGACAAAAGTCTTTTATTAAATTCAATTGAAGTAAATAGCATTATACTAGAGGCTCAAAAGAAAAAGATTAGGACGGTAAATGATTTAAAACAAGTTGTAAAACAAGTTTTAAATAGTAATCAAAAAACAATTCTGCTAGTAATTTATAATAGCCAAAATCAAAAAAGGTATATTGGAATTAAATTAGATTAATCTATGGATTTAAAATCCAAAATTATTCTAATATATGGTCCTACTGCATCTGGAAAATCTTTGTTTGCAATTAAACTTGCTAAAAAAATTAAAGGAGAAATAGTCAATGCAGATAGTATGCAAGTATATAAAGAATTTAAAATTTTATCAGCTAGACCACTTAAAAAAGATTATCAAAAAATTAAACATCATTTATATGGGTTTGTTAGTGTAAAAAAGAATTTTTCTACAGGTGATTGGTTAAAATTAGTTAGTCAAAAAATTTTAGATATAAAAAAAAGAAATAAAACTCCAATTATTGTTGGAGGCACAGGTCTTTATTTTAAGGCCTTAACTGATGGATTGGTTATTATTCCTAATATACCTTCAAAAGTAAGAAAAAAAATTCGATCTTTGCATCAAAAAATTGGACCTAAAAATTTTTTTTCAAGATTAATTAAATTAGATCCTGTAGCAAAAAATCATATCAATCCTTCAGACACTCAAAGAACTATTCGAGCCTATGAGGTAAAATATTATACCAAAAAGTCTCTTTTTGACTGGTTTAAAAATACTAAATCGAATTACCAAAAAAATCATTTTTATAAAATTTATATTGATTACCCAAGAGAAGAATTAATCTCGAGGATCAAATTTCGTGCTGAGGAAATGTTTAAAAAAAGGGTAATTTCAGAGGTAAAAAAATTTATAGGACTAAAAGTTTCTAAAAATAAGACTTCCAGTAAGGCTATAGGCATTGCTGAAATAAAAGATTATTTGAATAAAAAGATCGATATAGATGAAGTTATTGAAAAAATCTCAATAAAGACTAGACAATATGCAAAAAGACAGGCTACATGGAGGAGAGGTCATATGCTGGATTGGAAACAATTAAAGCCAACGGGAATAAAAAAATTTTTAAAAAAAATTTAGATATCACGTAGTTAGCCTTGACCAATTAGCACAACTTCAGCTAGATTGCATGAATGTCTAAATTATATTCAGGAGCTGAAGTTGTTTTCAAATGTCTTGAGGACCAAGATGTAGAATTTATTTTTGGATATCCGGGCGGAGCAGTTTTACCAATTTACGACGAATTAAAAAACCACTCCTCAATAAAACATATTTTAGTAAGACATGAACAGGGAGCAGGACATGCTGCTGAAGGTTATGCAAGATCATCTGGAAAACCGGGTGTTGTTTTGGTTACTTCAGGACCAGGAGCAACCAACGTTGTAACTGCTTTAACAGATGCATATATGGACTCAGTTCCACTAGTTTGTATTTCTGGACAAGTACCAACACATTTAATTGGAACTGATGCTTTTCAAGAATGTGATACAACTGGAATCACTAGACCTTGCACAAAACATAATTGGTTAGTAAAAGATATTAAAGATTTATCTAAAATAATTCACGAAGCATTTAAAGTTGCAACAACTGGAAGACCAGGACCTGTTCTAGTTGATATACCTAAAGATATTCAATTTGCTAAAATAAGTTATTCAAAACCAAAAATTCAAAAAAAATTAAATGGCAAGTCATTAAATATCTTTTCACAAAAAGATATTGATTATTTAATTGATTTAATGAACAAATCAAAAAAACCAATTTTCTATTCAGGTGGTGGTGTAATTAATTCTGGCCCTGAAGCAAGTGAGTCATTAAGAGAGTTAGTACAGTTGACTGGTTTTCCAATAACTTCAACTCTACAAGGTCTTGGAGCGTATCCTGGAGATGATAATCAATTTTTAGGAATGCTTGGTATGCATGGAACATATGAAGCTAATAATGCCATGCATGATTGTGATTTATTAATCAATATTGGAGCAAGATTTGATGACAGGATAACAGGCAAGATTGATGAATTTTCACCAAATTCAAAAAAAGTACATATTGATATTGATCCATCTTCAATTAACAAAATTATTAAAGTTGATTTAGCATTAGTTGGAGATGTTAATGATGTGCTTAAGGGAATTATTAAAACTTTAAAAAGTAAAAAAATTAATTTGAATAAATCAAATAAACAAAAAATATCAAAATGGTGGGAACAAATTCAAAAATGGAGAACAAAAAATTCTTTGAATTTTAAAAATAGCGATGAAAATATCAAACCACAACATGCTGTTCAAAGACTTTACGAGCTTACTAAAGATAAAGATACATTTATTACAACTGAGGTAGGACAGCATCAAATGTGGGCAGCTCAACACTATAAATTTAATAAACCTAATCGTTGGATGACCTCAGGAGGACTAGGTACAATGGGATATGGATTACCAGCTGCTGTTGGAGTTCAAATTGCTCATCCAAAAAAACTAGTAATTGATATTGCAGGAGAAGCTTCAGTTTTGATGACCATGCAAGAGATGTCAACTGCAGTTCAGTATAACTTACCAATTAAAATTTTTATTTTGAATAATCAATACATGGGAATGGTTAGACAATGGCAAGAATTACTTCATGAAAAAAATTATTCAGAAAGTTATTCAGAGGCTTTACCTGATTTTATTAAATTGGCAGAAGCTTATGGCTGTAAAGGAATTATGGCTGACAAACCAAGTGAACTTGAGGAAAAGATTAAAGAAATGCTTCAGTTTGATGGTCCAGTTATTTTTGATTGTCGAGTAGATCCAAATGAAAATTGTTTTCCCATGATACCGTCAGGTAAACCTCACAATCAAATGATATTAGGACCTAGTGAAAAAGAAGAAAACAAAATTACTGGTAAAGGCAAAGCATTAGTATAAATATGGCAAATCCAAAATCAGCATATAGTGTTTCTACAAAAAAAGAAAAATCAGATAAACATATCATTGTAGTTTGGGTTGATAATGAAGCAGGTGTTTTAGCAAGGGTTGTTGGTTTATTTTCTGGAAGAGGATACAACATTGAGTCTTTAGCTGTAGCTGAAGTTGATGCAAAAAAAAATATTTCTAGGATCACTATTGTAACTACTGGAACACCACAAGTGATTGATCAAATAAAACTTCAATTGAGAAAATTAGTACCAGTTCATAAAGTTGCTGATTTTAAAAGAAATGACAAAAGCGTAATTTTCAAAGAAATGGCTTTATTTAAAGTAGTTGGAAACTCAAATAAAATAAAAAAGGCTATTAATGCTTGTAAAAAATATAATGCTGTAATATTGGATAAAACAAAAAAATCTAATGTTATACAAATTACAGCATTAAGAAGAGAAATAGACAAAATGAGCAAGAATTTAAAGAAATTCGGATTAGTGAGTGTTTCAAGAACAGGTGCAGTTGCAATGACAAGGGGAGACAAAGTATTTAATTAATTAATAAGGAGAAACTTATGAAAATGTTTTATGAAAAAGATACTGATGTAAATCTTATTAAAGATAAAAAAATAGCAATTTTTGGTTATGGAAGTCAAGGTCATGCTCACGCGTTAAATTTAAAAGATAGTGGAGTAAAAGAAGTTGTAGTTGCTTTAAGAGACGGCTCATCAAGCACAGCTAAAGCGAAATCAAAAGGTTTAAAAGTAATGAATTTATCTGATGCTGCTGAATGGGCTGATGTTGTTATGATTTTAACGCCAGATGAATTACAAGCAGAAATTTATAAAAATCATATTGATCAAAGAATCAGACCAGGTACAAGTATAGCCTTTGCTCACGGTTTAAATGTTCATTATGATTTAATCAAAGCTAGAAAAGATTTAGACGTATTTATGGTAGCTCCTAAAGGACCTGGTCATTTAGTTAGAAGTGAATATGAGAAAGGTGGTGGGGTACCATGTTTATTTGCTGTTCATCAAAATGGATCAGGAAAAGCAAGAGATCTTGCTATGTCTTATGCCTCGGCAGTAGGTGGTGGAAGATCTGGAATAATTGAAACAACTTTTAAAGATGAAGTTGAAACAGATCTATTTGGTGAACAAACTGTTTTATGTGGAGGACTTGTTGAATTAATTAAAAATGGATATGAGACATTAGTTGAGGCAGGTTATGAACCTGAAATGGCTTATTTTGAGACAGTACACGAGGTAAAATTGATCGTTGATTTAATTTATGAAGGTGGGATAGCCAACATGAATTATTCCATTTCAAACACAGCAGAATATGGTGAATATGAATCTGGACCTAGAGTTGTTAATAAAGATGAAACAAAAAAAAGAATGAAAGAGGTATTAGCAGATATTCAATCTGGTAAATTTACTAAGCAATGGATGGATGAATGTAAAAATGGTCAAAAAAACTTTCTTGCTACCAGAGCTAAATTGGCAGAACATCCTGTTGAGAAAGTTGGTGCAAATTTAAGAGCTATGATGCCTTGGATTGGTAAGAAAAAACTGGTTGATAGCGATAAAAGCTAAATTTGAAATAAACCCAAAAAGATCAATTAAAAAAACTTAAATTTGACATTTATTTTGCAATATCACTTATAGATTGTATTATATAATCTTAAAAAATTTTAGATATGAGCGATAAAGATAAAGTTTACATTTTTGATACTACGATGAGAGACGGTGAGCAATCACCTGGAGCTTCTATGAGTGTTGAGGAAAAAATTCAAATTTCTAGAGTTTTCGATGAAATGGGAATAGACATCATTGAGGCAGGGTTTCCAATATCTTCACCAGGAGATTTCGAAGCAGTTAGCGCTATAAGTAAAAGTGTAAAAAATTCAATTCCATGTGGGTTAGCTAGAGCTACAAAAAAAGATATAGATGCATGTCATGAATCGTTAAAGTTTGCAAAAAGATTTAGAATACACACATTTATTTCAACTAGTCCTGTTCATATGAAACATAAACTTAATATGACCAATGAACAAGTATTAGGAGCAATTAAAGAGAGTGTAACTTACGCAAGAAAATTTACAGATGATGTGGAGTGGTCTTGTGAGGATGGCACTAGAACTGATCTAGACTTTATGTATAAAACAATTGAACTTGCAATAAATTGTGGTGCTAAAACAATAAATATTCCTGACACTGTTGGATATTCCATTCCGGAAGAATTTGCTAAAACTATAACTTCAATAAAAAATAATGTACCAAATATTGATAAAGCAATTATTTCCGCACATTGTCATAATGATCTTGGTCTTGCAGTTGCTAATGCTTTGTCAGGATTATCTGCTGGTGTAAGACAAATTGAGTGTACTATTAATGGAATTGGTGAGAGAGCTGGAAATGCTGCATTAGAAGAAATTGTCATGGCAATAAAAACTAGAGACGATTTATTACCATATGAAACTGGTATTAAAACAGAATTGATAAGTAAAGCTTCTAAAATTGTTTCAAATGCAACAGGATTTCCTGTTCAATTTAATAAAGCAATAGTTGGAAAAAATGCTTTTGCTCATGAATCAGGAATTCATCAAGATGGAATGTTAAAAAATAGAGAAACTTATGAAATAATGACTCCAGAAAGCGTCGGAGTTAAAAAGACATCATTAGTTATGGGAAAACATTCAGGAAGACATGCATTTAAAGATAAATTAAATGATTTAGGTTATGCCGATGTTACTGACGACGTTGTCCAAGCAGCTTTTGGAAAATTTAAAGTTTTAGCTGATAAGAAAAAACATATTTACGATGAAGATATAGTTGCTTTGGTAGATGACAGTTTAATTATCGATAATAAGATAAATGCAATAAACTTAAAATCTTTAAAAGTATTTGCTGGAACAGGTGAACCACAAAGAGCAGATATGACTTTAGACGTTTTTGGAGATATAAAAAAAACTTCTCAGGCAGGAGATGGTCCAGTAGATGCAATTTTTAAATGTATAAAAGAATTATATCCACATGATGTGAAATTGTCTCTTTATCAAGTTCATGCTGTTACAGAAGGTACAGATGCTCAAGCTACTGTAAGTGTAAAAATTGAGGAAAACGATAGAACTACTGTTGGACAATCTGCGGATACAGATACTTTAGTCGCATCTGCAAACGCATATTTAAATGCATTAAACAAAATGCTAATTAAAAGAGAAAAAAAATCTCTTTACAAAAATATTGAACCTAAAAAAATAAAAGGAGTATTTTAATGGGATTATTTGATAAAATAAAAAAAGTTTGGAGCCAAGACATGGCTATAGACTTAGGAACTGCAAACACATTAGTTGTAGTTAAGGGCCAAGGTGTTGTTTTGAATGAGCCTTCTGTTGTAGCAATTGTAGACCAAGGAGGAAAAAAACAAGTTTTAGCAGTTGGCGATGAAGCAAAGACTATGTTAGGTAGAACACCTGGAAATATACAGGCAATAAGACCTTTAAGAGATGGTGTTATTGCTGATTTTATAGTTACAGAGGAAATGATTAAACATTTCATCAAAAAAGTTCATAAGGGAAGTACTTTTGCAAATCCAAGAATTTTAATTTGTGTTCCAACTGGCTCAACTCCAGTTGAAAGAAAAGCAATTCAAGATAGTGCTTTAGCTGCAGGAGCTAGAAGAGTTCAATTAATTGAAGAACCTATAGCAGCTGCCATTGGTGCAAATCTTCCAATATCAGAGGCAACTGGATCAATGGTTGTAGATATTGGTGGTGGCACAAGTGAAATCGCAGTTATGTCACTGGGTGGACTCGTTTATTCAAAATCATTGAGAGTTGCTGGGGATGCAATGGATGCTGCAATGGTTAATTATATGAGAAGAGAATACAATTTAATGATTGGAGATAGTACTGCTGAAAAAATAAAAAAAGAAATTGGAACAGCAATACCAAGCAATAATAATACGTATGCAGTTAAAGGTAGAGATTTAAGATCAGGTACTCCTAAAGAAGTTAATATTACTGAGGAAGATACTGCTGAAGCTTTAAACGATATTTTAAAAGAAATGGTTGAGGGTATAAAAAATGCGTTAGAGAGTACACCACCAGAATTATCAGCAGATTTGGTGGATATGGGATTAACTTTAACAGGTGGTGGAGCATTATTAAAAAATATAGATAAAAGATTTTCTAAAGAAACTGGATTACCAGTTCATATAGCGGATGAGCCATTATCTTGTGTTGCTATTGGTACTGGAAGAGCTTTAGATCAAGAACAAACATTCTCGACGATGTTGACTGAATATTAAGTGCAATGGCATCAAGCAGAGATGATTTTATAATTGCAATTAGATCTGCTTTTTTAAAAAAAAGTACTCAACAGAAATTTTCATTACTTACACTAGTTTTTTTTTCTTTATTTATAATAATTCTCTCTAGTTTAGATTTTAAAGTAATAAGATATTCTAAGGCTGTAATTAATGAATTAGTTTACAGATCTTCATTTATTGTTTCAGTGCCTGAAAATTTTATTAAAGATAGTTTTATACAAGTAAAAGACTATACAAATTTTTTTAATAAATATAAAAAAAATATATCTGAATTAGAAAGTCTTAAATCAAATTATGTATCAAATGAAATTACAGAATATGAAAATAGAGAATTAAAAGAATTAATAAATGATTATGTATCAAGCTCTAATAAAATATTAGCAAAAATTATTGTTGATCATGATAGCCCTTTTTTAAAAAGTATTATTATCAACAAAGGCAGCAAAGATAACATCAAAATTGGAACTAATATTTATGATCAATCTTACTTGGTTGGAAGAGTTATTGAATTAAATTACAAAACATCAAGGGTATTATTATTATCTGATTTAAATTCAAATGTTCCAGTAACAATCGCTCCTCAAAATATCCAAGCAATAGTAACTGGCAGTGGAGTAGATAGTGGTAAGATTAAATACATTAAATCTGGTCTTTCAGGACAATTAATAGATGATAGTATAGTCTATACGTCGGGTACCGGAGCTATCTTTAAAAGTGGTGTTCCTATTGGTAAATTAAAATTTTTTGAAGAGAATTCGACAAATGAGTATAAAGTTGAATTTTATAGTGATTTTTCACAACTAAAATACGTATTTGCAGAAATAATTACTCAAACTAGTATTTTACCAACCACACAAGAATCAAATGAAAATAGTGTTGAAAAAAATAATCCTTTAGACGCGAAATTAAAGATTTTAGAGGATGAGCTTAATATCATTGAAGAGTCTAATAAAAAATTTCAAAAAGAAAATGAAAATTTAAAAAGTGAAATAAATAATCTTAATTATAAAGTTTTAAATTTAAATAATAAGATTTCATCTCAAAATAAAACAATAGATCAATTTAATTTAGATACTGATGAATTAAAATTTTTAAGATTAAATCTAACGTATGGCCATAAGTGTAGAAAATCATTATTTAATAACAAAGGTTTTATTGTAGGCAGTGCAGGATATAAAGATTGTGTTTTAAGAAAAGGAAAAATAGATGGTTAGTTTGAGAACTAAAGGATCATTTTTAAAACTTTATTCTTGGTTACCTATACTCATTTTATATATATCTGTATTGAATGAATTTGATTTTAATTATTTAAATCTAGAATATTTTTCTTTTAATTTTCCATTTATTTTAATTTTCTTTTTTACCTTGAAAGACTTTAAACATTTTGACTATATTCTTGTATTCATAGCAGGATTATTCAATGATACTGTAGTAGGTCTACCCTTAGGTATAAGTAGTTTGTCTTATATATTAATATGTACAGCTACTGCATATTTAAGAAATATTACAATAAGACCAAATCCTGTGAAAGATTGGTTTTATTTTTTATTTATAATAAGTTTAATTAATTCTCTTAACTATACTATTTTAACATTATTTTTTTCGTTTGATTTAATTTTAATGAGTTATTTAGTTAATACTTTTTTTACATTTTCATTTTATATAATTTTTGTATCATTATTTAAATATTACTTGAAAGGTTTAAATGATTAATTCTTCTAGTGACAGTGTAAAAAAGCTTAATTCTATTAACAGAAGAATGTTTATCACTGGTTCTTTAAAATTTTTTATAATGATAGGAATTGTGAGTCGACTATTTTTTTTACAAGTAAAAGAAAACAAAAAATATTTAACACTCTCTGACAAAAACAGAATTAGAGAATGGAAATTAGCTCCAGTTAGAGGGGAGTTTCATGATTATTTTGGCAATGTTATTGCTGGAAATTTTGAGGCTTATCAGCTCCATATCATTCCTGAGCAAGTTGATGATTTTAGATATGTAATTTATCGAATAAAAGATTTGTTAGAATTATCTGATAAAGAATTTAAAAAAGTATTAAAGAAGAAAAATGAAATTAAACCATGGGAAACTTTAATTGTTTCAGATAATTTAAGTTGGCAAAAATTTTCAAAGGTGAATAATCATTTATATGATTTAAATGGTGTAAAACCTGTGATTTCAATTTCAAGAAATTATCCATTTAATGAAAATTTTACACATCTAATTGGTTATGTTAGTCAAGCTAATCAAGATGATATTGAAAAGACAGAAGCAATAAAGAAAAATTTTGTTCCAGGTCTTAAAGTTGGAAAAGTTGGTTTAGAAAAATCTTTTGAGGAAAAATTGATTGGTAGTAATGATATTGAAAGATATGAAGTAAATGCTTATGGCAGAAGAATTAGTCAATTAGAGTTTCAAAAAGGAGAAAAAGGAAAAACTATACGTCTTACAATTGATACCGAGGTCCAAAAATTAGCAAATGAATTACTAAAAGATCAGGCTGGCTCTATATGTGTAATGGATATTTACACTGGGGATATAGTAGCGATGCATTCATCTCCATCATTTGATCCAAATTTGTTTGTTTTTGGTATCAGCAAAGATGATTGGCAACTAATTCGTAATGATCCTATGAAGCCTTTAGTAAATAAGACTTTACAAGGAAATTATTCGCCTGGTTCAACAATCAAACCTATCGTGGCTTTATCAGCTTTAGAGAATGGAATTGTTAATACTAAATTCACTGTCAATTGTAGAGGCCATAAACATCCAATGGAATTATATGGTCAATCTTATCATTGTTGGAAAAAAGAGGGACATGGATTTATGAATTTAAGAAATGCCATGAAACAATCTTGTGATATATATTTTTATGAAATAGCTCGTAAACTAGGGGTAGATAAGTTAAGTGAAACAGCTAAAAAATTTGGGTTAGGAAAAGAAGTTTTTGGAGATCTATTTAGTATTGAAAAAAAAGGTTTAATTCCAAATACTCAATGGAAAAAAAATGCGCTAGGACAGGGATGGTTATTGGGAGAAACAATAATAACTGGAATTGGTCAAGGCTATATTCAAACAACTCCTATACAATTATGTTTAATGACTGCTCAAATTGGTAATGGGGGACATAAGATCTATCCAAAAATAGTAGTTGATGATGAGAATAAGCAAAATCCAATTGATAAATTTTCGCCGTTATATAAAAATTATAGAAATATCAAAATTGTTCAAGATGCAATGTTTGCTTCAACAAATGAGGTAAGAGGAACTTCTTACAAATCTAGAATTGATAATCTAGAATATCAATTTGCTGGAAAAACTGGAACAGCACAGGTAAAAAAGATTACAGAAAAAGATCGTGAATTAGATTTAAAAACTTTTGAAATTCCTTATGAAGAAAGAGATCATGCTCTTTATGTTGCATACGGTCCTTATAAAAATCCAAGATATGCTGTTAGTGTAGTTGTTGAACATGGAGGTAGTGGAAGTACTACTGCGGCACCAATGGCCAAAAAATTATTCAAATTAGTAATTGATCGACATAAGATTAGACAATCTATAAATGATAAAAAATATTTGGAGATATAAATGTATCAACATACAAGATTAACAACAAATAGATTAAATTTTTTTCAAAAATTTAGAAATTATGATTATGTTTTATTAATTTGTATCTTATTGTTAGGTTTTATTAGTTTAGCAACAATGTATTCAACTGATGGAGGTGAAATTCTTTTTCATACAAAAAGTCATTTTACAAAATTAGTTGTATTTACAATTATGATGTTAATAATGTCATTTATTAATATCAAATACTGGTTTTCAATAGGTTACCTTTCTTATTTAGCTGTTATTGGTTTATTAGTTGCAACGTATTTATTTGGTATAACCTCATCTGGATCACAAAGGTGGATTAATCTTTATTTTATCAATCTTCAACCCTCTGAACTAATGAAGATCGTAATCATTTTATGTTTGGCAAAATATTTTCATAGAATGAAATTAGAAAACGTAAATTCAATTTATACAATTTTAACATCTTTAATTATTATCATTTTGCCAATGGGTTTAGTAATTGTGCAACCTGATTTAGGTACGTCTGTTTTAATTGCTATAAGCGGTATAGCAGTTTTATGGTTTGCTGGTATCAATCACAAATATTTTATTTATACAATGTTAGGTTTTATAATTTCATTACCCTTTATAATTGCTTTTTTAAAACCCTATCAGAAGTTAAGAGTACTAACCTTTTTAAACCCAGATAGAGATCCTTTGGGAGCAGGATATCAAATAATTCAATCAAAAATTGCTGTTGGCTCTGGAGGAATATTTGGTAAAGGATTTTTAAAGGGAACACAAAGTTATTTAGAATTTTTACCAGAAAAACACACTGACTTTATTTTTACACTTTTTTCTGAAGAATTTGGTTTTGTTGGATCTGCTATTCTTTTAGTTATTTATGTAATTATTATTTATAGAATTATTGCAATAGGCGCTAATTGCAGAAGTTATTTTGCAAAGATATTTTGTTATAGTTTTGGTGCTGCAATTTTTGTATTTATTACAATAAATATGAGTATGGTTTTGGGTTTACTACCTATAGTTGGATCACCTCTACCTATTATGTCTTATGGAGGATCCTCAATGCTTGCAACAATGATTGGTTTTGGAATAGTTATGAGTGCTAGAGTCCATAATCAGCAAATGATCGCTTAAGTATAATTTGTCGCTTAACTTTATCTAAAAAAAAATTGTATAAAATTTCTATGAGTGAAAAATTGAAAATTGGTATAGTTGGCGCTGGTATTCAAGGAATTTCAAACGCACTATTTCTTCAAAAAAAAGGTTTTAACATAACAATTTTTGACCGAGATGAACCAGGAAGTCCAGCAGCATCCTATGGTAATGCTGGTCACTTTTCACCCTATGCCTCTTTATCATTAAACAGAACAGATGTGCTTGCTGATGTGCCTGCTATGTTATTAAGTTCAACAGGACCTTTGGCACTAAAGTGGAATTATGTGCCAAAAATGTTGCCTTGGTTCTTGAAATTTATTCTTAACACAACTAAAAATAAAATGATGCATACAGCAAAAAATATGCATCAAATTTTAGATTTAGCATTACCGGCTTATGATGAATTGTTTGATGAAATTGAATTAGAGGGGTTAGTT
>CACNYE010000015.1 GCA_902624515.1 uncultured Pelagibacteraceae bacterium
CTTTACAAAAAAATTATAAAAAGTAGATCGTGGGGAGAAAATCTTTTTAAAAGTGAAAAAGTTTTTCAAAAAAAACAACAATATAAAAGAACAAATCCCGGTAAAGGCAAATTTAATCTTGCTGAAAAATTTAATTTAAATTTTATTGAAAATAGCAAAGAAATTAAATCAATTTTAAATGATATACTTGGTAAAGATTATGAGATAGTGATTAAAAAATTTGTTGTTGCAGTTCCTGAGAGTTGGATACCTTACTGGTTGAAACAAAAAGTTAAAAATTCTCTAGCTCCAAACTTAGGACCATTTATAAAAAATAAATATAGGGATGTGACATATTTTAGGGGAATAGATTATCATATGGATCAAATTGATTTTCCAAACCATTCCTCTGATTTTGTCACTTTGTATATCTATTTAAATGATACAACATCAAAAATGTCACCATTAAATATTCTTGAGGGTAGCCATATATTTGGCCAAACTAAATTTCCACATATTATCAAAAAATGTCAAAGTAATAATTATCTTAAATATGGAGCTAAATTAGATAATCTTAAAAGATTTAAAAAGAAAAGGTTAGTTGGAAAAAGTGGAACTGTTTATATTTGGAGTAGTTTAACTTTGCATGGAACACAGCCTCAAGAAAATAAAGATGATTTTAGAATATCTTTAAGATACATAATAAGAAAATCAAATAAAGTTTACAAAACTACAGAGATAAACAATCTTATAAAAAATATTTCACCTATTAAAACTATGAGAGATGATGTAGATCCTAAAAATTTTAAACAACTAAAATTTGACAAAATCTTACGATGATTATTTTAAAAAAAATTTTAATTATAAATGGTAGAAATATACAATACGTAAAAAGAAATATTTTTGAATTAGACTCAATATTATTCTAACATGTCAAAGGGCGTAAAAAAAATGGATGACTTAAAAAAAATAAGTGAAAAAGCAAAAAATATCAAAGAATTTTCTCTTAATTATTTTGTAAGATTAAAAAATATTTTTGAAAATATAAATGAAAATGAACTTGTAAAGTTTGAAAAAAATCTATTAGAAGCAAGATCGAAGAATAAAACAATTTTTGTATTTGGAAACGGTGGTTCAGCCTCTACTGCTACAACTATGGCTAATGACCTTGGATTTGATATCACTAAAAAGACAAAAACAAAAAAAACTTTTAAATTTTTTTGTATTAATGATAATACTTCTGTATTAACTGCTATTGCCAACGATGTAGGATACGATAATGTATTTATAAATCAATTAAAGATGCATTATAAAAAGGGTGATATTGCAATAATATTATCTGCATCTGGAAACTCCAAAAATTTGATTAATGCAGCAAAATGGATAAAAAATAAGAAAGGAAAAGTACTAAGTATTGTTGGTTTTGACGGTGGGTTACTAAAAAAAAATTCTGATATCTGTTTATTTTTTAAATGTGAGAAAAATGAATATGGTCCAATAGAAGATATTCATTTGATAATAAATCACATTTTTGCCCACTGGTTTCAAAACAAATTAAAAAAAAAATAATTTATTTATTAGATAAATGAAACTTTTTAAAATATTTAAGAATAAAAAAGTAATTGTCACTGGTCACACTGGTTTCAAAGGCTCATGGCTTACTTTGTGGCTATTAAAACTAGGTGCAAATGTTATGGGCATCTCAAAAAATATAGTTACAAATCCCTCTCATTTTCATTCTTTAGATCTTAAAAAAAAAATTTTACATAGAAAGTTTGATATTAAAGATTTAAAGAAATTAGAGAAATCATTTAAAAAATTCCAGCCATCTTTTGTATTTCATTTGGCTGCTCAATCTTTGGTAAGAAAATCATATAATTTTCCAATTGATACAATTAATTCAAACACAATTGGGACTCTAAATGTTTTAGAGTCTTTAAAAAAAATTAAAAAAAATTGCACGGTAGTTTTAATTACAAGTGATAAAGTTTATAGAAATCTTGAATTGAATAGAGGTTATAAAGAAAATGATATTTTAGGGGGTCACGATCCATATTCTGCTTCAAAAGCTGCGGCAGAAAATATTATATTTAGTTATTTAAAATCATATTTTAACAAAAAAAACTTAAATATTTCAATTAGTATAGCTAGGGCGGGAAATGTTATTGGTGGTGGAGACTGGTCAGAAGATAGAATAATTCCTGATTGTATCAAATCTTGGTCAAAAAATAAAACTGCTATTATTAGAAACCCAAATTCTACCAGGCCATGGCAGCATGTATTGGAGGCTGTGGGAGGATATTTAATTTTAGCTTCTAAATTGAAAAAAGATAAAAAATTACATGGACAAGTTTTTAACTTTGGTCCAAATAATAATAATAACTTTAAGGTAAAAGATTTAATTAAAAAAATGCAAAACCATTGGATTGGAATTAAGTGGAAAAAATCTAAAAAAATAAAAAAAAACTTATTTGAATCAAAGTTGCTTAAATTAAATTCTTCTAAAGCTAAAAAACTTTTAAACTGGAATTCAATTTTAAAATTTAATGAAACAATTGAATTAGTTACATCTTGGTATAATAATTTCTATTTAAATAAAAATTTAATAAAGAAAAATTCTTTAAATCAAATAACTTTTTATGAAAAAAGATTAAGAGAAAGGCTTAATATTGAATGAATGTAGTGATTTTAGCTGGAGGTTTTGGAACAAGGATTTCAGAATATACAAAATCAATACCCAAACCAATGATAAAAATTAATAAAGATCCAATCATAGTTCATATTATGAGACATTATTATAATTATGGTTTTAAAAATTTCTTTGTAGCACTTGGCTACAAAGGAGAAGTAATAAGAACTTTTTTTAAAAAAAAAAAATTTCCTTGGAAAGTTAATTTAATTAATACCGGTTTAAAAACCATGACAGGAGGAAGACTAAAAAGATTAAAAAAATATTTAAAAGATGAAACCTTTTTATTAACTTATGGAGATGGTTTGTCTAATGTAGATTTGAGGAAATTAGTAAAATTTCACAATAAGAAAAAAAAACTTGTTACTCTTACAGCAGTCAGACCACCAGCAAGATTTGGATTTATAAAAATTAATAATAGTTATGTAAAATATTTTAAAGAAAAATCTCAGATCGATGCTGGATGGATAAATGGAGGTTTTTTTGTTATTGAGCCAAAGTTTTTAGAATTTATAAGTAATGATAATACATTTTTAGAAAAAACACCTTTAGAAAAAGCAACTTCTAAAAAACAACTCGTTGCATACAAACACTATGGATTTTGGCAATGCATGGATACAATCAGAGATAAAATAACCTTAGAAAAAGCTCTTAAAAAAAAAGAAATTTAAAAAAAAAGAATTTTACTTATCATAAGATCTCAAAAAATTATAAGATGTGAAATTATTGAATATAATTTTTTTAAAACACTGTTAAATTAGGTTTTTTTTTTATAATACGTGTCCCAGGCTTTTGCATGATTTTCACCATGCATCAGCCCAAATGCATTACAATTTTTACATGGTTCATCTATTCTTTTTCCTACAATTAGATTATTTCTAAACTTTCTTAATTTATCAGAGTTCCAAATATCGACTATATTTTCTGAAACTATGTTTCCGCTTATAGTTTTTCTATTCCAATCTTGAGTACACAAGTAACAATCACCATTCCAATCAATCATCATTGAATAATGAACATAAAAACATTTCTTTTTAAAATTTTCTGGTAAATTTTGATTTTTAAGTTTTAAAGTTCCTGCTCTGTTGGTAACCATCAATCCCCAGCCATCATCCTCTTTATACCATCTGTCTCTTAAAACATATTTATTTGGATCAATTTTTTCATCGTTAAATAGAGTTTTAAATTTATCTACTTGATGAGGACCATCGTATAAGCTAACTACAATTTTATTTATTCCAGAGTCAACTAATTTTCTAATTGTTTTTCGAGTAAGGGGGTCTCCATTTGTTGTTATTTCAGTGTTGCAAACTTTAGATATAATTTGAATCTTTTTGTAAATATTTTTATCAAGCATTGGTTCCCCATAACCAGCAAAAACTATAGTTCCAGTATAATTAATTTCATTTAATTCATATGCTAACTTTTCTATAGTTTTATTATCCATAACTTTGAAAGTGTCTGGAGCCAATTTAGGATCAGATTTTGGACAAAAAACACACTTTCTATTACAGGCATCAATTGGACTTATTTCAATCCAGTTAAAGAGTGGAATATTTTTATAAAATTGTAATTTATCATCAATTAATTTAATTTTTCTATTAATGCTATTATTTAAAGTTTTTTTATATTCTAATTTCATTGTGTTTTTTTTATTACAAATATACAAAGCCCTTCCGTTTCAGTTGTTAATGGTTTTAAATTATCTGTTTCTTGTATAAAAGCATTAACATTTCTTGTTTTAAAAATTCTTTTTAAATGTAAAAATAGCTCACTTTTCTTAAGTTCATGCAGATGATGAGGGTTTGTAATAAAAGGCTTGTTATTTCTAACTCTAAGTAATGGAGATGAGCAAATAAAAATTCCATTTTTGTTTAAATTCTTATAACAATTTTGTAACCAGTTCAAACCATGCTCTTTATTTAAATGTTCTAAAGTTTCTACTGAAATAATTGCATCAAATTTCCTTTTAAATTTAAAATTCATTATATTTGTTTTAATGAATCTAATTTTTTTACTTTTAAAGTTTTCTTTTGCAAATTTTATTGCTGGCCAAGAATAATCTAAACTTAGAACTGACTTTGCTTTTTTTGATAGTATATTGGAGCCATATCCTGAACCACAGGCTGCATCTAAAATATTCATTCCTGTTTTAATAAAAAGATTAGCAAAATTATATCTCACGAGATGTTTTTTTGTATCTATTTCAAATTTGGCAAGATTTTTTTTATTTAAATTTAATCTTTCAGGTGAAAGACTTTCAGCAATTTCATGAAGAGTTAAATATGAATAGATTTTAGAATTTTTTTTATTATAAATTTATGATTTGCAATAAACAATGATGAGCTCCCTCCTGCTCCATAAACATCTAAAAAATCTTTTTTTAAAAAATTAATTAGAAGGTTCTTTTGACGATTAAGATTATGTCGAAGAATTTGAAATTTTTTCTTTAAATTCAATTTTAAAACTTTATTACTTTTATCTCTTTTTTTTAGTGAGCAAAATATTACACTATTTTTTGTAAATATTTTTTCAATTGATAACTCAGTAAAAGATAAAAAGTTTTTAAAATTCTCGATACTATACATATTAAGATGTTGATGAAAAACTGCATAATGTGGTCTCTTTCTTATAAAATAATCAAAATTTGGAATTTCAACAAAAACTCTACCATTTTTTTTAAGAAGATTTTCTATATTTTTAATGGCTTTTAAGGGATTTAAAATATGCTCGAGTGTATGTAATAAAAAAATTATATCATATTTTTTTTTTATCTTTTTTTCTTCAATATCACCAACATAAATATTATTTCTAAAATTTTTTTTTATTTGTTTTGAAATTTTAATGTCCATTATATCAACATTTTTACTACCAAAGATTGGATTTACTCCACCACCTATATCAATGATATCTTTTTTTTCAAAAAATTTTGAATAATAATTTTTTTTAATAATATTGACACGATCTTTGTGGTTTTTTTTTGTGATAATATTGAAACTTTCTTCACCATAAAAACTTTTTATCTTTTTTTTTGAATATTTTTGAAGCTGTAATGAGTAACATTTTTTACATGAAAAAACTTTACACTTGCTAATTTTTATTTTTTTTTTACTAGGCCATATATATTCTGGGAGTTTGGGTGTCTCATAAATTTTATTTGTTAAATTATTACAAACTCTACATTTCATAGAAAAGTTATTTTTTAAAAAAATTTACTACTTTTTTAACACAATCAGTACTTGCCACTTCCGCAACCTCTACTGTTGAACCAGCTAAATGAGGTGTAAGTGAAAAATTTTTTAATTTTAATAATTTTTTATCTCTGATAGGTTCTCTCAACATTACATCAAATAAAGCATGACTTTTTTCATTTTTTTTTAAAAATTCATAAAGATATTTTTCATCTACAAGACCTCCTCTAGACGTATTAATTAATATTACATCTTTTTTTAATAACAAAAATTTTTTTTTTGAGAAAAAATTTAAATTTTTTTTATAAAAAGGAATATGTAATGAAATAATATCACTTTTTGATAGCAAATTTTTTAATGAAGAATTTTTAATATCTTTTTTTTTAAAAAAATTATTCTTTGGTAAAATATCATTTACTATGATTTTACATCCAAATGGTTTTAGTAATTCAAATAAATCAGAACCAATATTTCCAAAACCTATAATTCCAATAGTTTTACCACTTAATAGCCTGCCAAATTTAAATGGCCACATGTCATTTTTTACATCATTAATTAATTGATATGAATTTCTAAGTCCTTGTATCATGAAATTTAAAGTTAATTCTGATACTGCTCGTTTATTTATTCCTGGTTGAAGTAAGATTTTTACATTGTTTTTTTTCAAAGCTTCAAAATCAATATTATTGGTGCCAACACCATATTTTACAATAACTTCTAACTTTGAGCATTTTTTTAAAAGTTTTTCATCAATTTTTTCAAGACCTACAATAACTGCACTAGCATCTTTAATAAAACTAACTAATTCTGAATTCTTCAAGATTTTGTCTGAATTATTTAATTTTACATTTTTGAAATTTTTTTTTAAAATCTGAACTGCTGACTTATTTTTTGAAACACTTCTTGAACAAACTGCAATCAGTGGAATATAATTTTTTTTCATTAAAATATTTTCTTAATTAGACTCAATATATGATATAAATAATTAATAATCGAAACTCTCATTATTAACTTATTGAATTAGGAGTTTTATTGCGCCAATCTTTTTTTAATGGATTATCTAAAATTAATTCTTTTGAAATTTTTTCATCAATAAAATCAATTAATCCTTTATTTTCTGAGTTTTTTTCTAATACAACTTTTAAAGAAATTCTAGGTTTAGCATTTTCAACTATGGTTGTTTTATGAAGTAGTAAGGAATGCCAAAAAAATACTGTACCAGCGTCACCTGTAAGCTTAACTTCATCCAAGCTTACCCTTCTTTTATTACCAGGGCTATAAAAAATTTTGTTATCTTTATAATCTATTTCATGTGGAAACTTCTGTGCACCATAAACGTGACTTGTGGGTAAAATATAAATAGGTGCATCAGTTTCTGAGACATCTGAAAAATAAATATACATGACAATAAAAGTTTTTGATTTAAGTGCTTTTGAACCACTGTAATCAATACTGTCTTGATGGTATTCTGCACCATAATAACAGGTTACATCTCTAAACTTTTCTTTTAAAAAGGGATTCAAATTATTTGAACTACCCATTGATGATAATTTTTTCTTTATCCATTTTGGTATCCATTGATCAGGTACACCCATAACAATTTTTGAAAGATCTATACTATAATTATCACCTAAAATCTTAGATATTACTAGATTTATTTTTTCATTTTTAAAAACAAAATCTAATCCTAAATCTTTATGTAAAAGTATATTATTAATATTTTTACCAGGATTTTTTTTTTGAAATGATGGGTTGCTTAAGAATTCTTTTTCACTCAAAAATAAATTAGTTTTATCATAATTTTTTAATTCATAAATTTTTTTTAAAAACTCTTCACAGTTTTTTTTATCTAATAAGCTGTTGTACTGGATATACCCGTTTTTAATAAAATTTAATTTTTTTAATTCATCCATAATTTTAATTACAATATCTTATTTATATCTGAAAATATATATTTATACTTATTAATTGTCTTATCTATGATTTCATTATTATGTTTTAATGAAATCATACTAACACCAAAATTTAATATTCCAAATTTACATACAGTTTTAGTCCATTCTTGAGGAAAATTAATTTTATTATTTGAATAATCTTCATGAAATTTTATTAATAATCGAGAATTAGAACCATAAATTTTTAATTTATTTTCTAATCTATTTTTAAAAATTAAATCGTTTAATCCATTTCTTAATCTTAATCCTTGACGATCTATATAACTTGGAATATCTAAATTATTATGAATTTTTAAAACTTCTCTTGCGGCTGAAAGTGATAAGGTCTCACCTGCAAAAGTAAGAGAATAAAAAATTTCAGAAAACTTTTTCATGATATTTTTTTTTCCTACGAGTGCAGAAATTGGCATACCATTAGCTATTCCCTTTGAAAAAGCTGATAAATCTGGCTTTACACCAGTATTTCCTTGAACACTTTTATCTAAGTATCTAAAACCACAAACTACCTCATCAAAAATATAAACAATTTTTTTTTCTTTGCATTTTTTTTCTAAATATTTTAAAAAATTTTTGTTTGGTTTAGACTCAATTGCTGGCAAGGGATCAATAATTACACATGCTATTTTATTAGCAAATTTTTTGAATAGTTTATCAATTGATTTTTTATCACCATAAATAAATCTATGAGAAAGTTTGCTAATTTCACCTGGTACTCCGCTATTTTTAGAAGTTTTTCCCACATACCAATCTTGCCAAGAGTGATAACCACAAAACAACACATTTTTTTTACCAGTGAAGTGTCTTGCCAACCTTACAGCTGCAGTAGTAGCATCGTTTCCATTCTTTCCAAATCTTACCATTTCAGCAGAAGGGATATGTTTTTTCAAAAGTTCAGATACTTCAATTTCTAATTTGTTAGGTAACGAAAAAGAAATACCATTTTTTAATTGATTGAGTATCGCTTTATTAACTAACTTATTGTTATGTCCTAGAACTACAGAGCCATTTGCTAAAATATAGTCAATATATTCATTTTTATCTAAGTCATAAACTTTTGCATCTTTGCACTTTGATAAAGCAAAAGGTACATTCTGATCATTAAAATATTCAACTTTAGAAAACGTAGAACCTCCTGGAATTAATTTATTATAATATTTTCTAAATTTTCTACTTTGATTTAATTTGATCATTTTTAAGAATATACTGAATTGATTTTATAATTTTTGAATTCCTATGTTTTTCGTAATAAGCATGATTATTCTTAAATTTCAAGATAGCTCTTTGAATTTTATCTGAAAACCACCATTCATCGATATTTCTAAATTTAGAATTTATGTGGTTACAAAGATTTTCATAATTATCAAATATAACATTATGTTTTTTCAAATCCTCTAGCATTATTTTATTTTTTACTGAAATATTTAATCTTTTAAAATTAAAAAAAGATATAACTGGTATATTTGAGGCTAAACATTGTAAAAATACTGTATCCAAATAAGTGCAAACAACTATTTTGCTTTCTTTTATTGAATTATCAATTGGTTTATTAATATCGCTAAACTCAATTTTACTCATTTTTTTTTTTAAAAATTGAAATTCATTACACAAATTTCCAGAATGCACTCTATAAACAATCTTTCTTCTAAATTCTTCATTTATAAGACTTGGTATTTTAATCAATTGCTTTAAATATTTTATCCAATTAAATTCATCATAATTATATTCTTCATTAATTGGAAATCTTTTATTAGTCCTATGTACAAATAAAATTTTATTAGCAGTTTTATCTCTTAAGAAAATTCTATTTACACCAAGTTTTTGATTTTTTTTATTATCTTTCCAACCCCACGTAAAAAAAACATCTGAAATATTATATTCATGATCTGTATAAAGAGACTCACATATTCCATAGCCAAAACCATGTTGATAAGTAACTAATTTTGATTTTTTTTTAAATTTCATGTTTGCAGTGTAAAACATTAAAAGGGTGTTCCACCACAAATTATTAGTATTAAATATTAGCTTTGGGTTGTCAGGCATATAGAGATGGTATGAGTCATTATAATAATTAAATTGTTCTAATAAAAAAGTTGGTAAATGAGAAAATAAATTTTTTGACAAATATTTTTCATATTTATTTTTTACTTTAAAATTTAAAACTAAGTTATTTCTAATTGTATTTAGTTTGATTATATCTTTTCTATAATTAATCAAAAAATAATTAGGTAATTGGAAAAATTTTGAATTTAATATAATTATATTTTTTCTTCCAAAATGACCCTTGAAAAAAATAATTTTATTTTTTTTACCCAAAAGATAATTAAAATTTTTTTTATAATAATAAGTGTTAGAACAATTTTCGTAATAATTTTTTATTAAGTTATCAAATTTAGTCTCTTTTTTAGTTTTACAATTAATTCTGTTACTATGAAGATTCTTAATTAATTCTAAATTTATTTGATAATCCCATTCTTTGGTATCATATGTTTGTTTTTGCAAACACTCATAATTTGTTGGAATAATTTTTTTTTTATTAAAATAATCGTAAGTAAAATAATCTCTATTATTTGAGGATAAAAATTTATTCAATCTTTTAAATTTATCGAACGTTTTATCTAGAAATAATAACAACCATGGAGTTAAAATAATTTCCCAATATTTATTATCATAGTTAACTTTGTGAATTTTATTTAGTTCTTTGTATAACGAGACAAATATTTTTTTTTTAAGAATTTTTAGATAATTTTTTGTTAGATTGTTTTCATTGGGTTTTTTTTTTAATAGATATTTATTTGAAAGATTAAATAATTTTTCAATATTGTAGCAATGGGTAGTTAACGAAACTGTGTTATTTTGTTTTTTTTTCAAATCATAAATTGACAAGAATTTTTTACTCATAAATATTTTTTAATAATGTTAACTGAATTATCATAATGATCCCCAAATGTTTCTAAAAAACAATCATCAATATATTTTTCATATTCCGATTGTTCAATTTTTAAATAAAAATCTAAAAATTTAAAATTTTCTGTTTCTGATGTAGATATTAATTTTAATTTACCAAATTTTGAGAAATATGAATTTCTAAAAAAATTTAAACTATCATAGAAAAAAAATTTTTTTTTTAAACTTAAAGATATTATACCTGTAGAAGCAAATGGCATGTGAATTGAAATTTGACTTGGATAAATTATTTCATTTAAATCTAAATCATGGTCAATAATACTTAAATTTTTATTTTTCCTCAAACTATCAATTAAATTTTTAAATGAAGAATTATAATTTTCACAAGTCTCTATTTTGTCTTTAGATTTAAAAATTACTTTTAAATCATTTCTTTTTAAAAATTTATCAATAAATTTTAAAAAATTAAAATGTGATTCTATCGTATTTGCAGCATAACCATCTGAAAAAGCTGAATTAAAAAAACACGCTTGTTTTTTTTTTATTAAAATATTGAATTTTTTTGTTAACTTAAATGTTGGGCCACAAACTATTTTTTCAGTACTTAGTGAATTATTTTGTTCTGACATTTCAACACTTTGTTTGGTCTGATGAAATTCTTTATCATAATAAATGAAAGCTTGATGAGCATTATTATATTTATCTTTTATTTTATAATTAAATATATTTTCTGAGCTAGTGTGTTTGTAGTGGATTAAATTAAAATTATTTTTCTTCAAAAATATATTTCTTAAAATATGTTCATCTTGATAATTATGATATACAATATAATTTTTTCCAGTATTAAATTTTATAAAATTACTCCATTTAAAATAGCTGAGCCAAGATTGATAAAAAAAAATAAAAAATGTTTTTTTAAAAAATAACAAATAAATTGATAGAAAAATCCCTAAAGGTGCTAAGAAAATTATATTTCTTATTAACTCTGCAAATGAAATATATCCACTTTGAATTTTATTATTACAATCAATGAAATTAAAATTATTTTTTTTTAATTCATTTGTATGTCTAGATCTTTTATGGTCTATATCCTCTAAAACAAAAATGTCTTTTTTTTTTATCTTTTTTTCATTTTCTATTAGCCAATCTAAATTTCCTAAATTTCTAACTCCAGCTCCATTTTCGTAAATTCTATAATAATTAGTAAAAAAAGTTTTTGTTGGTTTAAAAACAAATTTATTATTAAATGATATGTAAAAAGGGTATAAAAAAAATATAAAAGCTCTTCTAAAATAATTTTTAATCTGACCTTTGTTATCATTATTAATTAATTCTTTGTAAGATAAATTTTCTGAAACCTTTTTTTTTGTAATAAAAGATATAACTCTTTTAATTATTTTTACCTCATATTCATTTTTTAATTTGACTAAAATATTTTTTTTTAAAGCGATTTCAAATTTTTCAGATTGGTATAAAAATTTAAAAAATTTAATCAATAAGAAATTTTTTTTTTCAAATCTTTTATAAAAATCATCAATATTTTGATAAGCCTTTAAATCAGCTAAGGTTGTTAAATACCCCCTTCTAAAATGTTGCCAAGAGAATAGAAACAGATTATCTTTTTTTTTAAATTTTTTAAAAAATTCTTTTTTATTTGAAATATAATTATCTAGATATACATAACCAATTTCTTGTTTTTTTTCATTAAATGTGTCAAGGGTATCAATCAAATGAATTTGACTATATTTTTTTAATTTCTCGAAATCTTTTTTATTCATTAAATTTCTAATAATAGTAATTTTATATTTTTACAAAATAATAAATTCAACTTTCTTATTAATGATCAATAAAATCTGTAAGCAATTTTAAAAATAATTTTTTTTAATTGGACTATCTTTTTTTATACTTCTTTTACTTTTTTTTCCAATTATTTGGTAATATTTATCTGAAGTTGTGCCTATTACCGGTCTTAGATTTTTTAGGTTTTTTTCAGATAAATATTCGCCTTTTTTTATATCCTTTTTTGCAAAAATTGATCGTCTTAACTTTATTGAATTTTTTTCTGTGCTTTTTAATCTTATCTTATCTGTACCTAGGGAATAAAAAATTTCATCACCTCTTTCCCTTAACTCATTAAATTGTTTTACATCAATAGAAAACTTTACATCTAATGATTCAATTTTTTTTGAAGTTATAAAATGTTTTTCAACAAATTTTGCCCCATTTGCTATCGCTGCTAAACTAGAGTTTATATCATTTGTATGATCTGATAGGCCAATTTCATAATTTTTAAAAATTTTCTTAAAGGTATTAATTGTTTTTACATTTGAGTCTTTGATATTTGTTGGATATCCAGAAACACAATAAAGTATTATTATTTTTTCATGATATTTTTTTATTATAGATATTGCTTTCTTAATTTCTTTAATTGATGACATGCCTGAAGATATGATTATTGGTTTCTTTCTTTTAGCGATCTCATTAATCAATTGATAATCAGTAATTTCGAATGAAGAAATTTTATAAAGTGGCAAATTAAATCTATCTAAAAATTTTACAGCTCTTATACTAAATGGAGTACTAAATACTGGCATTTTAATTTTTTTAGCTAATTTAAAAACATCATAATGCCATTTAAAAGGTGTCTGAGATTTTGAATAAATATCCCATAAAAGATAACCATTCCATATTCCACTTTTTATTTTAAATTTTTTTTGATTAGATTTAATTGTTAAATCTTGAGGTTCATAAGTTTGGATCTTCACAAGATCAGCTCCAGCCTTTTTAGCTTTGATAATATGATCAAGTAATTTATCTTTTTTCCCACAATGATTACATGATATTTCAGCTATAAGAATTGGTTTTTTTTGGTTAAATAAATTTATTTTCATTTTTCAAAAATTTAATTACATTGTGTTTGAGATAATATAGGTTTATTTTAAAATGAATAATAAAAAAAAAAAATATTTAAAAATTATAAATAAAATACAAAAAATAAGACAATCAAATAACAAAAATTGGATGGACTTGCTAAGACTTTGTTTTAGTCTCGATCCTGATAAATCAAGATTAATAGTAAAAGAAATTTTTAAAAGAGATGATCAAATAAGTAGTTTAATTAAACAATTAACTAAAAGATAATTATTTAAAAATTAATTCATTCAAAATGAAAGTTGCAATCATTCCTGCCAGAGAAAAAAGCAAAAGAATAAAAAATAAAAATATAAAGAAATTTTTAGGGACACCAATTATTGAAATTACCTTTAAAAAACTAAAATCTTTTAAAATTTTTGACAAAATTATTTTAGATACAGAAAGTGAAAAAATAATTAAAGCCACAAGTCATTTGAATTTTGATAAAATAATCAAGAGACCTAAGTTTTTGTCAAATGATAAAAAATCAACTTATCAAGTAATGAACCATGCTATTAAAATTTTAAAAAAAGATTTTGAAAATATTACAAATTTAACCTGTGTATATCCTTGTAATCCCTTTTTAAAAAAAAAACTTTTTGTCAAAGCTTTTAAAAAACTTAAAAAAAAAAATGATTTTGCCTTTGTGATTCAAGAGTTTCCATCACCAATCGAAAGAAGTATAATTAAAAATAAAAATTCTTTTATTTTTGTAAATAAGAATAATATTAAAAAAAGGTCTCAAGAATTTAAAAAAAGTTATTATGATTGTGGACAATTTTATACTGCCTCAGTTACCGCGTGGAAAAGTAATTATAAAAATTTTAAATGTATTGTAGTTCCAAAATTTAGCACTATTGATATTAATGATATAAGTGATTGGTCATTTTCTGAAAAAATATTTAAACTTTTGATAAATGAAAAAAAATAATTATTTTTCTGATAAATATTTCGATTTTGCCAAAAATAAATTATTTAAGTTAAATCGAAGTTTAACGGGAGCAGGAACAAAAAAGACATTAAGATTAATAAAAAAAAATTTTCCAATTCTAAAAATAAATAAAGTTAAATCAAAAACTAAAGTTTTTGACTGGGTGGTACCTTCTGAATGGAATGTTAAAAAAGCTTACATAAAAGATATAAAAGGAAAAAAGATAGTAGATTTTAAAATAAATAATTTACATTTAGTCGGCTATTCGTCACCAATCAAAAAAATTATAACAAAAAAAAAATTATTAAAATTTATTTTCACAAACAAAAAAATACCTAATGCCATACCTTACATAACCTCATATTATAAAAAAACATGGGGATTTTGTATGTCCCATAATAATTTTTTAAATTTCCACAAAAAATATAAAGACTCAGATAAATTTAAAGTCTTAGTAGATTCAAAATTTAATAATAAAGGTTTTCTTGAGTATGGCGAGCTTGTGATAAAAGGTTCCTCAAAACAAGAAATCTTAATAACAACTTATATTTGTCATCCATCAATGGCAAATAATGAATTATCAGGACCAATAGTTTCAATGTCTTTAATTTCATATTTTTTAAAAAAAAAATTAAATAAAACTTTAAGATTTATTTTTATTCCTGAAACAATTGGATCAATCACATATATTAATAAAAACTTTCAAAAACTAAAATCAAATGTAATTGGAGGTTATAATATTTCATGTGTTGGTGATGAAAATAAATTTTCTTGTATTTTATCAAAATATGGAAGGTCTCCTTCAGATTTTGCACTATTAGAAACCTTTAAAAAATTTAACTCTAAATTTAAAAAGTACTCATTTTTAGAGAGAGGTTCAGATGAAAGACAATTTAATTCACCATTTATTGATCTTGGAATTACCACTATTTGTAAATCAAAATTTGGAAATTTTAAAGAATACCACACATCTTTAGATAATTTTTCTTTTGTTACAAAAAAAGGAGTTTATCAAAGTTATAAAATAATAAAGGAGGCTATTAATAATTTATCCGAAACAGAAATACCAGTTTCAAAAGTAATTTGTGAACCTCATTTAAGTAAAAGAAAGCTTTATCCTACTTTATCTAAAGTTTCTAAATTTGATAAAA
>CACNYE010000016.1 GCA_902624515.1 uncultured Pelagibacteraceae bacterium
ATTAGAAAAAGATATTTTAGAAAAAAGTGGTTGGTTGAATTTTTTAGCTCAAAGTGCTTCGAAATGGATTGAGTTACAAACTGAAAAAAAAATTAAAAAATTTGAATTAATAGAATCATGGATAGTAAGGCAATTCGAAAATGAATATAATCCAGTTCATTGGCATAGTGGTCATTTGTCTGGAGCTGGTTTTCTTAAAGTTCCAAAAAATTTAGGAAGTTTTATACAAAAAAAAAATACTAAGGATTACCCAGGTGGAATGCTTGAATTGATACATGGTTCTAAGGCTTTTTTGTCAAATGCAAAATTTAGAATTAAACCTGAAATTGGTGATTTTTATTTCTTTCCAAATTATTTAATGCATACAGTATATCCATTCAAAGACACTAAGGAAGAAAGAAGATCTATTTCGTTTAATGCCAAAATAGATGAGGAAATTTATAGCGATTACTCTTAATCTTATGAAAAAAAATCAAAAAAATGTTTTAGGTGAAAATTTAGAAAGTTGCTCAATCGATCCTATGACAGGGTGGTATAGAGATGGATGCTGTAATACAGACGATAATGACCATGGAGTTCATACTGTTTGTGCTAAGGTTACAACGGAATTTTTAGAATGGTGTAAAGAAGCCGGAAACGATTTAATAACACCACACCCTGAATTTGGATTTCCAGGATTGAAAGAAGGTGATGGTTGGTGTGTATGCGCAAGCTGGTATGCAAGAGCCGTTGAGGCTGGCAAAGGTTGTCCAATTTATTTGAAAAGTACTCACGAAAATACTCTTAAAATTCTTCCAATAGAAACACTCAAGAAATTTGCAATAGATTTATCCTAATTACATATTACCATACTTTGGACCACCTCCACCTTCAGGGGTAACCCAAGTAATATTTTGTGACGGTTCTTTAATATCACAAGTTTTACAATGAATACAATTTTGAGAATTTATGACAAATTTGTTTAAGCCATTTTCTTGTTGAACTTCATATACACCTGCTGGGCAATATCTTTGAGCAGGCTCATCAAATTTTTCTAGAGTATAACTTATCGGTAATGATGCATTTTTAAGTTTTAGGTGCACTGGCTGGTTATCAGCATGATTAGTGCCCGTGAGATAAACTGAGCTGGTTTTATCAAACGTAATTATATTATCAGGTTTTGGGTAGTCTATTTTTGGCATTTCACTTGCTAATTTTAATGTTTCATGGTCAGCGTGCTTGTGTTTTAGTGTTAAAGGCAACTTTCCTCTAAATAATATCTGGTCTATTCCTGTAAAAATGATTCCTAAAATTAACCCCCAACTAAAACTTGGTTTAACATTTCTCGCCTCATAAAGCTCTTTATATAACCAGCTTTTTTTAAGCTTTTCTTCGAAAACAGATAAATCTCTATTTTCTTTTATGTGTTCATTTATTGTTTCTGCAGCGATAATTCCACTTTTCATAGCAGTATGTGATCCTTTGATTTTAGGCATATTTAATGTACCTGCATCACATCCAATTAATAATGCTCCAGGCATAAACATTTTTGGTAAACTTTGAAATCCACCTTCTATTAGTGCTCTTGCCCCATAAGAAATTCTTTTTCCTCCTTCAATAATTTTTTTAATTGCTGGATGAGTTTTAAATCTTTGAAACTCATCAAAAGGAGATAGGTGAGGATTTTTATAGTCTAGACCAATTACATAACCTAAAAAGATTTGTTTATTTTCAGCATGATACATAAAACTTCCACCATACGTGTTATTATCTAAAGGCCAACCAGCAGTATGCATTACTAACCCCTCTGTATGATTTTTTTCATCTATTTCCCAAATTTCTTTAAAACCTATTCCGTATTGCTGAGGATCTTTACCTTTATCTAATTCAAATTTTTTAATTAATTGTTTTCCTAAATGACCTCTGCAACCTTCTGCAAATACTGTAACTTTTCCTAAAAGTTCTATGCCAGGTTCAAAACTATCTTTTTTATTTCCTTCTTTGTCTATTCCCATATCTTGTGTTGCTACACCTTTAACAGAACCATCGTCATTGTATAAAACTTCACTTGCTGGAAATCCTGGAAAAATTTCTACCCCTAAAGCTTCAGCTTGCTCTGCAAGCCATCTACATAAGTTTGCCAAACTAATAATATAATTTTTATGATTTTGCTGAACTGCTGGAAGTAACCAGGTAGGCCAACTTAAATATTTTGTTTTTCCTAAAAATAAAAATTTTTCTTTAGTAACTTTTGTTTTAATTGGTGAATTCAAATCCTTCCAATTAGGTAACAATTCATCTAACGCTCTAGTTTCAAAAACGTTTCCACTCAATATATGTGCACCAATTTCTGAGGCTTTTTCTAAAATACAAACGTTTAAATTTGCATCAAGTTGTTTTAGTTTAATTGCAGTGGATAAGCCTGATGGACCACCACCTACAATAACCACATCGTATTCCATTGTCTCTCTGGACATAATCTAATTTTTTACAGATTCTATTATTTTTGTATAGTGTTTAATTTGTTCAATTCTTCAAGAAATTTAGGGAGTGCTTCAAAAAGATCTGCTTCGAGACCATAGTCTGCAACACTAAATATCGGAGCTTCTCCATCTTTATTTATTGCTACAATTACTTTACTTTCTTTCATTCCAGCTAAATGTTGAATGGCTCCAGAAATACCTACAGCAATGTATAAGTCAGGAACAACAACTTTACCAGTTTGTCCTACTTGATGATCATTTGTAATATAACCAGCGTCTACCGCAGCTCTTGATGCTCCAATTGCAGCATTAAGTTTATCAGCAACTGCTGTAATTAATTTAAAATTTTCTCCACTTTGCATTCCCCTTCCACCTGAAACAACTACTCTTGCAGTACCTAATTCAGGCCTATCTGATTTAATTTCCTCTTTTTTTATAAATTTTGATAATTCAGAAGAATCTCCAGGATCGCCATTCATTATTTCTGCAGATCCTCCAGATGTTGGTGCAGGATCAAAAGATGTTGGTCTGATTGTTACACATTTTATCTTATCTGTGCTTTTTACTGTTGCAAACGCATTTCCAGCATAAATTGGTCTTAAAAACGTATCTTCAGAAATTACTTTTATAATATCACTTACTTGAGAAACATCTAATAAAGCAGCAATTCGAGGCATTAAATTTTTTCCAAATGTATTTGCTGAACAAATGATATGGGAATAACTTTCAGCTAATTTAATTACTGCTGAAGTATAATTTTCAGCTAAATAATTTTCATATAAACTATTATTGACATGTATTACTTTTTTTACGTTTGAAACTTCAGAAATAGATTTAGCAACACTATCTGAATTTGACCCTAACACTAAAACATGAACATCTTCTTTTATTTGAGATGCTGCAGTAATTGCATTCAATGTAAAAGGTTTTAGTTCTTTGTTATTATGTTCTGCTATTAATAAAACTGACATTATATCACTTTAGCCTCATTTTTTAATTTTTGAACTAATTCTTCTACACTTGCGACTTTTATCCCTGCTTTTCTTTTTGGTGGCTCTTCAACTTTAATTTGCTCTATTCTTGGTTTTGTATCCACACCAAGATCTGAAGCTGTAATTTGTTCGATTGGTTTTTTTTTAGCTTTCATTATGTTTGGTAAAGAAGCATATCTAGGTTCATTTAATCTTAGATCACAAGTAACTATTGCAGGAACATTTACCTCTATAGTCTCCAAACCCTCATCTATCTCTCTTGTTACTTCAAGAGATTTATCTTTAACTTCAATTTTTGAGGCAAAAGTTGCTTGAGGCCAACTCAATAATGCTGCTAACATCTGTCCAGTCTGATTACAATCATCATCTATTGCTTGTTTGCCCATAAAAACTAGATCGGGTTTTTCTTTCTCAACTACTTTTTGTAAAATCTTTGATACTGCTAATGGTTCGATAATTCCATCAGCTTTTACAAGAATTCCTCTATCAGCACCTACAGCCAAAGCTTTTCTAAGTGTCTCTTGGGCTTTTTCTTCTCCAACAGAAACTGCTACAACCTCCGTTGCTTTTCCAGATTCTTTTATTTTTACTGCTTCCTCTATGGCATTATCATCAGGCGGATTTGTTGACATCTTAACATTATCAGTAACAACACCAGTACCATCTTCTTTAACTCTTATCTGAACATTGTAATCAATTACTCTTTTAACTGCGACTAAGATTTTCATTAAGCTCTCAATAATTTATTTTCTGCATCATACGGGCTTTCTTCCAAGATTGTAGCCTCATACATTTTTCCAAGAATATCAACTTTAAGTTTTTCACCAACATTTGCTAAATCAGGTTTTACCATTGCCAAAGCAATAGATTTATCTAATCTAAATCCATACTCACCACCAGTTGCTCTTCCAACTACTTTGTCATCTTTGTAAATAGGGTTGTTTCCTAACACATCTGAGTCTGTTGTGTTATGAACTTCAAGTGTAACTAATTTATTATCAAAACCTTTTTGTCTCCATTTATTAAGTGCTTCAAGACCAATGAAGTTTCCTTTATTTGGATGAACAAATCTATCTAAGCCAGATTCATAAGGAGAATATTCAATTGATAATTCTGTACCAACTAATTTATAAGATTTTTCTACTCGTAAGCTATTCATAGCTCTGATTCCAAAAGGTTTTATGCCTAAGTCTTTGCCAGCCTCCATTAATTTATCAAAAATATGATTTTGATATTCAATTGGGTGATGTAATTCCCAACCAAGTTCTCCAACAAAGTTTACTCTCATAGCATTGACTGGAGCATATCCAACATTCACATTTTTAGCTGTTAACCATTTAAAATTTTCATTAGAAAAATCATCAGTTGAGACTTTTTGCATTAATTCTCTTGCTTTAGGTCCTGCTACAACAAGTACTCCAGTGCTGTTTGTAAGATCTTCAAATATTACTGATCCATCGGTTGGCATCCACTTTTGTATCCAATCATGATCTAATCGTAAATTTGCTCCAGCAGAAACAAGGTAATAACTATTTTCTGCTTCTTTCATAATTGTAAATTCAGAGTGTACACCACCTTTAGTGTTTAGAGCGTGACATAAATTAATTCTACCAATCTTTTTTGGAAGTTTGTTAGCAACTAAATAATCTAAAAATTCTTCAGCTTTAGGACCTTTAATTCGACACTTTGCAAAAGCCGTCATATCCAAAAGACCAACATTTTTTTTCACATTTTCACATTCTTTTTTTATTGCATCAAACCACTTTGATCTTCTAAAAGACCAATCATCTTTTTGTTCCATACCATCTGTTGCAAAAAAGTTAGGTCTTTCCCATCCAAATTTTTGACCAAATACTGCACCAAGATCTTTCATTCTTTCATAACAAGGTGATGTTCTAAGTGGTCTTGCTGCTGGTCTCTCCTCATCAGGGTAATGAACTATAAAAACATGACTATAAGCTTCTTCGTTTTTTGCTTTTAAATAAGATTTAGTTGCATAATTTCCATAACGTCTTGGCTCTACACCAAGCATATCGATTGTTGGTTCTCCATCTACAATCCACTCTGCTAGTTGCCAACCTGCTCCTCCTGCAGCTGTGATTCCAAAACTATGTCCTTCGTTAATCCAAAAATTTTTTAATCCCCAAGCTGGACCAACTATTGGATTACCATCAGGCGTATAACAAATTGCTCCGTTATAGACTTTTTTTACCCCAACTTCTCCAAAAGCTGGTACACGGTGTATTGCGCCTTCAATATGTGGGGCAAGCCTATCCAAATCCTCTTGAAATAATTCATACTCTGAATTTTTTGATGGTCCCTCAACATAACATGCGGGTGCTCCATCTTCATAAGGGCCCAAAATTAATCCACCAGCTTCCTCTCTCATATACCATCTACTATCACTATCTCTTAACACTCCCATTTCAGGTAGACCTTCTTTTTTTCTTTTTTGAATCTCTGGATGTGGTTCTGTTACTATGTATTGATGTTCAACAGGTATAACCGGTATATCTAATCCAACCATTTCTCCAGTTTGTCTTGCAAAGTTCCCTGAGCAAGATATTACATGCTCACATTCAATTGAACCTTTATCTGTTTCCACTATCCATCCATCTTTAGTTTGTCTCATAGCTAAGACAGTTGTGTTTCTATAAATTTCAGCACCCCTATTTCTTGCGCCCGTTGCAAGTGCTTGAGTCAAATCAGCTGGCTGAATATATCCATCTTCAGGATGTTGTATTGCTCCAACTAAATCATCTGTATGACATAAAGGCCAAATTTCTTTTACTTGTTGAGGAGTTAAAAATTTTACATCAACTCCGATTGTTTTTGCGACACCGGCATATTGATGATACTCATCCATTCTATCTTTAGTGCTTGCTAAACGAATATTTGATACAACGCTAAAACCAACATTTTTTCCTGTTTCTTCTTCCAATTTTTTATAAAGGTCGACTGCATATTTGTGAAGTTGGCCGACTGAGTAACTCATATTGAAAAGCGGCAACAATCCAGCTGCGTGCCAAGTTGAACCGGATGTTAATTCTTTTCTCTCAACTAAAACAACATCTGACCACCCTTTTTTTGCTAAGTGGTAAAGTGCACTTACACCAACTACTCCTCCACCAACAACTACAACTTTTGTTTTAGATTTCATTAAACGATTCCTACTAAATTTTTATTCATTACGAAACAAAATTGTAGTATGGATGATCAAATTGAACTTCCCAACGGAACAGGGCTTGAGACCATGGTGGTTAACCAGCAATCTTTTAATGGCCCATCATCTGTGTATTTTTCGACCTGCCAATTAAATTTATGATAAATTTTTTCACTATCCAAAATTATTACCTCAAATTGAGCCCATTTGTCACTACTTCCTACCTCGGTAATTGTATGACTCAAATGATTTAAAAGCATTTGATAAGATCTTCCTTTTATCATCATCTTAAAGTTAGGTAGTGGTCCGGTATTTTTTTTATTTTCTGGATGTGCAAAATTCCAAGTCTGTTCAATACCACTATCTTTAAAATGATCATCGTTTTTCATCAATCCTGTAAGTTGAATTTTAATTACTTCCTTTGGTTTTATAGAATTACTTGGATAAATTAAATCAGCTTTAAGTGGAACAGTAGTTAGAAGATATAATAAAATAATATTAAACGTTAAGAGCAGTTTTTTTAACATCATTGAGAAACTGTTTTCGCTTTTCATCACTAACAAATGGTACAGCAAAATATCTTCTGTAAACAACATCCGTTATGCCACATATATTAAAAACTCCCCTTCTCAGTCTTTTAGTTGGCATATTTAGAAAGAAAGTTCTTACTGCAAATTGAGGAGAGCCATAAGTACAAAATACTACTGCTTTTTTGCCTTTTAAGTTACCCAAGGGATAACCGTAATTTCCAAATAATCTTTTAAATCTAAATGCCCACGGTGGAGCAAGAACTTTATCTATCCAACCCTCTACAATAGCTGGCATTCTAAAATTCCATATTGGAGCAATTAAGACAATTGCATCAGAACTTTCTATTTTTTTTCTGTGATTTAAAACTGTATTATCTGGTTCCTCACCTGCAAAAACTGGATTAAACTTTTCTTTGTAAAGATCAATAATATCAACTGAATGACCTTTCTCTTTAACTGTATTAACAAAAGTATCTCTAATAGCTGCATTAAATGATTTATCATTATAATGTCCATATATAAGAATTATTTTTTTCATTAATTAAAATACTTTTCAAACTCTATTTTTGTACATTTGTTTTCAATATACAAAATATTATTTGCCTCAACAATTCTTTTTGCCTCTTCGTTTTTAATATCTAATTGCAACCATAAAACTTTTGCATTAATTTTTATTGCCTCTTTAGCAATTTCAAGAACCTCATTAGATGGTCTGAATACATCAATTATTTCAACAGCACTATCAATTTCTGAAATGCTTCCAAAAACTTTTTCACCTAATATTTCTTCTCCTCTCATTGATGGGTTTACTGGATAAACTTTGAATCCATATTGTTGTAAATACTTCATCACAACAGAAGAGGTTTTTGTTAAATCTTTGCTAGCACCTACTAAAGCAATTTTTTTATATTTTTCTAAAATTTCCTTTATGTTTTTCATTTATCTTAATCCTTATTCATAATTTTATCTTCACAAAACTTTTTTGCCTCTTGAACAGTCATAGGTTTTTCTAATTTTTGACTACCTGCAATACATGCATCTATAGCCCTTTTAAAATTATGATCTCTGAAAGTAAAAACAAAATAGAGACCAACAATAATCAAGACAAAAGTTATAATTTTTTTTATTTTCACTTATTTTTCCATTTTGGTTTTCTTTTTTCAAGAAAGGCTGAAATTCCTTCTTTCGCGTCCATTGCCATCATATTACGTGTCATCATCTCACTTGTATAAGCATATGCTTTCTTTAATGGCATCTCTAATTGTTTATAAAAAGCTTGCTTTCCAATTTTAATTGTTAGATTAGATTTTGAAGCAATTTTTTTAGCTACTTTTAGAACTTCATTATTTAATTTAGATTTCGGAAAATAATCGTTAATCAAACCAATTTCTTTAGCATAATTTGCTTTAATCGGTTCTCCTGTTAACAACATTTTCATCATTGGTTTTCTGCTAATTTTTCTACTCACAGCAACCATTGGAGTACTACAAAATAATCCTATGTTAACACCTGGTGTAGCAAACAGAGCATTATTAGTGCTGTATGCTAAATCACAACTTGCTACTAATTGACATCCTGCAGCATAAGCAGCTCCATGAACTTTAGCTATAACTGGTTTTTTGCCTTCAACAATTTGAAGCATCAATTTAGAGCATAGATTAAATAATTTTTGATATTTATTTCTTATTTTTAAATTTTTAACTTCTTTGAGATTATGCCCAGCACTAAAACCCTTACCAGATCCTTCAAGAATAATTACTTTTGTTTTTTTATCCTTATCAAGTTTTTTAAAAACTTTAATTAAATCGTTTAAATTTTTAAATGATAATGAGTTATATGTTCTAGGTTCATTAATTGTGATAACAGATATTCCAATAGATAAATTTTTAACCTTTATATTCATTAAAAATTTTATTTAAGTTTTCCTTCTTCTCTCATCTTAGCTCTAATTTTAGTAGCTGAAATTTTCTGTATTTCCTCAGGTAACACAATCTCCTCAATTTTATATCCCACACCTCTACCATAGCAAATATTGGTAATATTAGGCACTAACATTATTTTAAATCTACCCTCAAATTCTGGATTTAGTCTCTCCTCAATATTTTTTTTTACTGTTTCAAAATCAAAAGGATTATCATCTACTCCTTGTACATCTCTGATTTGAATACAAACCTGACCAGTTTTTTTAATAATTTCTTTAAACAAAGTATAATGGCCATCATGAAATGGTTGCCATCTACCTAACATTTGTGCAGTTGATTTTTTGTTATCCCATTTGTAAGCCATTATTCTATCTCCTTTAATATTTTTGGTGCCCAGTTTTTAGCATCTTGAGTAGTAACATGAAAGTTATACTTATCAGGTTTAACAAACATTTTGTTGGTATCATCAAATCTACCCTCTTTAATAGTATCAACCCAAATAATATAATCAGCTGGAAATAAACTTCTTGCTTCAGGTGTTGGGCAAATAAAATCTGCAACTACGTAGCTTCCATCTTCTTTCATCTTTAAAGCAAAGTCTGCCATTCTTTTGGCTTGCCTTTTTCTTCCCTCCTCTGAAAAATCCCAATCATTAGCTTCTTTTCTAACTTCATCTGCATTTAATCTTTTTGCATTTAACATTGGAGCTAATTCATTTGCTAAAGTTGTTTTACCAGATCCAGGTAAACCCATTATTAAAATTATCTTCATACTAAATTAAACTTTCTACAACCCATTTATGAAATTGATAGGTTGGTTGATCCATCACAGGAGAAAAGTTCCCTCCATTGTAAGCAGGAGAGCTTCTACCTGTTTGCATGCCCTCTATTGCGCTTACATCTTCAATCATCACATCCTTCCAAAATCTTACATTTTCTTTTCTTAAGTCTTTTAGTTCGTCTCCGTTCGCACTATCGTCACCAATATAATACATTTGCATATGTTCTTTTGTTTTATTCATTGTAATAGGCTCTAACCAAAAAACATAGAAATGATCAATATGTAAACCTATCATGACATTAGGAAATAGAGCTACATATTCTGAATTTTTTAACCAACCTCTATCCCAATTAGGAAAAGCTTTGAATTTTTTATTACCTTTTATTGGTTGTTCGTATTTTTTACTTCCTTGACCAGCAAATCTATTTGGTAATCCCTGAATATGATAATGATCATTAATATTAGAAACTTTGTTTAGCTCAGGATGAATAGTTGGTAAGTGATAACTTTCACAATAATTTTCAATAGCAAATTTCCAATTACTTTTAACTTCAAGATTAAAATATCCATAATCATTAGAATGAACTATCAATTTTTGATCTTCTTTATTGATAAATCTAGACCACCTTTTTTCAAGTGGTTTAATATATTCCTCAAATTCCATTTCGTTTGAATTAATATTTACAAAAATAATATCCATCCAAACTTTTGTTTTTATACTTTTTAAATCACTATTTTCTTTTTTGAATTTTTTTGAATTATGAACATTTAAACCTCCGATGTGTGGGGTCGCAACAAGATTACCCTCAAAATTATAAGACCAGGAATGATAAGGGCATCTAATCATGTTTCTCAGATTGCATGGTTTATCTAAAAGTTTATGTCCTCTATGGCTGCAAACATTATGAAAAACACGTATCTTCATTTCTTTATCTCTCAAAATTATCAACGGAATTCCGAGAAGATTGTATGGTATTGCATCTCCTACTTTTGGTATTGAGCTCCCAACTCCAACAACAGTCCATTTATTAAGAAAAACTTTATCTCTTTCATAGGCTAAATAATCTTCATTAATATAACACTCATTTGGAAGACCATTTGCAGCCTCAATTGGCTTATTTACTCGCTTAAGTTTTTCTAAATCTAGTATTTTTGAGAGATCTTTATTTTTTTGATTTTGACCCATTAAAAAAATTATCATGCTCATTATTTTTGGGCAACAAATTTCCGTTTAAGTTTATGTTGAATTTCTTTGACAGCATTTTCAAAAAAGATAATGATCTAAGAAATGAATTTTTCTCTAGAAATTAGTCCAACAACTGATCTTGAAACAGTTCCCCCGGTAAATGATATTTATATAACTATGCTGCCCGGTGGAGATTATAAAGAGACTGCACAACAAGCAGTTGAGTTAGTTAAAAGGGGCTTTAACCCTGTACCCCATTTTCCAGCAAGATCAATGCATGATGAAAAGCAGCTAAAAGATTATGTTTCAAGATGTAAAGATGGAGGGGTAAAACAGGTTTTGGTTATTGGTGGAGGTAGAGAGCCTCTAGGTAAATTTGATAGCTCGTTTCAACTTTTAGAGACTGGTTATTTTGAGGAGATGACAATAGGAATTGCTGGACACCCTGAGGGGAGTCCTGATATATCCGATTCAGATTTAGAAAAAGCTATGATAGATAAAAAGCCTTACGCTGATTATATTGTAACCCAGTGGTTATTGGATCCTCAGCCTATTATAGATTTTGTATCTAAACAAAGCGTGCCAGTACATGTTGGAATTACTGGGCCTCTAAAAATATCTAGCTTAATTAAGTTTGCTAACATTGTTGGAGCAAAAAATTCCCTAAACTTTCTTAAATCTAATTTTAGTAAGGCGTTAGATTTGTTGAAACCTAAAGACCCTAATGATTTAATTGGGAAAGTTAAATCGCATACTGATTTCTTCCACATTTATACATTCGGCGGCTTGAAGGAAACTAACAAGTGGTTGAAGGAGAATGGTTATGTCTAAAGAATTTGACTATACTAAACTAAAACATGTTACTTCAGTAGATCAATCTGATCGTCAAGTACCATACAATTTAAGACAAAGTGGGCCTACAAAAGTTGAGATGTTAATTTCAACAAGAGTGAGAAAGTCACCATATTGGCATTTATCAATGCAAGCGGGATGTTGGAGAGCAACTGTTTATAATCGTATTTATCATCCAAGAGGATACGTAAAACCTGAAGATGGTGGAGCAATGGTTGAATATGATGCAATTGTAAATCACGTAACAATGTGGAACGTTGCTGTTGAAAGACAAATTAGAGTTAAAGGTCCAGATGCAGAAAGATTTACAGATTACGTTATTACTAGAGATGCAACTAAAATTTCTCCCATGAGGGCTAGATATGTAATTTTGTGTAATGCTTATGGTGGAGTTTTAAATGATCCAATTCTTTTGAGAATCTCAAAAGATGAATTTTGGTTTTCTTTATCAGACTCTGACATTGGAATGTACCTTCAAGGTGTTAATGCTGATGGTAGATTTAATTGTACGGTTGAAGAAATAGATGCATGTCCTGTTCAAATTCAAGGTCCTAAATCAAAAGCTTTAATGAAAGATTTATGTGGAGATCAAGTTGATTTTGATAACATGCCCTTTTATGGTTTAGCAGAGGTGAAGGTTGGAGGAAGAAGTTGTGTAATTTCACAATCAGGCTTTTCAGGAGAGGCTGGATATGAAATTTATTTAAGAAATGCTACTCTATATGCAGAAGATATGTGGAATGCAGTTCTGGAAGCCGGAAAAAAACATAAGCTTATGGTTATTGCGCCAGCGCATCACAGAAGAATTCAGGCAGGAATTCTTTCTTGGGGCCAAGATATGGATCAGCAACATAATCCTTTTCAATGTAATTTAGGTTATCAAGTTTCTTTATCTGGAAAAGGAGAATGGAATAAAAAAGGTGATTATGTTGGTAAGGCTGCATTAGAAAAAATGGGTAAAGAACTGAAAGATGGTAAAAAACCTTACAAATTACAATTAGTTGGTTTCGAACTTGGAGGAAAACCAATTGAGGACTATGCACCAGATTTTTGGTTAATTTCAGGTGCAAATGGTGGTGATCCAATAGGTTTTGTAACCTCACCTTGGTATCACCCAGAGAAAAAAACAAATATTGCAATGGGATATGTGCCTTTTGATGGAACATTAAACGCTAATGGATTTCCTAAAGGCAAAATAGGAACCAAATATAAAGTTCACTTACCTGAAAAATACTCTGATACTCCAGGAAAACCTGTAGATGCGGTAATAGTAGACATTCCATTTAAAGAATCTTTCAACGCAAATACAAGAGAAGTTGTAAAAGGTTAATATTTTTTGGGAGGGGAGTTAATCTCCTCCCTTTTTCACTTCAATGTCTAAAGCTTTTTTAATTGCAGTTTGCATTCTAATTATTATTGCATTAATAATCTTTCCATTGATTGTTTCTTATAAAGACGAAAAAAACAAAAAAAATTAAATGTTTGGTGAATTTCTAAATATTATATTTAAATCTATAAAATTAGATAAATCACTTTATAGTGATCCAAAAAATTTTAGTGAAGCTTCAATTTACTTTGCTGGAATAATAATGATCTTAGATGGTGTTGCTGGTGCAGTTGCGGCAAATACTGTAATTAAAACAGCGGTTGCAATGTCAGGGCTGACTGCAATTTTAACTTGGTTTGTTTGGTCAATCTTAATTTATGTATTGGGTGTAAAAATTTTTCCTGATAAACAAACTAAAGCATCTTTTAAAAAAATACTTACTGCAGTCGGTTTTGCTCATGCCCCTGGTTTATTAAGATTTTTTGCTGTCACACCTGACTTAATGATCACAATTATTTTTCTTACACAATTTTGGATATTTGCTGCATTAATTATTTCTACTAAACAAATTTTAAGTCTAAAATCAAATTTTAAATCATTTGGAATAGTTTTTTTATCTTTTTTAATAATTGTATTTTTATCAATATCTTTTGTAATGAGTAGAATGAACGTTCTACCAGTAAATCAAATTTAAATTGGAAAAATAGTCTTAGATACTCTGCAAGATTTGCAAATTTTGAAACCTGTTAATATTAAATTTTGAGAAACACTTTCATCTTTTTCTTTACACTCATCACATATATTATCTAGTTCCTTTAAATCTTTTTCCTTTAAATCCTTGTCTTCAATCATTATCTGTCAAGCCAGCACCTGCTGCACCCTCTTTTAAACTGTCTGTTTCATCTACAAATGTATCCTCTGCAAGTTTATAGAGATTTTTCCAATCTTGATCAGAAAAGTTATCTTCATTGTTCAGAAAACTTATTTCTATATGATTTGCTTGCATTGGTATTTCTTTATCCCAGAAATTAGATGAAATACTTACATTAAAGTTCAATAAAAATTTATAATCATCAAATGAAATCAATAATTTTTTCCCAATAATTTCTGAACCTCTACTTAAAAAGGGCAAAAGTAATAATGGATAAGCTAGATTTTCAACTGAACACTTTGTTAAATTTTCAATATTTTTTGCTTGATCAATAAAATTAACACCCAATATTATTGGACAAAAAGATGTTCCATCTGATTTGTTAATCTTATTGATTAATTTTATCTCTTCAAAATTTTCTTTTTTTTTATTTTGATAATATTGATTAAGATGTTTGATCCCTGGAAAACCAAATAATTCTGATAATCTTATAGATTTCCCAACTTCCTCTGCTATACCCCACGAATATCCAGCTGCTCGACTTGCTCTTTTAGCTGTAGTTTCTATCTCACTTAAAGATTTCATAATTTAAGACTGGGTTTATAAACCCATTGCTCATCATAATTTTTTAGTTCATTTGGGAGTGGCGCACCTTGAAACATGCATATTCTTAACCACTTGTCAGATCTTGGATCAAATTTTAAAGCTCCAAAAAAAGATAATTTTAATCGCAACATATCAATTGGAACTAAATTTTCTCCAATAGTGTTATCTTGTATTTCAGAATATGGAAATTTTTCGATAATAAAAGCTCTTCTAACAACATGTCTTAAATCAGAATTTTCGATTAAAAATTGGTTAATCTTTAAATTATTTTTTAAAGGTATCAGTCGTTCATATAATTTTTTTATATCTCTTGCTATTGCCAGGGGTTGTTCTAAATCCGCACCATTTTCTTCAAAACGATTAGCTAATCTTGGCTCTTCTTTATTTTTTGATATAAACCAAAATTTCTGATTACTTCCCTCTGTTTTAAAATTAATTGCTAGAATATCTGAATATTTACTTTCTAAAATC
>CACNYE010000017.1 GCA_902624515.1 uncultured Pelagibacteraceae bacterium
TAAACTTGATAAGTTTAGAAATAATAATTTAAAGTATTCTTTTAACAATATTGAACAGGATAATAATAGTATTTCTGAAACATTTATATTGTCTGCTGGTTCAGACTATTTTAAAAATGAAATTAATTGCAATTTAAATGGTGAATTTTCATCTGCCTTCATAAACGGGATTTTTTCATTAAAAAAAAATCAACAGCATGAAATTAGATCTATAGTAAATCATTTGGTTGAAAACACTAAAAGTTATCAACTTATTAAAAGTGTGCTTGGAAAAGATTCCAAGGCCGTATATCAAGGAAAAATATTTGTAAACTCAGAAGCACAAAAAACTGATGGTTATCAATTAAGCAAAGCAATACTATTAGATGAAACATCAGAGTTTAATGCAAAACCAGAATTAGAAATTTATGCTGATGATGTTAAATGTTCACACGGATCAGCATCTGGGAGTTTAAATGAAAACTCAATCTTTTATTTAATGTCTCGAGGTTTAAACTATCAACAATCTAAAGAACTTTTGATAAATGGATTTTTACTCGATGTTGTTGAAAAAATTACAGACTCAGAAATTAAAAATCTAATTAAAAATATTATTGGATTGAAAGAATGAATATAAATAATATTAAAAAAGAATTTCCAATTTTTGATGAAAAAATTCAAAATAATGATTTAGTTTATTTGGATAGTGCCAATTCATCTCAAAAACCAAAGGTGGTTTTAGATAGAATTAATGATTTTTACTCTAAACAATTTTCAAATGTAGGTAGAAGTATTCATTATTTGGCAGTTGCAGCCACCAATTTGTATGAAAATACAAGATCTTCAGTCCAAAAATATATAAATGCTAAAGATAAGAACGAGATTGTATTTACCAAAGGGGCGACGGAAGCTTTAAATTTAGTTGCAAATACTCTAGGTCAAGCAATCTTAGAGCCAAATGATGAAATTTTAATTACTGAATTAGAGCATCATTCAAATTATGTTCCATGGCATTTTTTAAGAAAATCTAAAAACATTAAAATAAAATTTGCTGAAGTAAATGAAGATGGAGATATACCAATTGAAAATATAGAGAAAGAAATTACAAATAAAACTAAAGTAATAGCAATAACTCATTTATCAAATGTTACTGGTGCAGTTTTACCAATTAAAGAGATAACTCAATTAGCCCATTCAAAGGGTATCGTTGTAGTGGTAGATGGATGTCAAGGAGGACCACATTTAAAATTAGATATGCAGGATTTGGATTGTGATTTTTATGCAATTTCGTGTCATAAAATGTATGGACCAACTGGACTTGGAGTTTTGTATGGAAAAAAGAAATGGTTAGAGCAGCTTCCGCCATATCAAGGAGGTGGAGGAATGATAAATGAAGTAAAAAAAGATAGAATTTCTTATGGCGAACTTCCAAATAAGTATGAAGCTGGAACAATGGCTACAGCACAAGTAATTGCATTTGATCAATCAATAAAATTTTTAGAAAGCATTGGAATTGAAAACATAATTAAGCATGAGAAAGAACTTATAGAATATGGTCAAGAAATTTTAAAAAAAAATAATTCTGTTAAAATAATAGGAAATCCTAAAGAAAGAGGTGGGGTATTATCTTTTACTGTTGAAGGAGTTCATCCACATGATATTGCAACTATTTTAGATGAAACTGGAGTTGCTATAAGAGCGGGACATCATTGCTGTCAAATACTTCATGACAAGTTAGGAATATCCGCAAGTGCAAGAGCATCTTTGGGAGTTTATAACACCAAAGATGATTTGGATAAATTAAATGATGGAATTAATAATTGTAAAAAAATTTTTGACCTAAGATGAATCTAAAAGAACTTTACCAAGAAATAATTTTAGAACATGGAAAAAATCCTAGAAATTTAAGGAAGACAGAGAATTTTAATAAAGATGCCAAAGGAAACAATCCATTATGTGGTGACAATGTTCATGTATATTTAAAATTAAATGAACAAAGAAAAGTAGAGGATATATCTTTTGAAGGTAGCGGATGTGCAATATCTATGGCATCAGCTTCAATAATGACAGATTTAATCAAAGGCAAAAGTGATAATGAAGCTAAAGAAATTATTGAAGATTTTTTAGGAATGATTAAGGAAAAACCAGAACTTAAAAATAATATCTTAAAAGAGGATGATAAGACAAAACTAATGTGTCTTTCAGGAGTTAAACAATATCCAATGAGAGTAAAATGTGCCACTTTATCTTGGCACACTTTAGTTTCAGCAATGGAAAATGATGGCAAGCAAGTAAGTACAGAAGAAAAATAATTATGGAAGTTAAAAATAAAATAATAGAAGAAATAAGAAAAATTTATGATCCCGAGATACCTGTGAATATCTATGAACTTGGTTTAATTTATGATATTCAAGTAAAAGGTAGAAAGGCCGAAATAAAAATGACATTAACCACACCTAATTGTCCTGTTGCTGAAAGTTTACCAAAAGAAGTAAAAGAGGGTGTTATGCAAGTAGAGGAAATTGATGACGTTGATCTTCAATTAGTTTGGGATCCACCTTGGACAAAAGACATGATGTCAGATGCAGCTAAATTGGAGTTAAATTTATAATGAATCCAATAATAAAACTAAGCGATAGTGCTGCCAAAAGGATTAAAGAGATAATGTCTAGTGCAGAAAAAGATGCTTTAGGGGTTAGAGTTTCTGTAAAATCTGGTGGCTGTGCGGGCATGTCTTATGTGATGGAATATTCAAAAGAAACTAATCCTCATGATGAAGTAATTGAGGATAAAGGAGTAAAAGTATTTATAGACTCTGCAGCCGTTATGTATCTATTAGGTACAGAAATGGACTATAAAAAAGAGGATTTTTCCTCAACTTTTGTATTTAATAATCCCAATGAAACTGAGCGATGTGGCTGTGGAGAGTCTTTTAAAATTGATTAATTAATAGTATCCCATAAGTTGCATAGCAGTATTGCTTAAAATGCATATCTAGTGTATAAATAACTTATGAATAAGTTTGAATTTAAAAATCTTGTTAAAGGCCTTAAGAACTCTTTAAAAGAAAAAACTTTTTTTAAAGATCTACGTAAGGAAGTGGAAACTGGTGCAAATGGCACACAGGATTATGTAGTTAAAAAAGGTGTTAACAAAGATACAATTGCAACAACTAAACAGTAATAAAAATTAACTACTGTAATACATCTCAAACTCAACAGGATGAGGTGTGTGTTCAAACTTGTGAATTTCCTCAAATTTTAATGCAATGTAAGCATCAATTTGATCATCTGTAAAAACACCACCTTGAGTTAAAAATTCTCTATCTTTATCTAAACTTTCCATAGCTTCTCTTAAAGATCCACATACAGTTGGTATAGATTTAACTTCTTCAGGGGGTAATTCATATAAGTCTTTATCAAAAGATTCACCTGGATGAATTTTATTTTTAATTCCATCTAGACCAGCCATTAACATTGCTGCAAAAGTTAAATAAGGATTTCCAGCAGCATCAGGAAATCTTATCTCACATCTAGCACCATTTTTACTCAAAGTAATTGGGATACGACAAGAGGCAGATCTGTTTCTTGCGGAATAAGCAAGTAAGACTGGCGCTTCAAAACCTGGGATTAGTCTTTTGTAACTATTAGTTGTTGAGTTTGCAAATGCATTTATAGCTTTTGCATGTTTTAAAATACCACCAATATAATGTAATGCAGTTTCTGATAATCCAGCGTAAGCATCACCTGAAAATACAGGTTTATCACCTTTCCATATTGATTGGTGAATGTGCATTCCAGATCCATTATCACCCGCAACTGGTTTTGGCATAAAAGTTGCAGTTTTACCAAATGAGTGTGTTACCATTTGTACTACATACTTATACAGCTGAACGTTATCAGCCTGATTTACCAATGTGCCAAAATACATTCCAAGTTCATGTTGACTTGGTGCAACTTCATGATGGTGTTTTTCAACTTTAACACCAACTTCTTTTAAATTTTTTAAGTATTCCCCACGCATATCCTGTTCACTATCAACTGGGGGAACCGGAAAATAACCACCTTTAATTGGAGGTCTATGACCCATATTACCATTTTCATATTCTTTACCTGAGTTGTATGGACCTTCTTTACTATCAATCTTAAATCCACATTCATTCATATCATTTTTAATTCTTACATCATCAAAAACGAAAAATTCTGGTTCGGGTCCAAAAAATGCTTTATCACCAATACCTGATTTTTTTAGATATTCTTCAGCTTTTTTTGCAACACCTCTTGGATCTCTTTCGTAGGGAGTTTTCTTTATTGCATCTAAAATATCACAGAAAAGAACTACAGTATTATGAGATGTAAAAGGATCTAAGAAAAATCTAGTTAAATCTGGTTTTAAAATCATATCTGACTCATTAATAGCTTTCCAACCAGCTATTGAAGAACCGTCAAAGAATACACCATCATTTAACATACCATCATCGACTGCAGTAGAATCCATTGTTAAATGTTGAAGTTTACCCCTTGGATCCGTAAATCTGAGGTCAACAAATTCAGCTTCCTTGTCTTTGATAAATTTTATAACATTCTTAGCACTCATAATCTCTCCTATGTAAGTCCCGCCTTGTGATACCAAATAAAGACTGATAAAGAATGCTCTTTTAATTAATAACACCTATGCAATTTTTACATAAGTGTGTATTTTACGATATAAATAACCAACAATTTAAAGTTGAATTATGTCTACATTAAATAAAGAGCCAGTAAAAAGGGTAGAGGAGTATTTAAAAAATTTCGATCCAAATTTAAATGTCATTTTACTGGATACCTCAGCTAGAACAGCTTTAGAGGCAGCCTCATCTTTAAAATGCGATGTTGGAGCAATAGTTAAAAGTTTACTCTTTAAAACAGAGGATACTTTTACATTATGTTTAATTGCAGGAGATAAAAAAGCTTCATTAAATAAGATTAAAAAAAGTTTAAACATTAAAGATGCCTCAATGGCTTCGGCTGATGAAGTTAAAAATATTACTGGATTTACCATTGGGGGTGTTTCACCAGTAGCACATTTAAATAAAGTTGATATTTTTATTGATAGATCTTTAGAGAGATTTATTGATTTATATGCAGCTGCTGGTCATCCAAATTGTGTTTTTAAAATTGATTATTCAAACCTTCAAAAAATTACCAAAGGCTCAATAAAAGAGATTTCAGAATGAAACAACCAAATTTTTTAGATTATTTATTATTAACTATATTAGCATTAATTTGGGCTTCTGCATTTTTCAATATTAAGATTGCAACTTATTCATATGGACCTGTCACCATAGCTTTTTTAAGAGTTTTTTTTGGAGCAATTCCAGTTTTACTTCTTTGTTATTTCAAGAAAATTAAAATTGAGGCATTCTCAAAGGATTGGCATTGGTTTGCAATGATAGGTTTTATTAATTTAGTAGCTCCATTTTTTTTAATAGCTTATGGAGTAAAATCAGTTCAAAGTAATTTAGCAGCGATATTAATGTCTACAACGCCTTTAAGCTCAACAGTACTAGCGCATTTTTATACTAAAAATGAAAAATTTAATTTTATTAAAACAATTGGAATATTAATTGGATTTTCTGGAATTGTGTTTTTATTTTCTGACAATTTATTGATTGATGAAAACAATTTTACATCTGCATTACTAATCCTACTAGGTTCTACATGTTATGTAATTGGTGGAGTTTTAACTTTAAAAATTAGTAAGAAAAAAAATGAAAATGTTACTGGTTCTATATTAATTTGGGCAACAATAATTTTAATACCACTTGTTAGTTTTATTGAAAAACCCTGGGAATTAAATCCAAGGTTAGATTCTACTATTTCAGTTATTTATCTTGGACTTGTTTCAACAGGCATAGCCTGGCTATTAAGATTTCGAATTTTAGTTAACAATGGACTTATATTTCAGTCACAGGTTTCTTATTTAATTCCAATTTTTGGAACAATATTAAGTTATATTTTCTTGAAGGAATTGATTACTTTCAAAGTATTAATTTCATTAATTGCTGTTTGTATTGGAATTTACTTTGTTAGAAAAGCAGATTTCCAAAAAACTACTTAAGTTTTGAAAAAGCTTTAATGTGTGATGGTCTTGTTTCACAACATCCCCCAATAATAGTTGCACCTGCTTTTTTAAATTTTTTTGCAAACTCTGCCATTTTTTTTGGAGTGAGATCCTTACGTTGACCTAAAAATTCATTTGGATTTCCTGTTTTGCTTTTTTTGTAGGCACCGGTATAGTTTGGTTTTGGATTAGTCTTGATAAAACCATTTAACTTAAATCCAAATGGAATATTTAAATTTTTTATTTCTTTAAGATTAAGATCATAATTTTCAGGAGATATGCATGATAAGATTATACCAAGTAATTTGTCATGTTTTATTTTAGTAATTATTTCTGAAATACTTTCATTACTTGGTAATTTTGTACCTTCTGATATGTGTGCCCCAATTAAATATGGTTTATCAAACTCTTTTATACATTCTATAGCAATTTTAAACTCTCTAACGCTACTTAAGACATCGAAATAAAAAAAATCTACATATGGATTAAGAATTTTTGCCTGATGATAGAAATCATCTCTAATTTCATTTTCTGATCTTGTGTCAGCTTCGTATGTTAAATATTGAGGTGGTAGTCCCCCAGCTATTAATGTACCAGGATAGATTTTTTTTGCTTTTTGAGCAATTTCACCTGCCTTTTTATTCAGATATTCAAATTTATCCTCTACATTATTGTCTCTTAACCTTATCTTCCTAGTAGTAAATGTAGTTGTGACAATCACTTCTGCACCAGCTTTAATGAAGTCTAGATGAGTATCCAATAATAATTTATGATATTTATCTTGAAGTAACGCATTTGCGCTCCATAAAGTTCCATTGGGTTCCATACCTCTTGCAAGAAGTTCTTGTCCCATACCTCCATCTAAAATCCTAGTTTGTTTAAAAAAATTAATGTCCATAATATACTCACTTTTTTAGTGCTTCAGCATTATGCTAGGCGCACAATTGAGTTCAAATGCCTGCAGATTGATTTTTACGGGAATTCCATTTTAGCTGTTAACGCCCGCAATAGGATCAAATCGGCTAAACATTTATATTAAAAATCTTATGATTAATCAATTATATTTTAAATAAAAACTTTTATACCCATTCTAATAGATACAAAAATAACTAATAAAGAAGTTGTTATTGCTAACATTCTACTTGTAAAAATTTTTAAGTTTAAATAATTACCCAAAAGTCCTCCGATAAAAACACAGATAAACAAAGGCAGATAATTTGCTAGCTCTATTAAAATATCATCTTTTGTTAATTGCCCAAATATTCCAGAGATTGAATTAACTAATATAAATAAAGAGGCTGTAGTTACAATTATTTTTGGTTTTTCTGCTTTAAGTAAAAAAAGAATTGGACTTAAAAAAATTCCACCTCCTATTCCAACAATTCCAGAAATTAATCCAAGAACTGAACCTATAAAAAGAGAAACAGTAATATTTATTTTTTTTGTAATTAAATTATTATTTTCATAGGATTTATTATTAATTAATAACAAGATACCTGCAATCAAGAGAACAAAAAATAAAAGAATTTCAAAAATATCTTTCTCAATTTTTAAGGTTCCACCTATAAAAGCTAATGGTACAGATCCAATTAAAAAAGGAATTAATAATTTAAAATTGTGATTTCCTGACCGAATGTAGTTAAAAGAATTACCTGTCACCACTATAATATTACATAAAAGGGCAATAATTGGAAAAATGTAATAAGGTATATCCCATACAAGCAAAAGAGCTAAGTAAGTAGATCCTCCGCCAAAACCAACACTAGAGTATAAAATAGCTGTTATAAAAAATAATATTGATAATATAATCATATAAAAATTTTTTTATGAAAGTAAATATAGCACTATTAACTGTAACAGATACCAGGACAATTGATAATGATAAATCTGGAGGAATTTTAGTTAATAAAATAAATGAAGCTCAGCATAATCTTATCGATAGAAAATTATGCAAAGACAATAAAGATGATATTGTATTAATACTTAAAGAGTGGTTAAAAAATAATAAAATTGACGTTATTATTACCACTGGAGGAACTGGACTGACAGGAAGAGATATTACACCGGAGGCATTAGAAGAAATTGCTGATAAACATATAATCGGATTTGGTGAACTGTTTAGAAATATAAGTTTAAAAACTGTTGGCACTTCAGCTATACAATCAAGAGCTTGCGCAGTTTTATCTAACGGCAAATATATATTTGCATTACCAGGATCTTCAGGAGGAGTTACTGATGCATGGGACGGGATACTAAAACATCAATTAGACATTAACCATAAACCGTGCAATTTTGTAGAATTATTTCCAAGATTAAAAGAAAAATAATTATTTTTGGTATTTTTCTTTCCACTCAGAGTAAGGCATTCCATAAATCCGCTCCCTTGCTTCAGGATCTGAAATAGTTACTCCAAGCTTTTCAGCTTCTTCTCTGTACCATCTTGATAAACAATTTCTGCAAAAATTTGCAAGATTCATTAGATCAATGTTTTGAACATCTTTTCGATCATCTAAATGTTTTAGTAATCTTTCAAAAGTTGCAGATTGTATTTCTTTTTTTTTATTTTCACTCATTAAAAAATATTAATGACTTTTTTTTTTAACACAATATATAGTATCTATACAATTCTAAGTAGAAAGATAAATTTATTACAAATGGACACCACCAATTATTATTTGTTTAATAGAGTATGGCTACTAAAAGAAAGAAAAAAGCGAAGCCAACGACCAAAAAGAAAAAAAAAAAATTGGTCAAATTTTCTAGAAAAAAAATAAAAACGAAAAAAAAAGTTAAGACAAAAGTGTCTGCGACTAAGAAGCGTTCTAAAAAATCTAGAAAAAACAATAAACTCAAATCAACAAAAATAACAAGAGGAGTAAAAAAAATGAGTGCAGAAGCTATGAAAGTGTCATCTGTTCTAGATACTTCTCATTTGAAAGTTGAATTTCCTTTTAAAGCAAAATATGGAAATTACATAAACGGAAAGTTTGTGGAGCCAAAATCAGGTAAGTATTTTGATAATACTTCACCGATTTCAAATGAAGTTATCTGTTCAATTGCACGATCAAATGAAAAAGACGTAGACGCAGCACTAGATGCAGCTCACGCAGCTTTCCCAACTTGGGGTAAAACTTCAATTACGGAAAGATCAAACATTCTTCTTAAAATTGCAGATGTCATTGAGAAAAATCTTAATGTATTAGCAACAGCTGAATGTTTAGATAATGGAAAACCTATTAGAGAATGTATGGCTGCTGATTTACCACTGGTAATAGATCATTGGAGATATTTTGCTGGAGTAATCAGAGCAGAGGAAGGTTCAGTTGCTGAAATTAGTAACAGTGAATATTCTTATCACATTCCTGAACCACTAGGTGTAGTTGGGCAAATTATACCTTGGAACTTCCCATTATTAATGGCAACTTGGAAACTTGCTCCAGCTTTAGCAGCAGGAAACTGTGTAGTGCTAAAACCAGCTGAGCAAACACCAGCATCAATCATGTTACTTATGGAACTAATTGGGGACTTATTACCTCCAGGAGTAGTAAACGTAGTAAGTGGTTATGGTTTAGAAGCTGGTAAACCACTAGCGTCATCTAAAAGAATCAAAAAGATTGCTTTTACAGGTGAAACAACGACAGGTCGTTTGATTATGCAATACGCATCACAAAACTTGATACCAATTACGTTGGAGTTAGGTGGAAAATCTCCTAACATTTTCTTTGAAGACGTCATGGCAAAAGATGATGACTTTTTTGATAAGTGTCTAGAAGGTTTTGCAATGTTCACTTTAAACCAAGGTGAAGTTTGTACTTGCCCAAGTAGAGTACTAGTTCAAGAGTCTATCTATGACAAGTTTATGGAAAAAGCTATTGCTAGAACAAAAGCTGTTAAGCAAGACAATCCTTTAAAAATGGAAACAATGATTGGAGCACAAGCATCATTAGAACAAATGGAAAAAATCAAATCTTATCTTGATTTAGGTAAGAAAGAGGGTGCCAAAGTTTTATGTGGTGGAAATGTTGCAAAAATCAATAGTGGTTTAGAAAAAGGTAATTATATCGAACCAACTATTTTTGAGGGTGACAATTCTATGCGTATCTTCCAAGAAGAAATTTTCGGACCAGTAGTGTCAGTAACTAAATTTAAAGATGAGGCAGAAGCACTAAAAATTGCTAATGACACTCTTTATGGTTTAGGTGCTGGTGTTTGGACTAGAAATGGAAACATTGCATACAGAATGGGTAGAGAAATACAAGCTGGTAGAGTTTGGACTAACTGTTACCACGCATATCCTGCACATGCTGCATTCGGTGGCTACAAACAGTCTGGTATCGGAAGAGAAACACATAAAATGATGCTTAACCACTACAGACAAGTGAAAAATCTTCACGTGTCTTACAGTGAAAAGAAATTAGGCTTCTTTTAAAAATTAACTAATATATAATGGCCCGTGAAGAATCACGGGCCATATTATTTATGAAAGTAAAAGCAACAGACTCAGCATTGAAACTTATAGAGGAGCTAAAAGCTCAGCATGGAGATGAACTTTTGTTCCATCAATCAGGGGGTTGTTGTGATGGTAGTGCTCCAATGTGCTATCCAAGAAATGAGTATATGGTTGGATCAAGTGATGTAAAATTGGGTGAGATTGGTGGAGTTCCTTTTTATATGAATGATGATCAGTATGAAAAATGGAAACACACTGATTTAACAATTGATGCTGTAAAAGGTATTGGTGGTATGTTTTCACTTGACAATGGGACAGGAAAAAGATTTTTAACAAAATCTGAAATTTGTGTAGTTGTTGATAACGACAAAACTTCTAATTAATAGAAGGAATTTATTTAAATGGTCAAACTATTTTTTTGATTAATTAATTTCTTCTAATGAAAAATACTTTTGATGAAAAAATTTTAGAAGAGGCTTTTGATTGGGTTAAATCTAATCAGAAAGTCGTTCTTGTAACAGTAATTCAAACATGGGGATCATCTCCAAGACAAACTGGAAGCAGAATGATTGTAAATGAAAAAGGTGACTTTTCTGGCTCTGTTTCTGGCGGATGTGTAGAATCTTCAGTTATTCGGGAATGTATAGAATTAATAAAGAAAGATAAGCCATTTAAAAAGTTAGAATTCAAAGTCTCAAATGAAAAAGCGTGGGATATTGGACTTGCTTGTGGTGGAGAGTTAGCGGTTTATTTAGAGCAAATAAAATCATGAAAATTAACACTTTAGAGAAAATTATTAAAAATAAGCAAAATAAGAACGAATTTGCAATTGTTACTAATCTTTCTACAGGTGAAACAGAATTATTTAAGAGGAATACGTTAATAGCAAAAAATCTAGAAAAATATTTAAATCAAATAAATGATTTTTTTAGATTGAAAAAGAATGGAGTAATAGAGGGTACAGAAATATTTGTTGAGACTTATAGAAAACCAATTAAAGTGATTGTGGTTGGAGCAGTACATATAGCTCAATATTTTGCAAATTTTGCAAAAAATTTAAATTTTGAAATTTTAATAATTGATCCAAGAGGTTATTTTGTTTCAAATCAAAGATTTCCTGATGTAAAAATAATTAATAAGTGGCCTGAAGAAGCTTTTAAAGAAATTGAAACAAATGAAAATACAGCACTTATAGCCTTAACTCATGATCCAAAAATTGATGATCCTGCATTACAACATGCTCTAAAGAAAAAATTTTATTATATTGGAGCTCTTGGAAGTAAAAAAACACATGAGAATAGATGTCAAAGATTAAAGGAGGGAGGTTTTAGTGATAAACAAGTTAATTTAATTCATGGGCCTATAGGGATTAAATTAGGTGGACGATCCGCACCAGAGATAGCCTTATCAATTATTGCCCAATTAGTTTCTGAAACTTATAAAAATAATGATTAGACATATCAAAATAGAAGACAAAAAAGATTGGGAAAGACTTTTTAGAGGATATGCTGATTTTTATAAAGTTGAGATGAATGATGAAATATTAAAAACTGTTTGGAAATGGTTAATCGATCAAAGCCATGAAGTTAATGGTTTAGTTTATGAAGAGAATTCAAAAATTATTGCTTTAGCTCATTACAGAAAGATGCCAAGCCCTTTAAGAGGTAAATATATCGG
>CACNYE010000018.1 GCA_902624515.1 uncultured Pelagibacteraceae bacterium
TTGGATTTTTACTCTGAATATCTGTAATTAAATCTTGATAAGTATTTTCCATATATTAAAGAAAGTAGTAGAATTAATTTATATTTCAATGAGCATAATATCAGACAGTTTGAAGAGAATTAAGCCTTCACCAACTATTGCAGTAACTCAAAAAGCAAGAGAACTAAGAGCTGCAGGAAAAGACGTAATAGGTTTAGGAGCTGGAGAGCCAGATTTTGATACTCCAGACAATATTAAAAGTGCTGCGATTAAAGCAATCAAAAAGGGAGACACAAAGTATACTGCTGTGGACGGAACTCCGGCATTAAAAAAAGCAATTATTGCAAAGTTTAAAAGAGAAAATAGATTAAATTACTCAGCTGATCAAATAACTGTTGGCACAGGAGGAAAGCAAGTTCTCTATAATGCCTTTATGGCCACTTTAAATAAAGGAGATGAAGTAATTATCCCAGCACCTTTTTGGGTTTCTTATCCTGACATGGTTTTATTAGCAGGAGGAAAACCAAAGATAGTTAAATGTACTGAGCAAGAAGGTTTTAAGTTAACAGCAGAAAAATTAAAAAAAGCAATTTCAAAAAAAACTAAATGGGTAATCATTAATTCACCTTCAAACCCAACAGGAGCAGGTTATTCAAAAAAAGAAATCCAAGATTTAGGAAAAGTTTTAATTAAGAATAAAAAAATTCATATTTTAAGTGATGATATTTACGAACATGTTCGTTATGATAACTTTAAATTTTTCACAATCGCGCAAATTCCAAAATTGAAAGACCGAACACTTACCATGAACGGAGTTAGTAAATCTTATGCGATGACAGGTTGGAGAATAGGTTATGCCGCAGGTCCTAGAGATATTATAAAAGCTATCGGTAAAATCCAGTCACAATCTACATCTAACCCTTCTTCAATAAGCCAAGCAGCAGCAGTTGAAGCATTAAATGGAAAACAAGACTTTATAAAAACAAGATCAAATGCATTTAAAGCAAGACGAAATTTTGTTGTAAAAAGCTTAAATAGCATCAAAGGAATAAATTGTTTAATCCCGAATGGCGCATTTTATGTGTTTCCAAGTTGCAAGGGTTTGTTAAATAAAAAAACAAAATTAAAAACTGATACTAATTTTGTTCAAAAATTACTTGAAAAAGAAAATGTAGCCGTTGTACAGGGCTCAGCATTTGGTTTAGATGGTTATTTCAGGATTTCTTATGCAACATCCATGCAGAATCTAAATAAAGCTATGAAAAGAATTAAATCTTTCTGTGAAACATTAAATAAATAATTTTATTTTTGATTTAAAATTTTTTTTGCTGGTATAGTTTTTTTAATCCAGGATTTTGGAATAGAATTAAATCCTTTAAGGGCAGAAAAATATGCTCCAATAAAATTTGCTCTTGAGCAATTACATCCACCTGCCTTAATTGTTTTTAAAATAGCCCCTTTATAATTTGTTGAACTTAATATTGCATGAATTGAGCTATTAAAAGTTCCTGGGTAGCTACAAGCCATTCCCAGTTTTTTTACAATTGATGAGTGAGACTTTGATTTTAATTTTCTTATCTTTATTATGTCATTTATTATTATCTTAAAATAGGAATTTTTTTTAAATTTTTTAACAAATTCATTTATAGGATTTTTTGCACCCTTAAGAGCCAAGTTTATTATATGAAATTTCGCCAAAGCATATTTGTGACTTACTTTTGAAATTGTCACAGTAGAGATTATTTTTTCTATGTTTTTGAAATCAAAACCATAAAGAAAGAAGGGAAGACTCGCACAAAAACCATCTGACTCGTTTACTTTGGCGCCACCTGTTAATTTTTTTCTTAATTTAATATTTTTGACAGTTTCAATTACGTTTTGATGTATCCATGGCCCTTTAATTATGCCTCGCCAGTCTTTTACTTTTTTATACTTTGATCTTAGACCTAAGTTTTTCCAATAATCACTTCCAGGACCAAAATTTTTTTGAATATTTTTTTTAAAACGGTTGTTAATATTTTCATGACCTTCAAGCAATGTTTTGAACATTACTTGACCAATTTCATTGTATCCTGAGACTTTACCTGTTTTGATATTATAAAAAGGACTTTTATTTTTCTTAAGAAAAGAGAAATCTTTTTTTCCTTTAATAAAGTAATTAAGCTTTTTTTGATTATAAACCCAATGCAAAGGTCTTGCAGCAGCATCAGCCACAGTTGCACCTAAAAATACATGAAGGTTATTTTTCACGTTATTGTGATAAAAATTTTTCAGCTTCTAGAGCTGCCATACATCCCATTCCAGCTGCCGTTACTGCTTGTCTGAAAGTTTTATCTTTAACATCTCCGGCTGCGTAAACACCAGGAATATTTGTTTCTGTTGAATCAGGTTTTGTAATTAGATAACCCTCTTTATCCATATCTAGTTGATTTTTGAATAATTGTGTTGCTGGGTCATGGCCTATCGCAATGAATAACCCATCTAATTTTAATTCTTCAATTTTATTTGTTTTGACATTTTTTACCTTTATTCCTCTAACATTTTTAGGTTCTTTATTACCAACAACATCTTCAATAACCGAATCCCAAATAATCTCAATTTTTTTATTTTCCATTAATTTTTTTTGCAGCATTTTTTCTGCTCTTAAACTATCTCGTCTATGGATCAATTTAACTTTGGATGCAAATTTTGTTAGAAACATTGCTTCCTCTACGGCAGCGTTTCCACCACCAACAACTGCAACTTCTTTGTTTTTAAAAAAGAAACCATCGCAAGTTGCACAAGCTGAAACTCCAAATCCTCTAAATTCTTGTTCCGATTTTAAATTTAACCATCTTGCTTGAGCTCCTGTCGAGATAATTATGCTATCAGCAGTATACTTTTGACCACTATCACCTATAGCTTCAAAAGGTTTAGATTTAAGGTTTACTGATGATATATGATCTTCAATCATTTCGGTTCCAACCGCTTTTGCCTGATCTTTCATTTGATCCATCAGCCAGGGACCTTGAATTACATCTGCAAAACCTGGGTAATTTTCCACATCAGTAGTTGTTGTTAATTGTCCACCTGGAGCTGAACCATAAACTAAAATTGGATTAAGCATTGCTCTTGCTGCGTAAACAGCTGCTGTATATCCAGCAGGACCAGATCCAATTATCAACACTTTTGTGTGTTTAGTTGGATTTTGACTCATATGAAAGCTATATAGTAATTAATGTTTAAATTAAAAGGTTTATTATTGACTGAGGGAATGCACGGCATGATTAGCCAAGTAGAAGGTTTGGCTAAGGCATTAAACCTAGATTTTATACACGAAAAAATTGAACTAAATAATTTTTGGAGTCTAATACCGCCAAAAATAACTCCAGTGAAATCCTTTGTGTTTAAAAATAAGATTAAAGAAAAGTTTGATATGGTTATTTCTTGTGGGAGAAAAAGTGTTATTCCTTCATTATATTTAAAGAAAAAATTCGGAAAAAAAATTATAAATATACATATTCAAAATCCAAAGGTTTCATTAAATAATTTTGATTTTGTTGTAATTCCTGAACATGATGGAATAAATGGTGAAAATGTTATCACTAGTAAAGGAGCTGTCCACTATTTGAGAAATGAAGAATTAAATCAGAATGCTAATTATTTAAAATCTCAAATTATTAAAGAAAAGGTAGTTACATTCATTGTAGGAGGGCCAAATAAGTATTATGATTATCGTGAGACAGCTATCAAGGAGATATTTTCCAAAGTTTATGAAAATTTTATTAACAAAGGTTTTCAATTAATATTTATTCCTTCAATGAGAACACCCAAAAAAATAATTGATTTAGCAAAGAATTATTTTGATGAAAATCAAATTATTATTACTCAAGTTGATAAAAAAGCTTATCTTTCATCCCTTAAGCTATCAGATTATATAATTGTCACCTGTGACTCCACATCGATGATCTCAGAATCGGCTATGACTGGTAGACCAATTTATGTAGCTCAAATGACACCTATTAAAAAAAATGTAAGATTCATGAAATTTTTTGAGTTATTTAAAACTTTAAATATTATAAAAGATTTGGGTGATACAGTCGAGGATTGGAATTATGAAAAACTTAATGAAACTGATAGAATATCGAGTTATATAAAAGAAAAAATTAAAAATTATGAATTTTCTTAATTCTATTATAAATCAATCAAAAAAATATGAATTTCCATTTATTCATTGGGAGTATAATAATGCTTTAACTGAAGCGCAGATTGAAGAAATAATTAATGCAGATATTCCAGATGTAAGCAAACATAATTTATTATATGATGGAACTAGAGCAATTGATGGAGGAACAGCTGAGTTTCGAGAGGGTATTGCTTCAGGAGGCAAAGCTTTAAAGTTTAGGTGTTTTATAACTAAAGATAATGCTTCTCAATTTCCTAATTTATTAAATTTTATTAAAGAACTTCAATCAAAAGAAACTTACAAAACCATTTCTAAAATGATTAACAAAGATTTATCTAATTCATATGTTAGAGTTGAGGTAATTTGTGATAGAGAAGGGTTTTGGTTAACACCTCATTGTGATATAAAAGAAAAATTAATGTCAGGTTTAATTTTTGTTAACAAAACAAATGAATCTGAAGATTTAGGAACCGATTTTTATAATAATAATTTAGAAAAAGTGAAAACAGTTCCTTATAAACATAATTATGGGTATTTATTTACAAGTGGACCAAATACATGGCATGGGATGGAAAAGAAAAAAATCAAAAAAGAAAGACGTTGTATACAAGTGAACTATGTTACATTCTCAACAGATTGGAAAGTTGATTAATTAATTAAATAACATTTAGACTTGAAAACAATCCTACTAACAGCAAAACACCAATCATAAAGCAAATACCTGTTACCGCTTTTAACTGATCGTTATTTGAATTGTCATTAATATTCCAGTGAGTTTTACTATTGAAACTTAGATTTTGAGAATTTTCAATTTTTTTATATTTTGGAAAATTTAAAACATCTGCATTAAATAAATTTTGTTTTTTTTCTATTGCAGTTTCAATGTATTTGTGAAGTTCTGAACTCATAATAAATTTATTTTATAATTACCTAAAGTCTAAAAACTTTAGAATTTATGACAACCAAATTGTTATTCATTTTGGGTTAAATTTTTTCAACTTTTAAGTGAAATTATTCTCAACTTTAAATTGAAAAGCTAACCAATATCTTGAAGGGACATAACCTCCATTTTTTTTGTTCTTAGAGATTTTATTGCCTTTAAGCAAGCGTATGCAGTAGACATATTAGTGCAATAAGGAACTTTATTTTTTAAAGTCGCTCTTCTTAAAGCAATGGCATCACTTACACGAAAAGCTTTATTTCCTCCACCAGTATTAATTACTAAGGCAATTTTTTTTGAATCTAATACATCGACAATATGTGGAGATCCACTGCTTACCTTATTTATTATTTTGCAGCTCATTCCAAATTTTCTAATGTATTCAGCGGTCCCTTTAGTAGCGCAAAGTTTAAAATTTAATTTGATTAATTCTTTTGCTAATCCTATTCCTTCATATTTATGAGCATTTTTAAGTGATATGAAAGCTAAACCTTCTTTTGGTAAAGAATTAGCAGCAGCAATTTGGCTTTTAGCAAATGCCATGCCAAAATCTTTATCAAATCCCATAACTTCTCCAGTTGATTTCATTTCAGGCCCTAAAAGTAAATCACTATTAGGAAACTTATTAAATGGAAAAACAGCCTCTTTAACTGCATACATACCTTTTGATTTATCTTTTAAGTTAAATTTTGATAATTTTTCACCAGCCATAATTCTTGAAGCAATTTTCGCTAGAGGTAAACCTTTAGCTTTTGAAACGAAGGGTACAGTCCTACTAGCTCTAGGATTAACCTCTATAACAAAAATTATATCTTTTTTAATAGCAAATTGAATATTCAAGAATCCTTTTACTTTTAATGCTAAAGCTAATTTTTTGGTTTGATCTTCAATTTCTTTAATTAAAAATGGTTTAATTGAAATAGGAGGCAAGCTACAAGCTGAGTCTCCTGAATGTATTCCTGCTTCCTCTATATGTTGCATTATACCCGCAACATAAACTTCTTTTCCATCAGACAAGGCATCAACATCAATTTCCATCGCTTGATTTATAAATTTATCAATTAAAATTGGATTTTCTTCAGCAGCCTTAAAGGCCTCTTCAACAAACTTTTTTAAATTATTTTTTTCATGAACAATTTCCATAGCTCTGCCACCCAAAACATATGATGGTCTTACAATTAAAGGTAATCCAATCTTTTCTGCTATCTGAATTGCTTGTTTATAATTTTTAGCTATTCCACTATCTGCTTGTTTAAGCTTTAGTTTATTCAAAAGATTTCTAAATCGATCTCTATCTTCAGCTAAATCAATAGAAGTGTATTGTGTTCCTAAAATTGGAAGTTTGTTCTCATCTAAGAATTTTGCAAGTTTAATAGGGGTTTGTCCACCAAATTGGGTTATCACACCCACAAGATTTCCTTTTTCTTGTTCTTTCTTAATTATATTAAAAACATATTCCTCTTTTAGAGGCTCAAAATACAAACGATCACTTGTATCATAATCTGTCGAAACTGTTTCGGGGTTACAATTTATCATTATCGTCTCAAAGCCAGCCTCTTTTAATGAAAAACTTGCCTGACAACAACAATAATCAAACTCAATTCCTTGTCCAATTCTATTAGGCCCACCTCCAAGTATAATTATTTTTTTCTTATTTGAAGGTTTTGCTTCACATTCAGAATTAATTGAAAAGTTTCTCTGATATGTTGAATACATATAAGGAGTAAAAGACTTAAATTCAGCTGCACATGTATCTACTTTTTTGTATACAGGTATTACTTTTAAAGCTGATCTTTTTCTTCTTACAATTTCTTCAGATAAATTTAACAATTCTGATAATTTTTTATCAGAAAATCCAACTGATTTAATTCTATTAAATTCCCCAAAATCTTTTGGAAGTCCTAATTTTTTAATTTTTGTTTCAATATCAACTATTTCTTTGATTTGTTCTAAGAACCATAAATCTATTTTTGATAATTTATAAATTTTGTTTAAATTAATTTTTTTTCTAATTGCTTCAGCAGCAAGTAAAATCTTGTTTGGAATATTTTCTTTAAGTTTTTTTTCGATTTGTTTTTTGTTTAAATTAAAAATTCTATCTAAACCTGAAAATCCTGTTTCTAATGACACCAAAGCTTTTTGAAGTGATTCTTTAAAGTTTCTTCCGATAGCCATAGCCTCACCAACTGATTTCATTGAAGTACCAAGTGTTGCTGGAGATGTTGAAAATTTTTCAAAGGTAAACCTTGGAATTTTGGTAACAACATAATCTATACTAGGCTCAAATGAAGCAGGAGTAATTTTTGTTATTTCATTTTTTAATTCATCAAGAGTATAACCAACAGCTAATTTTGCAGCCACTTTTGCGATTGGAAATCCAGTTGCTTTTGATGCAAGAGCTGACGATCTAGATACACGTGGATTCATCTCAATAACTACCATTCGGCCATTTTTAGGATTAATCGCAAATTGAACATTTGATCCACCAGTTTCAACTCCAATTTTTCTTAAACAAGCAATAGAAGCATTTCTCATCACTTGATACTCTTTATCTGTAAGGGTAAGTGCTGGGGCAACAGTGATAGAATCACCAGTATGTATTCCCATTGGATCAATATTTTCAATAGAACAAATGATGATGCAATTATCCTTCCTATCTCTTACAACTTCCATTTCAAATTCTTTCCAACCTTCCAAACATTCTTCCACAAGTACCTGGTTTACTGGGGACTCATGTAATCCGTTCTTAATAATCTTAAAATAATCTTTCTTTGTTTTAGCAATTCCACCACCAAGTCCACCAAGTGTAAAAGCAGGTCTAATAATTGCCGGCAAGCCAATTTTTTTTAATATTTTTGGTGCTTGATTATGATTATTTACAATTTCGGATTTAGGTAAATCTAAACCAATATCCATCATATTTTTTCTAAATTTTTTTCTATCTTCAGCATTAGAAATAGCTTTTGAGTTTGCTCCAATTAATTCTATTTTATATTTTTTTAGAATTCCTTTTTTTTCTGCTTCCATTGCAAGATTAAGTGCAGTTTGTCCACCCATTGTTGGAAGAATTGCATCAGGTTTTTCTTTTTTTAAAATTTTTTCTAAGATATTTAATGTAATTGGTTCGATATAAGTTTTATCTGCAACATTTGGATCTGTCATAATTGTTGCAGGGTTTGAATTAATCAAAACTACTTTATATCCTTCATCTTTTAGCGCTTTACATGCTTGAGTGCCTGAATAATCAAACTCACATGCCTGTCCAATAATTATCGGACCCGCACCCACCACCAATATCTTCTTAAGATCTTTTCTTTTTGGCATTTTTTTTCATGTTGTTAATAAATTCTTGAAATAAATAAATACTATCTTGAGGTCCAGGATTTGATTCTGGGTGGTATTGAACAGAAAATACTGGTCTATCTTTTAATTTAATACCTTCAATACTATTATCAAATAATGATTTGTGTGTTATTTTTATATTTTTTGGCAAACTTTGTTTAACTACTTCAAATCCATGATTCTGACTAGTTATCTCAACTTTATCATGCATTAGATTTTTTACTGGATGATTTGCTCCTCTATGACCAAGTTTCATTTTTTTTGTTTTACCTCCTAATGCTAGGGCTAAAATTTGATGACCTAAACAAATACCAAATATTGGTAATTTTTTTTTAATTAATACTTTAATTATCCCAATTGCATATTTACCTGTTGCAGCTGGATCCCCTGGTCCATTTGATAAAAATACTCCATGAGGTTTCAAGCTTAATATTTTTTCAGCAGAAGTTTTGCAAGAAACAACAGTTACTTTACAATTAAAATTAGAAAAGTATCTTAAAATATTTTTTTTAATTCCATAGTCGATCGCAACTACATGGTAAATATTTTTATTATTTTTTTTATATCCATTTTCTTTATTCCAGGTTTTAAAACCTTTCCAAATATAATTTTTATTTGTTGAGACAACTCCTGCAAGATCTAAATTTTTTAGTCCACTCCATTTAATTGTAGTATTAGATAGCTTACTAATATTAAATTTTCCATTCTTTGAATAACTGATCGTCCCTTTTGGAGCTCCTTTATCTCTTATAAAATTTGTCAAACTTCTAGTATCTAAACCCGTAATTCCTATAATTTTATTTTTTTTTAGCCAAGAATCTAGATGTAACAATGATCTGTAATTGGAAGGATCTGTTATTTCAGAATTTATTATAATTCCTCTTGCCCAAATTTTATTAGACTCATGATCTTCTTTATTTGTTCCAACATTTCCAACATGAGGAAAAGTAAAATTTATAATTTGTCCCGCATAAGATGGGTCAGATATTATTTCTTGGTATCCTGTTAATGAAGTATTGAAACAAACTTCACCTGTTGCAATACCCTCAAAGCCCATTCCAATGCCTTTAAAAACTTTCTTATTTTCAAGAACTAAAATGCCTGTCTTAATGTTTGAGATTTTTTTTGAGTTAGTTTTTTTTGCTTTTTTGATCAATTACAACTCATAAGTTAAAGGTTAATACAATAATTGGTTTATTATCGCAACAGAGATGTATTATAAAATTGTAAAAAAACAATTTTTCTTTTGAAGATTTTTTTCTTTAAAGTAGATTAAAAAATTATGTCACTAAAAGAAACAATCGAAACACAATATAAAAATGCTTTAAAATTGAAAGATAAAGCAAAAATATCAACTTATAGGTTAATTTTATCGTCAATAAAGGATCTAGATATTTCAAATAGGTCTGGACCAAACAAGAAAGAAACAGACGATGAGGACATTAAAAAATTATTTAAGAAAATGGTTAAGCAAAGAGCCGAATCAATAGAAATTTATAAAAAAAATAACCGTTCTGATCTATTAAAAGTGGAACAGAGTGAATATGATATTATAACAAGTTTTTTGCCCAAACAATTAAGTGATGAAGAAACCAAAAAAATTTGTGAAGATTTAATATCAAAATTAGGTGCATCTTCAATTAAAGATATGGGAAAAGTTATGGGAGAATTAAAAAAACAAAATTCTGATGAAATTGACTTTTCAAAAGCTGGGGCTCTTTTAAAACAATTATTAAATAAATAATGAAATATCCTAAAGAATATTTAGATGAGATTAAAAAAAGATTAAAAGTTTCAACTGTTGTGTCAAAAACCGTAAGTTTAAAAAAAAGAGGTAAAGAGTATGTAGGTCTTTCTCCCTTTAAAAATGAAAAAACACCATCTTTTACTGTTAACGATGAAAAAGAGTTTTATCATTGTTTTGCAACATCAGAACATGGCAATATTTTTGATTTTGTCATGAAAACTCAAAACTTAAGATTTGGTGAGGCAGTTAAATTTTTAGCTAATTTAGCTGGAATGCAACCATATATGTTTACAAAACAAGATGTTGAAAGAGAAAAAAAATGGAAAGAATATTCTTTAATTTTTAACTGTTATGTAGAGTTTTATCATAATGAACTACTTAAAAATGAAATTCATTCCAATGTAAGACAATATTTAAAAAAAAGATTGATAAGTAAAGACCAAGTTAAAAAATTTAAAATTGGTTACATAGAAAAAAATCCAAGTTTTTTTGAAGTATTAAAAAAAGATTTTAGTACTGAGACATTACTGGAAACTGGCTTGTTCTATTTAGATGAAAAAAAGAAATGTTACGTTGAAAGATTTAGAGGTCGTTTAATTTTCCCAATTAATAATATATCAGGTCAACCTATTGCTTTGGGTGGTAGAATTATTGAGAGCAGAGATTATTTGGCAAAATATATTAATTCTCCTGAAACTATATTTTTCAAAAAAGGATTAAATTTATATAATTTAGATTTAGCTAGAAAACTATCTAATAAATCAGATCAAATTTTTTTAGTCGAAGGTTATATGGATGTTGTTGGCTTAGATAAAAATGGAATTGAAAATGCCGTTGCAAATCTAGGAACTTCTTTAACAGATAGACAAATATTAACTTTAAATCAATTTTTTAAAGATATAATAATTTGTTTTGATGGTGACGAAAGTGGATATAAAGCAGCCTTAAGAGCAGCAGAAAACTCAATAAAAGAGTTAAAACCTGAAAAACAAATTTCATTTTTATTTTTACCAGATAAAGAAGATCCTGATAGTTTTGTGAATAAAAATGGTAAAAATTATTTTTTTGATTTTGTTAAACAAAGCAAATTATCAATTCACCAATTTTTATTTTCTCATTATAAAAAGCAGACTCAAAATAATCCTTCTTCAATGGCAATCTTTGAAAAAAAATTAAGATCTATTGCAAATTCAATAAAAGATAGTTTTATAAAAAAATATGTTTTAGAATATTTTTTAGAAAAAATTTCTGAATTAGCTCCCCATACCAATCAAAATAAAAAAAATAATTTCATAAAAAAAACAAAATCGCTAGAAACCACTAGAAGACATTTTAAAGAAAGTGAAACTTTATCAAGCGTTGAGTTAAAAGAATTTTC
>CACNYE010000019.1 GCA_902624515.1 uncultured Pelagibacteraceae bacterium
GAAAGTATATTATTAAATTTTAAACCACCAATTTTTTGGAAAGATAAAGATATATTGAAACAACAGATTGGTCATTACTCTAAAGAGAACTTAGAAATTCTTATTAATAAATTAGCAGAAATTGAACTTCAAATAAAAAAGAATTACCAAAATTCTGTTAACATGACACTAGATTTTATTCTGAATGAAGTGAGAAGATCTAGTAATTAGCTTTAATTATATCTATTATTTTATTCAATTGATCAATTTCGTGATATGAAAAAGTAATTGTTCCTTTGTTTTTTTTACTGTTATTTATTGAAACACTTAACCCAATTTTATCAGAAATAGACTGCTCTAATTGAGCGATATTTGGATCTTTTGATAAATTATAAGATTTTTTTCTTTTTTTAAAAATTTTTACAAAGTTTTCTGTTTGTCTAACTGATAATTTTTTTTCGATAATTTTGTTTGCAATAAATAAGGCATTTTCTAACCCAACCAGTATTTTGGCATGTCCGGCGGAAATCTTTTTCTCTTCAATAAATTGTAGAACTTCAGGAGGTAAATTTAAGAGTCTTAATGTATTGGTAATATAACTTCTACTTTTTCCAATGAATTTGGATACTTTTTCTTGATCATATGAAAATTCATCTATTAATCTTTTATAACCTTGTGCCTCTTCTAAAGGATTCAAATCATGTCTTTGAACGTTTTCTATGATTGCAAATTCAAGTGACTTTAGATCATCTGCTTCAGTAACAACAACGGGAATATCGTGCAACCCAGCTTTTCTTGCAGCTAACCATCTTCTTTCACCTGCTATTATTTCAAATTTTAAATTTTCTGTAGCTGATTTTCTTACTATAATCGGCTGAATGACACCTCGTTCCTTTATAGAATTTGTTAAATCATTTAAATTTTCCTCATCAAAATTTTTACGAGGTTGAAATTTATTTTGAATTATTTCACTCAAAAGGAGTTTGTTAGTCTTGGTTTCAACTTTAGTTTCACCAATTAAGGATGACAATCCTCTCCCTAAACCTTTTTTAATTTTAGAATTCATCAAGCAGCACTCCCTATATTATTCTCTTGTATTATAAATTCATCTGTAAAACTATAATAGGATCTGCTTCCTGGACAATTTTTGTCATATATTAAAACTGGAACCCCATGAGATGGTGCTTCAGATAACCTGACATTTCTTGGTATAACAGTTTTGTAAACTTTATCTTTAAAATAATTCCTAGCTTCTTGCTCTACTTGCGACGATAACTTATTTCTTCTATCGTACATTGTTAAAAGTATTCCTTGTATCTCAAGAGATGGATTCAAATTAGTTTTGATCCTTTCAATAGTTTTCATTAATTGTGTTAAACCTTCTAATGCAAAAAATTCAGTTTGAAGTGGCACTAATAGTGAATTTGAGGTCACTAGAGACATAACTGTTAGTAAACTTAAGGATGGAGGACAATCTATTAGCACATAATCATAAATGGCTCCAGAATCGTTTAAATAAGTGGTTAATTTAGTCTTTAGAATAAATGCTCTTTCACTATCTCCAGCTGTTTCAACTTCAAGACCTGATAAATCTACGTTGGAAGTTATCAAGTCTAAATTCTGAAACTCAGTTTTCTTAATCACATCTTTTATTGAAACAGTGCCGTTCAAAATTCCATAAATAGTTTGATCGGACTGATCAGTATTAGACAATCCCAATCCTGTTGTAGCATTTCCTTGAGGATCAAGATCAATAACTAAAATTTTTTTCCCTTGTTGTGACAGAGCTGAAGCTAAATTAATTACAGTTGTTGTTTTGCCGACTCCACCCTTTTGATTTATTATTGATATAATTTTCATATATTTTTTTTCCGAATTTTTTTTATATTTAATATAAATGAGCGATCACTAGTTAAGCTTTTTTTTTCTTCAAAATCTAATTCCCACTCTTTAAGAACATCACTAAGAATCTTCCTTCCATTAGTCCCCATAAAAAAAATTATATTTTTATACTTTCGAAAATTTTCATTAATTATATTTAAAATTACTGGCATTGGTTTAAAAGCTCTCGACATTATTGTTCCAGTTTCAATATTTTTAATTTTTAAAATATCTTTTTGAATTACTTCTGTGTTTAAATTCATTTTTTTTGAAACTTCTTTTAAAAAAACGCATTTATGATGACTTTTCTCATAAAGATGAACTTTCATACTATTTTTTATTTTTTTCATCGCAATCGCAACTATTAATCCAGGCATTCCACCACCAGTTCCTAAATCTGAGGTTGTATTACTATTTAAATCAACAAAATCAACTATTTGCGCAGAATCAATGATATGGCGCTCCCTAATTGCTGATTTTTCCTGAATTTTTTTACTTATAATGTTAATTTGCTTATTTTTTTCCTGAATCATTGAAATTAAGCATTCTAGCTCATTACAAGTTTCACGTGAAACATTTAAGTACGATATTTTAGAGTAAGAATTTAAAATTACATTGTCCATTAAGCTATATGCTTAATAGACTTTCTTTTGACGTGTGACAACAAAATATATACAGCTGCCGGGGTTATACCGTCAATTCTTAGCGCCTGACCCATTGTTTTTGGTCTTATTTGTTTAAATTTAGCCTTTACTTCGTTTGATAAACCAGAGAATTGATCATAATCAATATTATCAGGGATAGATAAGTTCTCATCTCTTTTAAACGCCAAAATATCGGCTTTTTGTTTTTTCAAATATCCTTTATAATGTGAATTAATTTCAATTTGCTCATCAACTTCATATCCATAATCTATAATTTCTGGCCAAATTTCTCTAATTTTGCGCATATCAACATTTTTTTGTGTTAGGATTTCTTCTGCACTTCTAAAAACACCATCTTTTGCAATTTTAATACCATAATTATCAGCCTTAGAAGGGGTAATATTTAAATTTGACATTTGCATTGATATTTTGCACAATTTTTGAAACTTATCATTAAACATCCTTTTTCTAATATCATTTATTAATCCAATTTTTATACCTTTATGTGTAAGTCTTAGATCAGCATTATCAGATCTTAAACTTAATCTATATTCAGCCCTAGATGTAAACATCCTATAAGGCTCAGCAACTCCTTTAGTTACTAAATCATCGATCATTACGCCAATATAGGCATCTGATCTATCTAAAATAAAAGGCTCCATTTTTTTTAGGGAGAGAGCAGCATTAATACCAGCTATAAGACCTTGGGCAGCAGCTTCTTCATACCCGGTAGTTCCATTAATTTGGCCGGCAAGATATAAATTTTTAATTTTTTTTGTTTCTAGAGTTAAAAGAAGCTCTCTAGGATCTATATAGTCGTATTCTATAGCATATCCTGGTCTAATAATTTTTACTTTTTCTAAACCATTGATATTGTTGAGTATTTCTTCTTGTACTACTTCAGGTAGAGAAGTAGATATTCCATTGGGGTAGATAGTATGGTCATTAAGGCCTTCTGGCTCTAAAAATATTTGGTGTCTTAGTTTATCAGAAAATTTTACTATTTTGTCCTCTATTGATGGACAATATCTTGGCCCGACACCCTGTATACTTCCGGAGTACATAGCACTTTTAGATAAATTTTTTTTAATGATGTTATGAACCTTTTCGTTTGTATAGGTCATCGAGCATGCCACTTGTTTATTCAAATTTTTTTGGGTTAAGAATGAGAAAAAATATGGATTATCATCTGCAAATTGTTTTTCTAAATTATTAAAATTAATGGTTCTAGAGTCTAATCTAGGAGGAGTCCCCGTCTTTAATCTTCCGATCTTAAAGTCATACTTCTCTAATTGTTCACTTAAACCTGTACTTGGTTTTTCATTAAATCTGCCTGCAGGTGTTCTTTCATTACCGATATGTATCAAGCCATTTAAAAATGTTCCTGTTGTTAGAATTAATTTATTACAAGTTACTTTGTTTCCATTTAAAGTATAAAACCCATTTATTTCATTATTTTTAAAAATAAAGTTAATTACGGGATCTGAAAAAATGCTTAAATTACAATAGTTTACAAGTTTTTCTTGCATAAATTTACGATATAGTGATCTATCAGATTGAGTTCGTGGCCCTCTGACTGCAGGTCCTCTGCTCCTATTTAAAAGTCTAAATTGTATCCCAGACTTATCTGCTACTTCACCCATAACCCCATCTAAGGCATCGATTTCCCGGACTAAATGACCTTTTCCCAAACCGCCAATAGCTGGATTGCACGACATTTCTCCAATCGTATTTTTATTATGAGTAAATAAGGCAGTATTAATTCCAAGACGTGCAGATGCAGCAGCAGCTTCACAACCAGCATGACCTCCACCAATTATTACTATTTCAAAGAATAAATCTTTTTTCATGAAGTAAATTTATATTCAATTTTAATATTTACAAGATTTGAGTTTTTTTATCGAAATAATAAGATTTATCAGTGAAAACGAACGAAGAATTACTAAAATTTTTAACTATTTTCCTATGCAAAAATCGTTGAAAATACTGCCTAATATCTCCTCTACATCGACTTTTCCAACGATCATACCTAAATGTCTAGTTGCCAATCTTAAATCTTCTGCTGCTTTATCAAAATCCTTTTTATCATTTTTATCCTGAAAATTTTTTAAATAGTCTGCACACTGCAACAGATGTTGTCTATGTCTTTCTCTCGTAATTAAAATGTCCTCTTCAGATATAAATTTAGTTTTTAAAATTTTTTTTATCTTTATAATTAATTTATCCAAATTTAAATTATCTTTTAATGATATTAATACATGATTATGTTTGACAACTTCGGGTTTTAATTTACCCTTTAAAAGGTCTGATTTATTGACTACTAAAATTGCATCATTCCTTAGCAAATCATTAAAAAAACCGCTTAAATCAATGTTTTTAGCGTCAACCACGACCAATTTTAAATCAGCATTTTCAGCTTTTTTGAGAGATAATTTAATACCTTTTTTTTCAATTTCATTTTTTGAGTCTCTTATGCCTGCAGTATCTGAAATAATAACAGGATAGCCGTCTATATTTAGGTGTGCTTCGATAACGTCTCTCGTAGTACCAGCAATTTCAGAAACTATTGCAATCTCTCTATTTGATAAATTATTTAATAAACTTGATTTACCAGCATTAGTAGGTCCTAAGATTGCAATTTTAAAACCCTCCCTGATTATCTCTCCAACTTTTTGATCACTTAAAATTTTATTTATCTCTTTTAAAACATCTGAAGAATCCTTTTTTATTTTTTTCAAATTTTCTTCAGGTAGATCCTCCTCGGGAAAATCAATTTTAGCTTCTACAAATGATAATATTTTTAATAATTTTTCTCTTAACTGATTAAATTTCTCAGAAGATTTTCCTTGCATTATTTTTACTGCTTGAAGTCTCTGAATTTCAGTTTCTGCAGATATCAAATCAGCTATGCTTTCTGCTTTTAATAAATTTATCTTTCCATTTTGAAATGCAATTTTTGTAAATTCTCCAGGCTCTGCCAGTCGACAATTTTTTAAATTCGATATCTCTCTTTGAATAGCTAAAATAATAGCTTTACCTCCATGGACATGGATTTCAGCCATATCCTCACCTGTATAGCTCTCAGGCCCAGGAAACCATAAGATTATTCCCTCGTCTATAAGCTCAGAACTGTTGATATTGTTTATTTTTCTAAGGGTAGCCATTCTTGGCTTTGGCATTTCTTTGCCAGTCAAAGATTTTATAACCACTGATGTTTCGGGCCCTGATATTCTTATTATTGCAACCCCTGACGTACCAGGTCCTGATGATAATGCATAAATAGTCATTTTATAAATAAGCAATATATATAATTGTAATACAATTTGTTAATTTTTTTTAAGAGGTGAAGGAATTAAGATGTATTCAAGAACTTTATATTAATTTTATTAAAATATTACTAAAGTTTTTTGTGAATTTATCTGTATCAAATAATGGTGAGTTAATAACTTTTTCTCGAAGAGAAACTCTTAAATTAGATAATTTTTTTCTATCCTGAAACATAATTGCTTTATTTATATATTCATTTATATCTCTAGCTATAAATTCGTCTAACCCTAAATTTTTATTTATACTTTCTCCACAACGAGAATTCATATTAAATCCTTTCAATGTTAATACGGGAACACCCATCAAATAAGATTGAAAAGAGGTAGTAACTCCAGTGTAAGGAAAGGTATCTAATGCCAAATCAATTTTGTAATAATCTTTCATAAATTCCTCAGATTTTGTTTTATTTAAAAAAATAATTCTTTTTATATCGACACCTTCATTTTGGAACTTGTTAGCTAAATTTTCATAAACTTCTTTATTATAACCACCTGAGTTCTTAAGATATAATTCAGAATTTGATTTCTTAAGTATCGTAGACCATGCTTTAATTGTCTCATTTGAGATTTTTTTAAAACTATTAAATGAGCCATATCTAAAAATTTCATTATCGTTAAATGGTAATTTGTTAACTTCAGGAAGATTTTCCGGTTTTGCCATCGAATTCCATATGTCAGGAAGATATAAAATCTCTTCTTTATATAAATTTTCTTCTTCTTTTTTTATAAGATTTTGATCAGCAATTAAATAATCCATGTTTTTAATACCAAGAGAATTATTGTAACCACACCAAGATATTTGGATATTTGCTGACCTAGCAGCAAAAACATTAACTCTATTTCCGAAAGTAAATCCATTTAAATCAATAAGAATATCTAGCTCTAAAGATCTAATAAGATTTACTAATTCTTCATCCGTTTGATCAATTACATCGTGCCACTCATCAAAATTTTTCTGATAAAAACTAGTTATTGTTTTATGATGTCTTGATAATTCAAGGTTACTAAACGCAAAGATGGTAAATTTATTTTTATCAATTTTTGAGATTAAATCTTTTAAAAAGAAATTAACTGAATGATCACGCAGATCTCCTGATAAAAAACCTAGTTTAATCTTTTTATTATTTAGAGTTTTCTTTTCAAAATCTTTAAAATTTGAATTCTTATCAAAAGACTCCCCAAGCTTAATACATTCACTAAAATAATCATTCTGATTAATTCCTGATGGATAATTCATTGAGGCTAAATATGTTAATCTACCACCATCAATTATTGATGGGGGGTTTAAATCAACCAATTTCTTAAAGAACTGAACTGATTTATCCATATTGCCCAAAAGAAAATGAATTCTAGCAAGGCCCTCGATAACTTTTAAATCTTCTTTATATTTTTCATATCTTTCATAGAGATGCTTTAAAACATAGATAGATGTTTCCGCTTTTAAACTTGAAATTATTAAATTATATAAAGCTTCTAAATTTGACTTATTTTTTGAATAAATTTGTTCAAATAAAATAGTTGATTTTAGATAATCATCTTTTTTTGAGTTTGGATTTAAAGTCTTAGATCCAGCATATCCCATTATTAGATAAGCAGGTAAATTTTCGATATTACCCAACTTTTCTACTTCTTGCTCAAACCCTGTATAATCTTTTTTTTCAAAAAGTTTTTTTAACTTGATTTTTTGATCTTTATTAAGATCATTATTCATTTTGCTTTACGCGGGTTTATTCATTGAATTAAAAAATTCTGAATTATTCTTTGTATCTTTTAATTTAGAACTTATAAATTCAATAGCATCCATCGTTCCCATTGGGGCTATAATTCTTCTTAGAACATTCATTTTTTGAAGATCATCTTTTTCAAAAAGTAATTCTTCTCTTCTTGTCCCTGATTTTGTGATATCTATCGCTGGATAAATTCTCTTGTCAGCAATTTTTCTATCTAATACAGTTTCACTGTTTCCTGTACCCTTAAATTCCTCAAAGATTACCTCATCCATCCTACTGCCTGTATCAATCAAAGCGGTAGATATAATTGTTAAAGAACCGCCTTCTTCAATGTTTCTTGCTGCACCAAAAAATCTTTTTGGTCTTTGTAGGGCATTTGCATCAACTCCACCTGTTAAAACCTTTCCTGAACTCGGAATAACAGCATTATATGCCCTGCCTAATCTCGTAATTGAATCTAATAAAATAACAACATCTTTTTTATGCTCTGTAAGTCTTTTTGCTTTTTCGATTACCATTTCAGCAACAGCAACGTGTCTTTGTGCTGGTTCATCAAAGGTAGAACTTATTACCTCACCTTTAACTGTTCTTTGCATATCTGTTACCTCTTCTGGTCTTTCATCAATCAGCAAAACAATTAAATAGCATTCAGGATAATTTTTAGCGATAGAATTTGCAATACTTTGTAATATCATTGTCTTACCCGCTTTTGGGGGTGAAATAATTATTGATCTTTGACCTTTACCAATTGGACTTACAAGATCAATTAGTCGTGGAGTTAAATCTTGTTTTTTATCTATTTTTGTAGTCTCTACTTCCATTACTAATTGTTGATCAGGATAAAGAGGTGTTAAGTTATCAAATGCTATTTTGTGCCTTGATTTTTCTGGCTCTTCAAAATTAATCTTACTTACTTGTAATAAAGCAAAATATCTTTCACCTTCTTTAGGAGCTCTTACGGGTCCCTCTACCGTATCACCTGTTCTTAAACCAAACTTCCTAATTTGACTTGGGCTCACATAAATATCATCAGGCCCTGGTAGGTAGTTCGATTCCATCGCTCTTAAAAAACCAAAGCCATCTTGTAAAAGCTGAAGCACACCAGCACCAGTAATTTCCTCTTTTTCGGCAACTTTTTTCAAAATTGCGAAAAGAATTTCTTGCTTTCTTAAAGTGCTAGCATTTTCTATCCCAAGCTCTTCTGCTTGTGTAATAAGCTGTTCAGACGATTTTAATTTTAGTTCTTGAATGTTCATGATTTAAGATATTAAGGACTTAATATTCCTACAATATATATACTCTTACAACTATTACAAGAGTTTTCATAAATGATTTTAAATACCGTTATTTCAGGGTTTTCTAAGAATTAAGCCATAATTCCTTAGCAAAACTATCTACTTTTGACCAATCTGTAAATTCATAAGATTGTGAGGTATCTGTGGGCCCCTTAGTAATAAACATTATAAATTTAATTATATATTTATCTAAAAAATTATATTTAGGATAATCAACTTTACCAGCAAATACACCAATTTTTTTTGGTCTCCATTTAGAAATTTTTAAAAATTTTTTAATGTATGGATTTGTATCAGGTGTATTTTTTTCTGATTTTCTTGCAACAACATTTACTGAAAAAAAAACACTATCTTTTGTATCTAATATATTTTTATTTAATTCAATAAATTTATAAAGTTCCCTAGAATGTCTACCATACCTAATGCTTGCTCCAATTATAATCTTATTAAATTTAGATAAATCTAATTTTGCTACTTCACTTAAAGATATTATTTTTACTTCATCTTCTTGATTTGAAAAATTTATTATTCGTTCACAAATAATTTTGGTATGACCATCTGTGCTTGAATAAATTATTAATGAATTTATCATTACAATAAAATATTATTTTTTATTCATTATTTGTTCTGGCATTTTTTGATAATATTTTTTATCAACTTGGTATTCTATATCCTCTTTATCTTGTGCTGAGCCCTCTGCCTGTATAAAAGTATATTTTGCAAAATCTTTACACCAATCCTTATTGGTGTTAAGGCATTTTATCGGATATACATTTCCGCCCCATTCTTTTGCTTCGTTTACTAACTCATGACCTAGTTCATCTGTTGTTTCTAGGCAATCTGCAACAAAGCTTGGGGAATAAATAGCAATTTCTTTTTTTCCCTCTAAAATTAATTTTTTAACTGCATCTTCTGTATAGGGTGTTATCCATTCCTCAGATCCAAAACGACTTTGAAAGCTCATCATACATTGTTCAGGTTTGATATTTTTTAAGTTGTTACTAATAAGGCAAAATGTTTCATAACAATGCCTATAATAGTCATCACCTTTATTTACTATTCTTCTTTTTTGCATCCCATGAAAAGTTATTATTAGGTTATCAATTTTTTTTCCTTCTTTCCCAAGCTCATCTAATTTTGAATCAACCTGCTTTACAGAATTATCAATAAAAGCGTGGGTTCTATGAAAGTTGGTGATTACTTCAAATGTTGGTATTTTGACTCTTTTCGACAATTCTTTTGCTAGTGCATCTATGCCCGAGGCTATTGTGCTTTCTGAATACTGAGGGAACATTGGTATTACTAAAAGTTTTGTGGCTCCAATTCCTTTTTTTAAATCTTCTTCCCAACTATCATAAACTTCATTAACGTAAGGTGGTGATAAAAGAAAAGCATGGTTTACTTCCACATACCCATGTGGATCAATTTTTTTCAATTCATCACTCACATTTTTTGTAAAATCTCTCGTGTTAGTTATTAAAGGAAAGCTTTTACCATCCCAAATTCTAGCATAGAGTTTTGCAGATTTTTTTGGTCTAAAAGGTAATACGAAAAAATTTAAAATTATTTTCCAAAGCCAAGGATTAATATCTACAACCCTGGGATCTCCCAAAAAAGCTCTAAGATATTTCCTCAAGGCTTTCGTGGTTGGGGCTGAAGGTGATCCTAGTTGAACGAAAACAACTTTTGTCTTTCTTTTTGGGTGTTCGTAATTCATAATTAATAATCTTTTACCATTTTTACCAAATAGTTTACCATTCTAGGATCTGTCTCAGGTAATACTCCATGACCTAAATTAAAGATATAAGGATGATCCTTAAATATATCTAGATACTTTTTTGCTTCTTTTTTCAAAGTTTCTTCATTAGTCAATAAAACTTTAGGATCTAATCCACCTTGAACAGGAATTTTAATTTTCTTGATTATTTCTTCGGGGTTTACATTATAATCAATGCTTATTACATCAGGTTTAACAATGTCACAAAATTCTTTGTAGTTTTTTATTTCTCTAGGAAAACATATTACAGGAACATTTAAAGACTTAACATAATTTACTAAATTTAAAGTGGGAGTATAAATGTAATTTGGTAAGTCTTTTTCTTCTAATAAACCAGCCCAACTGTCAAAAATTTGTATAACATTTGCTCCGTTATCAATTTGATTTTTAATATGGATCTTAAGAAACTTTTCAATGATCAATAATATTTTGTTTATTAAAAGTTTATCTTTAAAAAAATCTTTTTTTAAATCTTTTTTTGGGGATTGTTGATTAATCATATAAACTAATAACGTCCATGGAGCACCTACAAAACCAATAGTGCTTTTATCTTTTAGAATAGAATCTGAGCTAACTCTTTTTAAAGCTTTATAAACTCGATGTACTTTTTCAACAAAATCAATTTCATCAATTTGGGAAATTTTATCTAAATTTAATTCACCCAACCTAGGACCAAAATTTTTTTCAAATACTACTTTTTGGCCTAATCCGTAGGGTAACATCAAAATATCAGAAAATATAATTGCTGCATCTAAATTAAATCTTTTTAAAGGTTGTAGCGTTATTTCCGATGATAAATTTTCATTTAGACATAAATTAATAAAATCAGGATTTTTTTTTCTAATTTCTCTAAACTCCGGAAGATATCTCCCAGCTT
>CACNYE010000020.1 GCA_902624515.1 uncultured Pelagibacteraceae bacterium
ATTTTTTTTCAAATCTTATTGGAAAACCGTCTCAAAAATTTGGTCTTCCTTTTGCAGTATTATTAAGATCATCATTAGGTGTTAGAGGAGCTAAATATTTTGGTTTTTTTAGATCTTTTGTAGGTATTTTTATGTTTGGAATTCAAACATATTTTCTATCTAAGGCATTAGGATATCTAATTAGAATTGCAATATTTTCATATGACAAAAAAATTTTACAACAAGAGATATTTTTAGTTTTTTTAATTGGATTAGACATTATCGATTGGATTTCAATGTCGATGGCTATTATTATTCAAATAATTTTATTTAGCCAAGGAATGAATTTTAACAAAAAATTAATTAAATTTTCAGCTTTGAGTGTTTATTTGGGTATGATTATTTTCTTTTTTTGCATTTTATTAAGTGATGTAAAATTTGTAACTAATTCATTTTTGAATTCCTTAAATTTAAATGGTTTTATTGATAAAAATAATTTTCTTCCTCTTATCACTGTTACAGGAACTTTTTTTGCTTATTTTTCAATTGTGATTTTAAACTTTGGTGACTTTTCAAGATACGTAAAAAATGAAAAAGAATTAAAAAAAGGCAATTTAAGTTTAATTTTAAACTTAATTATTTTTTCATTTTTTGCTTTATTTATTGTTATTGGATCTGACGCATTCCTCAATCAAAATTCTGAAAATTTAGATAAGATATTTACTAACCCAACAGATATAATTGGAAAATTTGATGATTTGTTTATAACTATTTTAGCTTTAATTTTTATTATAATTGCTTCAGCATCGACAAATTTAATTGCTAATGTTATTCCTTCTCAATACTCTTTGATAAACTTTGTTCCTTCATTCTTATCATTTAAAAGTTCAAATATTATAATTGGAATATTGGGATTTGTAGTAAGCATTTTTTGGTTAACTTTTTTGAGTCAAATTGGAATTTTAGCATTCGTAGATACTATTGCAGCTTTATTTGGACCTATCTTTGGTGTTATGGTAACAGATTATTATTTAATCAATAAAGGAAATTTAATAAATAAAGATATTCATTCTTCAGAAAGTGATGGAGCTTATCATTTCTCTGGTGGATGGCATATTAAAGGTATTTATTCACTTATAATTGGATTTATTTTTTCAGCTTCAACTATTTGGAATTTCAATCTAATGTTTTTACAATCTTATTCTTGGATAATTGGAGCATTTGCATCCGCACTAGCATACTATCTTTTAGCAAAAAAATAATTCAATGGATAAGATTTCTTTTAATTTTAATAATAAAACTGCTGTAATTACAGGTGGTGCACAGGGTTTTGGTTTGGATATTGCAAAAAGGTTTTTAAATTCGGGAGCAAAAGTAATAATTTGGGATATCGATCCTGAAATGATTGAAAAATCATCAAAAGAATTAAATAACTCAAAATTAAGTTCTAATATTGTTGATGTTTCAAATTTTAAAGAAGTAGAAAAATGTGTGAATGAAATAACTAAAAATTCAAATATAGATATATTAATTAATAATGCAGGTATTACTGGTCCAACGGCAACCCTGTGGGAATATGATATTGAAATGTGGAAAAAAGTTGTGGATATAAATTTAATGGGAACTTTTAATTGTTGTAGAGCAATAGTCCCTAATATGATTAAGAATAATTACGGTAGAATAGTTAATGTCGCTTCAGTGGCAGGAAAAGATGGTAATGCAAATGCTAGTGCTTATAGCGTTGGAAAAGCAGGAGCGATAGGACTCACAAAATCATTAGGCAAAGAGTTGGCTGATAAAAATATAGCTGTAAATGCTGTTACTCCTGCAGGTGCTAAAACAAGAATTTTAGACCAAATGACCAAAGAGCATGTACAAAGAATGTTGTCAAAAGTACCAAGAGGTAGGTTTCTCGAGGTTGAGGAGTTTACATCCTTAGTTTGCTGGCTATCCTCAGAGGAAAATACGTTTTCAACTGCTGCAGTTTTTGATATTAGCGGGGGACGCTCTACCTATTAACTTCGAGGCTTTGCCTCTACTATTTTAGTCTGATTTATTTTAGCTCTTCCAAATTTTACATCTTTTGACATAACTGGAGCAAAAATCATTATTGACCAGTAAATTAACAAAATAAAAATAGAAACTGTCTTCATAATTTATATATACGAACAGAAATTGATTTTTGATTGTTTAAATTTTGTCAAAATGATGTATTAACAATTTTTTTAAAAATTAATGAAAATAATTTTAAAACTTTTAGTCAGTATCTTTCTATTAGCTGAAGTAAGCATAGCTAGTGAAATAAGAGTATTTGAATTTACTGAAGCTGAGCTTTCACAACTTGAGATCAGAAAGGTCAGGGGTGCAGATAATAAGACAAATTACTCTGTTGGATCTAATGAAAATGGTAATTTCTTAAAAGCTGTTGCTGATAATGCTGCTTCTGGTTTAGGAAAAGAGGCAAAAATTGATCTCAATAAGACACCTTTTATTAATATTACATGGAAAGTTGAAAAAGATTTGTTTGGTATAAAAGAAAACACAAAGAAAGGTCATGATTTTGCGGCAAGAGTGTTTGCTGTAAAAAAAACTGGAGCAACACCATTATCTAATAGAGCGATAAATTATGTATTCTCTAGCAATAATGAAGTTGGATTTAGTTCACCAAGCCCATATACCAAAAAGTCTATAGATAATGTTTTATCTACTACTAAAAATAACCTTAATCAGTGGGTTACTGTTAAAGCAAATGTCAAAAAAGATTTTAAAAAGTTCCACAATTTAGATGTTAATGAATTAGATGGTTTAGCTATAATGTCTGATACTGATAATTCCAAAATGAAGGCTATAGCCTATTTTCAAAATATCTATTTTTCAGCAAAATAGATAATTATTTGATATAATTTAATTATGCATAAAAATTTTTTTCATAAATTAAAAGTTTATTATGAAGATACAGACTCTGGTGGAGTGGTTTATTATGCTAATTATTTAAAGTACTTAGAAAGAGCAAGGACAGAGGCTCTATTTTCAATAGGTTTTAGTAATAAGAAAGTTCAAGAACAATTTGGTTCATTAATAATTGTCAAGTCATGTAACATTGAATATAAAAAATCATCTTTTTTAGAGGATGAATTAACCATCAGATCTTTTGTAAAATCTATAACCAAAACATCTTTTTTTATGAACCAAATTATTACAAAGGGTGAGGAAGTTATAGTTGAAGCACAAGTTCATCTAGTTTTTGTGAACAAAGATGGTAAACCAGTGAAAATTCCTGAGAATATATACTCAAAATTTAGGCCTTATTTTTGTGATTCAATTAAAACTTAGCAAGTTTTTTTGCTTTTTTAAATAAATCTACCATCATTTTATTTGAAATAAGTTTTGTATTAACATTTCTAGGACTTGGATGATAACTTGATAAAATGATTAAACCATTTGGCAGTGTTTGAGAATTACCATGTTTAAAAAAATATTTTTGTTTAATATTAAATTTTTGTTTATATAATTTAATACAATTATCAAAAGCAACTTTACCTAATGTAACAATTACTTTTAGTTTTTCTAAAGATAATATCTCCTCATCAAAAAAATTAGAACAATTTGAGATTTCATTACTTAGCGGTTTATCTTCAGGAGGCACACATTTAAGTATGTTAGTAATATAAGTAGATTTTAATTTTAAATTATCATTTAAACTTTTCGAATATGGAAAATTTGAAATACCCACTTCATATAAACACTTAAACAAAAATTCACCAGATTTATCTCCAGTAAAAGCCCTTCCTGTTCTTGTTCCACCATGAGCAGCAGGAGCAAGTCCAATAATTGCTAATTTTGAATTTAAATTTCCAAAACCTGGAACAGGTTTTCCCCAGTAGACTTCATTCATATTTTGTTTTCTTTTTTGTCTACTTACTTTATGAACAAATTTAACTAGTCTTGGACATTTTTTACAATTAACTATTGTTTTGTTTAAGTTATTCAATCTAATATCCATAAATGAAATTTTTAAGATTCTTTTTAATAATATTTATATCTTTAATTACAACAGTTAAAGCAGATTTAAATAAAAAGTTAATTAATCAACTTGAGGAGGGTGGAAAATTAATATTTATTCGACATGCATATGCACCTGGAAGTGGTGATCCAGATAATTTCAATCTTAACGATTGTTCCACTCAAAGAAATTTAAGTAAGGAAGGACAAAGACAAGCAGAATATATTGGAAAATTTTTTAGAAATAACAAAGTTAAAATAGATAAGGTTTTATCTAGTGAGTGGTGTAGATGCAAAGAAACAGCACAAATCGCTTTTAAAAATTTTTCTACAAATAATTTCTTAAACTCTTTTTACAGTTCTAAATATGCAAAAAATAAAGATAAGCAAATTAAGATGTTAAAAAATTATGTCAAAAAATTTAAAAGTGATAAAAATTTAATTTTAATTACACATTATGTATTGATATCTGAAGTTTTAAATTATGCTCCTTCATCAGGTGAAATAGTTGTTTCTGATAAAAATTTTAATATGATAGGAAATATAGAAATAAATTATTAAATATTATGTCTTCAAAAAGAGCCATGAAACAAGCACAAAAACAAGCCTACGCAAAGCACAGAAGTAACATTACTAATAGTAGATTTGGAACTAAAAAGAGAAATTTTTCAAAGAATAAGAAAAAAAATTAACTTTCTTCATCAAATTTTTCAATTTTTTTACAAGTAGAGATTTTTGAAATACCCTCTTCATCATTTAAAACAGTTTTTATATAAATTTCCTGTTTTCCTTTTTCAAATAAAATTTGAGTGTAAAATTGAGGATAACCGTGTTTATGTGTTAAAATTTTTCCATTTTCTTCGTATATATTTCTAACATACGTGTTAGATTTTTTTACACTTAGATCTGTTAATCTATATTTTTGGTATGTTTTTTCTTTGTAAACATAATTTCTTGTCATTATTAATTCGTTTAGATTAAGAATGTATTCATTTTTTAAATATTCGTCTTGTTTATCATCACAGGCACTCATAATAATTATTTCTGATTTTAAACTTTGAAAAGGTAAGAACATAAAAAAAAGAAAGATAAAATATCTAATTTTTTTCATTTTTTTCTGCAAAAAATATTCCTATTAAAAGAAGTGCTGTCCAACCTAAACCTAAAAGACCTTTTAAAATACTGGTATCTGCACTCCAAATTTTAAGAACTAAAGCACCAAATATAAGTCCTATGATATAAATTATTATAACAATTGAAGTTTTACTCATTTTTTAAATTTTTTTTAAATAAAGAAATACCATTTTCAATTTTATATGTATATGACTCTTCGAAACTTTCTAATTGCCACCCTGTTAATCTTTTTTTAATAATTCCAATATTTTCTTTTTTCCAATCATCAGTTGTATCTTCAAGTTTCCAAATTTTTTTTTCCTCATTATTTCTTCCACAACCATAACAATATCCAGTACTTGGATCAGTTTTACAAATACTTATGCATGGTGAAATAATCATATAAATATTATAAGGGAAAAATAATATATTTTGCAACAAATGTCGTTGGACAAATAGTTTCAATCATATATAAACCTCTTGAATTTGTGGGGCGATGGCGGAATTGGTAGACGCGTCGGTCTTAGGAACCGATAGAGCAATCTGTGAAGGTTCGAGTCCTTTTCGCCCTACCATTTTAATTATATTATGAAAGTTACTGTAGAAAATAAAAAAGGTTTAAGCAAAGATGTAAAAGTTTTTGTCGACAAGAAGACAATAAATAATTACATGGATGAGAAATATGAAGAAATTAAAGGCACTGTCAATCTTAAAGGCTTTAGACCAGGAAAAGTACCAAGAGAAATTTTAAAAAGACAGTTTGGTAAAGCAATTTTTGGAGAAGTTTTAGATAAAGTTATAAAAGAAACCTCAACTAAAGCGCTAGAGGAAAATAAGATTAAACCAGCAGGTCAACCTAAATTAGATCTTAAAACTTATGGTGAAGATAAAGATTTAGAATATATTTTATCAGTAACAGAACTTCCTAAAGTTGAATTAAAGTCTATTGAAAATATTAAATTTAATGAATACACAGTAAAGATAGATCAAACGGAGACTGATAAAAGATTAAAAGAAATTGCAAAAAATCAACCAAGTTTTAAAGAAGCTGCAGAAAACGTCAAAGCCAAAGAAGGTGATCTTGTTGTTTTTGATTATAATGCAACTGTTGATGAAAAATCTTTTAAAGGTGGAGAGGGAAAAAATACACAATTAACACTTGGTAAAGATTTATTTCTAAAAGGATTTGATAAACAATTAATTGGAGTAAAGAAAGGTGATGAAAAAATTGTAGAAGCAGTTTTACCTGAAAACTTTCCTGAAAAAGAATTTGTTAATAAAAAAGCAAAATTTAAGTGTTTAATATCATCGGTTAAAAATCCTGATGAAGTTAAAATTGATGATCAATTTGCAAAAAATTTAGGAGCAAAAGATCTAAACGATTTAAAATCATTAATTACTAAACAGATTAATGATGAATATAAAAATTCTCTAGATCGTTTAACAAAAAATCAAATTTTAAAAGAAATTGAAAAATTTAAAGTAGATGAAATTCCAAATAATTTACTTGAAGAAGAGATAAGTGTTCTTTCTCAAGGTATGTCAGAAGAAGATGCTAAAAAGAGTAGGAAAAATTTTGAGGAAATAGCAAAAAAAAGAATTAAAGTTGGTCTAATCTTAAATGAGTTTGGTGAACAAAATAAAATTAAAGTTACAGAACAAGAGTTACAAGCTGAAGTACAAAAACAAATACAAATGATGCCAGGTCAAGAAAAAATGGTAATGGATTTTTACAAAAAGAATCCAAATGCATTAGCTAGTTTGAGAGGAACAGTTTATGAAGAAAAGATTTTAAATTCTATAAAGCAGAAAGGTAAGTCAAATAGAAAAGAAATTACTAAAGATGAGGCTGAAAAAATAATCAAAGAAGCGCAAAATCAACAAGCAGACTTAAATAAAGGATCTAGTAAAGTAGAAACAAAAAAAACAGAAGCTAAAAAAATAAGCCCTAAAAAAGAGGTCGTTAAATCTACAAAAATAAAAACAGTTAAGAAAAAAACAAAAAAAGTTAGCAAAAAGTAATCTCAAGTTGTATAAGTAGAACGAATCAACTTTATGACTAATAAATTATCTGAACACATGAGCAACTTAGTACCAATGGTTGTTGAGCAATCTAGTAGGGGTGAAAGAGCTTATGATATTTATTCAAGATTATTAAAAGAGAGAATTATTTTTTTAACCGGTCAAATCAATGACAATGTAGCTTCTCTTGTTACTGCTCAGTTATTATTTTTAGAAGCCGAAGATCCAAAAAAAGAAATTTATTTATACATAAATAGTCCTGGTGGCTTAGTAACTTCAGGTTTAGGTATTTATGATACAATGCAATATATTAAACCTGATGTTTCAACTTTATGTATTGGCCAAGCTGCATCAATGGGATCATTTTTATTATCAGCAGGCACAAAAGGTAAAAGATTTTCATTACCAAACTCAAGGATAATGGTTCATCAACCATCTGCTGGATTTCAAGGTCAAGCTACAGATATTGAAATTCATGCTAATGAAGTTTTGTCATTAAAAAAAAGACTTAATGAAATTTACTCCAAACATACAGGGAAATCTGTTGAGGAAATTAAAACAGCATTAGAAAGAGATAACTTCATGACTGGTGATGCTGCAAAATCTTTTGGTTTAATTGATGAAGTAGTAGATAAAAGAACTTAGAATACCATATATTGTTTTATATATAATCCAAACTTGATTATTATGACTTACTTATAATAAAGTAAACTTACTGATTCGTTTAAAATTTTATGAGCACAAATAATAAAAATATTCTTTACTGTTCTTTTTGTGGCAAAAGCCAACATGAGGTAAGAAAATTAATTGCAGGTCCAACAGTTTTTATATGCGATGAATGTGTTGAGCTATGTATGGATATAATAAAGGAAGAAAGTAAAGACACTTTTGTAAAACATCAAGATGGTTTACCTTCTCCAAAAGAAATTTGTTCAGTCTTAGATGACTACGTAATAGGGCAACAACATGCAAAAAAAGTTTTGTCAGTTGCTGTTCATAATCATTATAAAAGATTAAATTATGAAAATAAAACAAGTAAAAATGTTGAACTTGCTAAATCAAATATTCTTTTAGTAGGACCAACAGGTTGTGGAAAAACGTTATTAGCACAAACACTTGCACGAATTTTAGATGTACCATTCACCATGGCTGATGCCACAACTCTTACAGAGGCCGGTTATGTTGGAGAAGATGTTGAAAATATTATTTTAAAATTATTACAAGCTGCGGACTATAATGTTGAAAAAGCACAAAGAGGAATAGTCTATATTGATGAAGTTGATAAAATTAGCAGAAAATCAGAAAACCCCTCTATAACAAGAGATGTGTCCGGTGAAGGTGTGCAGCAAGCTTTATTAAAAATAATGGAAGGAACAATAGCTAGTGTTCCACCGCAAGGAGGTAGAAAGCATCCTCAACAAGAATTTTTACAAGTAGATACAACGAATATTTTATTTATTTGTGGAGGAGCATTTGCTGGCCTTGATAAAATTATTTCTCAAAGAGATAAAGGAACTTCAATAGGTTTTGGTGCAGATGTTAAAAATACACAAGACAAAAAAACTGGAGAGTGGATGAAAGGTTTGGAACCTGAAGATTTATTAAAATATGGATTAATTCCTGAATTTATTGGAAGGCTACCAATGATTGCGACACTAGAAGATTTAGATGAAAAATCATTGATAAAAATTCTTCTAGAACCTAAAAATTCATTAGTAAAACAGTATCAAGAATTATTCAAACTTGATGGAGCAAAACTTACTTTTAAAGATAATGCATTAAAAGAAATAGCACTTAAGGCAATTAGAAAAAAAACTGGAGCAAGAGGATTAAGATCAATATTAGAAAATATACTTTTAAAAACTATGTATGATTTACCTAGTAAAGACAATATTGAAGAGGTGATAGTTGACGCATCATCAGCAAAAGGACAGTCTCAACCAATTATTGTACATTCTAAAGTAGAGAACAAATCTAAAACAGATAAAACATCAGCGGCTTAATATCCTTAATAAATATGAAAAAGGTATTGCAATATCGATTTTAATCTCCATATTCTATAATATGGACGTAAAAATTTCATTACCTCTACTACCATTAAGAGACATAGTCGTATTTCCAAGCATGGTAATACCTTTGTTCGTAGGTAGAGATAAATCAATTTCAGCTTTAAATGAAGTAATGAAAAAAGATAAAAAAATAATTTTAGTCACTCAAAAAAATTCTGAAATAGATGATCCAAAAAAAACAGATGTTTTCATGTATGGCTGTGAGGGTAGTATTTTACAACTTCTAAAATTACCAGACGGAACAGTTAAAGTTTTAGTTGAGGGAACAAAAAGAGTAAAAATTTTAGATTTTAAAGATAATGATAAATTTATTATTTGTGATTATACACCATTTAATGATGTTATTAATAAAGAAGAGGATTTATATCCATTAGCAGTAACTGCTGTAAGAAGATTAGAGAAATTAACCTCTATAAATAAAAAAATTTCAAGTGAAACTATTAATTCTATAAAGCAATTAAAAGATCCATCTCAAATCGCAGATAATATCGCTTCTCATATAAACGCAACAATTTCTGAAAAACAACAAATTTTTGAAACAGCTGACGTTAAAAAAAGATTAAACTCAATAATAAAAATAATGGAAAATGAAACAAGTATTATGGGTGTGGAAAAAAGAATTAGAGGCAGAGTGAAAACACAAATGGAAAAAACCCAAAGAGAATATTATTTAAATGAACAGTTAAAAGCTATTCAAAAAGAGTTAGGAGAGATAGAAGATGGTAAAGATGAAAGTACAAGTTTAAATAAAGCAATTTTAAAAGCTAAAATGCCCAAAGAGGTTGAAAAAAAATGCTTACAAGAACTTAAAAAACTTAAAAATATGAGTCCGATGTCAGCAGAAGCTACAGTTGTAAGAAATTATTTAGATTGGATGACAGAACTGCCATGGCATAAAAAGAGTGAGGTAGATATTGACTTAAAAAAAGCTTTAGAAATTTTAGATAAAGACCATTTTGGATTAGAAAAAGTTAAAGAACGAATAATTGAATTTTTAGCAGTTCAAAAAAGAATGGAAAAAATTAAAGGGCCCATTTTATGCTTAGTAGGACCGCCAGGAGTAGGAAAAACATCTTTAGGTAAATCAATAGCAAAAGCAACTAACAGGGAATTTGTTAGAATGTCAGTTGGTGGTATGAGAGATGAGGCAGAAATAAGAGGCCATAGAAGAACTTATATCGGATCTTTGCCGGGAAAAATAATTCAAATGATGAAAAAAGCTGGAACTAAAAATCCATTAATTTTATTAGATGAGATTGATAAGATAGGAAATGATTACAGAGGTGATCCATCATCAGCTTTATTAGAGGCCTTGGATCCAGAACAAAATACTACTTTTAATGATCATTACCTAGAAGTTGATTATGATTTATCTGATGTAATGTTTGTAACGACTGCTAATACTTTAAATATTCTACCACCACTACTAGATAGAATGGAAGTTATAAGATTAGCTGGTTATACAGAAGATGAAAAAGTAAATATTGCTAATAAATATTTACTTCCTAAACAAATAAAAGATAATGGTGTTAAAGAAAGAGAAATGAACTTAGATAATGACATCATTCAAGAAATAATAAGAAGTTATACAAAAGAATCAGGTGTTAGAAATTTAGAGAGAGAAATTTCAAAAGTAGCAAGAAAAGTTGTAAAAAAAATTGTTTCTGGAGAAGAAAAAGAAGTTAAGATAAAAAAAGAAAATCTATCAGATTTCTTAGGGGTTCCAAAATTTAAATCAGGTGAATTAGAATCTGAAGATAGAATTGGAATAGTTACTGGTTTAGCTTGGACAGAATATGGAGGTGAAATCTTAAAAATAGAAACCGCAACTATGCCTGGAAAAGGAAGAATGCAAATTACAGGAAAACTTGGAGATGTAATGCAAGAGTCTGTAAAAGCTGCAAAATCGTTTGTACGATCGAAATGTTTAGAATATGGAATTATTCCACCATTGTTTGAAAAGAAAGATTTTCATATTCATGTACCTGAAGGAGCGACACCTAAAGATGGACCTTCTGCAGGAATTGGAATGGTAACATCTATAGTTTCTTCAATCACAAATATTCCAGTAAAAAGAGATGTAGCAATGACAGGTGAAGTTACTTTAACAGGCCAAGTACTACCAATTGGAGGCTTAAAAGAAAAATTAATTGCAGCA
>CACNYE010000021.1 GCA_902624515.1 uncultured Pelagibacteraceae bacterium
TTCTGGTTTATCGATTTTAGAGGCATTAGTATCTACTGCTATAGTTGGTATTGGTTTCATAGCAATATTGCAGATGACGAACTTTTCAGTTCAGTCGATTGATAATTCAGGAGAACGAACTAAAGCAAATTATTTAACAGGCATGATTGCCGAAGATGTTATTGGTAGTAAAAATAGTTTGTATGGCATCAATTCCAATAGTGAGGATATTATATATAATCCGGATGGATCTATATCATTAGCCAGCGGAGCTGATGCAAGTGGAGTTGTTAAATTCTCTGAGCACCTAGAAAATAATGCCTGGCAAGCTAATTTAAATTGTGGTGGGTCTACTCTTAATGCAAATGCAACAAATACAAACAATGTAGCAACTAGTTCCTCAAGACAGGAAAATATTTATGAAACACAAAACACTGATGCGCCTAGAAATAAACAGGCAAAATGGGATCTGATATTTAATGAAAATAGATTTTTAAAATGTAAGAGTAATAATGAGAGAAAAAGCTTAGAAATATTTTCAGTATGTAGATGGGATAGCTGCACTCATAACCAAGATTTTGTATTTGATGAACCCATTTATATAGGCCGAGTTGAGATGTTTTTAAATGATGGAAGAAAAAGAAAATTTCTCTATTTCCAGTCTGATTATAAAATTAAAACAGAATGATCCAAGTGGTAAAATGAAAAAAAAATATATTAAAAATATTTTGGGACTTACTTTAGTTGAAATTTTGATTGGAATTGTTGTCTCTTCTTTAATGATGGCAGCAATGTATACCACTTACTCTATTGTAAATACCACTTACAACCAAGTTGTTGATAAAGCAAAAATTAGTAGATCATCAAGAGATTTAGTGGAACTGCTAATAAGAGATGTCAGAATGTCAGGATTTAAATATTATTTAGGAACTAACTCATTGGATTATCCAGAACAAAGTTATTTACAATTTATTGGTGGTGCAACATCTATAGCAGAAAGTCATGACCCTGTAGTTATTATTCCAAATTCTTTAGGTCATAATCTTATTGATACCGTTCCAACACCAGTGGTTAAACATAATGCAGCTGATCTATGTTGTGATAAAATTCATATTGTCTATGATGACTTTAATCAACTTGACCCACTGCAGCCTTACAAGAGATACAAGGTAACTTATTATGCAATACCAGTTAACGATAGAGATGGGAGCAATCCTCGATATGCAATCTATAAATCTAAGATTAGTTGGCGGCAAGCACGAACTAGTAATACAGCAAGTTGGCCAGAAGAAGGAGATTGGGTTGGGCCAAATGATTGCTCGGAATGTTATCATGCTCAGTTAGTCAGAGATTATGTTGAGGATATGGAATTTATAGCACTCGATCAAGAGGGAAGACTACTTACGCCTTATCCGAACCCATCCTCTCAAAGAGGAAGAGAAAACTTATACAAAGTAAGATCAGTAGACATTAGGATCTCATTTAGATCTGAGAAAGAATTTTTTAGATTTGATGCACGAGCTGGTAAAGAAAGAGAATTAAGTGGATTTTCAAGAACGATCAGAAAATTTTCTGATAGATATCTTAGAGATAGCGTTGTAGTGACTGTTCATACAAGAAATATTGTTGATGATAGGATTTTTTAATGAATAAAAATAGAAAAAGTCAAAAAGGTTTTACACTTATTTTATCCCTTGTGCTTTTATTAGTGATGTCTTTAATGGGTGGAGCCTTGATTGTTATTTCATCAACTGACCATCAAAGCAATAACACTAGTGATGAGTATCAACAAACTTTTTACGTTGCAGAGCATGCTTTAATTGAAGCTGAAAAATATTTGATCAATGAAATGATTGGTCCATGGGTTGATCCAATAAGAGATCAAGCTACTCTACCCACTCCAGGTGCCGGTGCTAGTACAGAAGAATTGGAAGCTCACACTAATTACATGGATGAGTTAAGAGCAAAAGCGGTAGCTAACGGAGGATTTGCTAGACATACTGATGCAAGTGCACCTTGGCCTATTGGAAGAGGTATACCAATAAATATTGAAACTTTACGAGATACTGCATGTGCTAACAGTTTTAGAAATTTAGTGAGAGATAATAGTGGAAATGTTCTTGTTGCAGTACAACAGGAAAATTGGAATTTTGGTGAACTAATAGAACCAATCCTTGTATCTGAAGGTGCATCCAATGCTGAAATTGAACACATGCAAAGATATAGATGGGAGTATTTTGCAATCAATGTTGGAAGTTCAACTTTTAAAGGAGCAGGTACTAGTTTAAAAAAAACATCAACCAATGTTCAACGTCAAGGCACTGCTTATAAATTATATGGATGTGGTTATTTGATGCCAAAAGGAACTGATCTTGATGATTTTGATGATCCTGAAATCTTGATTCCACTAGAATCCTTAGTTATATTATCTAGCTAATACCCAAAATGGATAGTTTAGACAATTTTAAATATTTTTATAATTTAATGAAAAAGTTATATTTTTAAAATATATGAAATTTATTATTAAAATTAATTTTGTAATTGCTTTAATCTTCAGTTTAACATCTGTCTCTAATGCCTGTAATTTTGTAAAAGAAAATATGGGTACATCTATTACTTCATTAGGAGACAAGTATGATCTATTTACTCTAGCTGCAGAAGATGATTATGGAAGCGATACTGTGCTTGTTGAATTTGATACACCTAATTTATGTGATGATCCTCTTTTAGATGAAACTTTTTTAAAAGTTTATGTTAGAGAAAAAAAACTAATTGGGATTCAAGTAGAAGCTTTGGAAGCTAAAAATACAAATAAAATTTACCAGTTTGCTCAAAATAATTTTGGGCTTGATGATGAAAAAGCTAAAGAAGAGGATTGGGTGGGAGCAATAGATATAAGTTTTGGTGATAATATAATTATATATGGTAAAATAGATGAGCCTGATGGGATATACGAAACATTAGAACTTACTAATGCTGATTACCAAGATTTTTTAATTCAAAGTGATATTTTACAGATAACAAATTGATGAGAGTTTTTAAATATTTTTTAGTTTTAGTTTTTTTTCTGAATTTAAATCAGATAGCAAACTCTAAGCCGGTCCCTCCAGGATCAGGAGAGGGTGATGTGCCAGCTAATATACTAATACTCTTAGATAGCTCTGCAAGTATGAATAATAAAATTGGTGGAGGTAATCCGAGAATTTCCTCAATGACAATAGATGGCAATGGAAATAAAGTCTTGTCATCAGTAGACAAAAAAAGGGGAGGACTATATTTATTTGATTCAGATGGAGTAAGAATAAATTTTACAGGCATAAAACAAACTACCAACACAAGTTATACAAGAGATGTGTGGTTTACGGGGGGTCAAACCACAGCTACATGTGACTGGCGAATTGGAGCAAACACAAATATATCTCAAAATTTTAATATTGGTGCATATAAACGATTTCATGAGGTGCAATATGTTTCTAACGTAACTGTTGGTGGAACAAACATTAGTGGGGAAAACTTATTATTTGTTGGATTCCACAACGAAGATAGAGCTCCATATATTTTTGCTTTAGATGAAGATTATAAATGTCGATTAGCTATTACTGGAAATAGTATTAGGAATATTAGAGGTTTCGACATAGCCTTCAATTCACAAGCTGGTGGTCCAGCTATTTATGCTTATGGAATGGGTGGAGGTGGTAATAAAAATGCGTTTATGCTTACTTGTAATTTTACTGCTGGAACTTGTGCACAAATACAAGGACGAGGTAAAGGAAGAGGTGATCTTTATGGAAGACTTTGGGATGGAGGTCGAATTAGAGTTACAGATAATGCATCAGAAGTATATGTATCAAAAAGTGGCTGGGTATTTGGATACACTAACGGTGCAGGCGTAAATGCACTTCCAGCAAATACCAATAATCCATTTAGACAATGTTTTGCCAATATGGACACTTTTGATATTGATGATAATGATGATGATATTTTTTATGGTGGTAGATGGAATGATACTAGAATAGATAAACATGAATGGTCAAGCACAAGAGATTGTCCTGTCAGAGTTAGTGCTGGTACAAGTGGTTCTTTAAAAAATTCTGGAACAGCGGGTGGCTTGAATGCTGATAGTATAAGAATTCACAAAGGTATATTTGGTGTAAGGGTAGTGGGTAATCGACTACTTTACTCTAATGAATCACATGTAGATGAATTAAATTCAACATTATTCACGTCTGCAAATAGAGATACCATGTGGCAAAATCAAGTTGGTGGAGGAGATGTTACTAGATGGACTGGTGCCAAAGAAGCAATTTCAAGCTTACTAACTGATAGTACTTTGACTTCTGGAGCAGATTTTGGTTTTGGTCATTGGAATGCGGGAATGGGTAATTTAGGCAGAAAAGCTCGTCCAGGAGGAGGCGCATTTTGTCATAGCAATGGTTCAATGTGTACATATTATTCTGGTTGGATAGGAGATCACACTACTGGAAAAAGTAATCAGTGTACTAAAAATTCATGTATAAATGTTGGAATAAGTTCCGAGGGTGCAGCTAGAACTTTGCCTATTTTAGCCAGTCTTGGTGTAGAATGGGGAACAGATGCAAATTCGTTTTCAGAAATGGCTCATGACTATTACTTTTCAGGGGACAACGAAGCTTTTGATCCAAACTCAGATTGTCAATTAAATTATATAATTGTAATTGGTGATGGAATGATGACCAATACAGGCACACAGGGTCAAGCAGGTTTTGCGGCTCAAAGAATTGAGCAATTAAGAACTACATTAGGAGTAAAAACTTTATTTGTAGCTTATGGCGGCGGTATTAGAGCAAGGGGAATGCAATTATTCGACAATTTAGCACGTATTGGATCTTGTGATGATGCAAATAGTACCGATTGTGAGCCAACTATAGTTGCAGATACTCCAGAACAACTCAAAACTCAATTACAATCAAAAATAAGACAGATTCTTGCTGAAAGACTTTCATTTACCGCACCTTCAATTACTGCAACCATTCAAGAGGGTGGTTCTTTGTATCAAGCTCAATTTGCTTACGAGCAATTTGGTGAATGGCAAGGAACTATTTTGAAGAAGGGATTAAACCCTGATGGAACAGTAGAACATGATGCAGATTTCCCAGGAAATTGGGACGCAGCTGAAAAAATAAAAGAACAATCAACTGCTGCAGGTTCTAGTGATAGCAGAAATATTTGGACGGCTATGCCGGAAGTCAGCTATATCGGTAATTGGGATAATTTTAATACAGATACTGAAAATTTAAATGGAATTAATAATCTGTTTTTAAGACTTGGTTTTCAACTAGACGATTACCATAACGCCTCGTCACACTGTACAGGAGTTGGATCTAATGGGACTACAGATGAATTAGAAGGTTTGGTTAATTTTATGAAAGGAACAGATTATTTTGATTATGATGGTGATTGCAATATTACTGAAGTAAGAGATCATGTGTTAGGTGATATTTATCATTCTCAGTTAATTGAAATTGGAGCACCTGATGGTAGCACACAATTTACAGATAATAATCAAGAAGCTTACTTTAGAACTATAAATAATTACCAAAGCTTCATGGCAACACACAACACAAGAAGAAATGTTCTTTATGCAGGTTCTAATAGTGGAATGTTGCACGCTATTAACGCAGAAACAGGAAGAGAGGAGTGGGCATTTGTTCCACCATTTATAGCAGGTAAATTACCTATTCTAATTAATGACGAACTTGACGGTAGAGTTGATGGCACCAAAGGAGGAACTAATGCAATTTTTGGTGTTGATGGATCACCTGTTGTTCATGATGTTTTCATGAAAGGTTTAACTATAGATGGCCAAATAGAAGATGGAAAGAGTTGGCACACACTTCTTTTCGTTCCATATGGTCGAGGGGGAGCAGGTTTTTCAGTTCTAGATGTCACAAACCCTATTGTTAAAGCTGGTAAAGGACCATTGCACATGTTCTCTGTGTTTAACGATTATGTAAACAGTGTTGTCTACATTGCAGATGATGAGGGAAGTATTACTGAATATGAATACTTTTCAAGTTCTGCAAGTGTTGAAAAATCTCTAGAAGCTCAAAAAGCAGATGCTAACTTAAGTCAAGCTATAGATGATGATGGGTACGATCTATTTGCTGATCCACCGGTAACTACGACAACTGTTCAAGATAATATTGCGCCTTGTCAGAGTAATGCTGATGCTACAAGTGGAACTTTTTTTGTAGATGGAACAAATTCTTGTTATCAAGGTACCACTTTTACATTTGATGATATTAGTTTCCCAGTAGCTGATGGAACAACAATTTCTGCTGATCAACTGACTGTATCAGAATTAATTGATGGAGAGTTCGTGCCAGTCCCATTTAGTTCAGCTAGAATGATTAATGGTCGTTTTGAAATAACTTTTGCTGATGCTAAGACATATAACCCTGGTGGAGGAAGCACAGTTGAACCAGCAAATACAAATAATTTCTTTATACAATCATCATGTACAGTAGCTTCTGGATTACCACCGACTTTAGATTATAGTACTTTAGGTGAAACATGGTCTACTCCAAGAATAGTGAGATTGCCATCTGATGTTCCAGGTGAAGAAAGTCAAAGAGCAAATGACAAATACGTTGCAATAATGGGCGCAGGTTTAGCAAATAATAATTTATGTGCTGGCTCTTCTGTATTTGCAATTGAACTAGATGATATGTCTGAACCTGCAAGAATTTATGGTGGTGAAATAAATTCAGGACCAATGACAATTATTGATACAGATCCAAATGGTGTAACAATAGGAAATAATGTTATTCCAACGGCAAATGGAAGTAATATTAATAATGCTATTCCAACAACCCCTATCGTAATTACGCCTGATACTGCGTTTGGTATACCTTGGCGGGGTGCAATGGTTTACGTTAATGATAGAGAAGGTAAGATAACAAAAATTAATTTGACTGACTCTAAGAAAAATAATGCACAAATGTTTGATCAGACTACCCTATTTAGATTGAATGCATCAGAACAAAATAAACGTTATACATTCTTTGGTATGGATGCAGGAGTTGGCGTAGATACAAAAGATTTTTGGTTGTTTGGTGGAACAGGTGACTTTGGTAAGTTAGGGGATAGAAGTGCATTGATGGACAACATTTTGTATGGAATAAGAGATAGAGATTATCCATTCTTTAAACACTTGAACAATGTAACCATTCCAAAAGAGACAGATTCTAATTTTAGAGAACTTGCACATACAGGTGCAAATGCTGCAAAATCAATTGATGATTTAAGTGTTTGTTCCGATGTAACAGGTGATGCTAGTGGAGATGATTGTCCATCTAGTGAAGATGGTTGGGTAATATATTTAAATGGAACTTCAATAAATTCGGATGGCACAGTAGGACAAGGAGGAGAAGCAAGTTATAGGAAAGTTTCAGCTCCACCAACTTTATTTAAAGGTCAGGTGTATTTTCCTGTTTATGAACCACCACCAGGAGCAAATAGATGTAATATTGGAAATGCCTTTATTTGCGCCTCAGATGATGAATGTGGTACTAACAATTCACATGAGTTAGTAAAAGGTAGTGCTGCCAATGGTGGAGCATGTACATTTGTAAGAGAAGGTGTCTTATCAGAATTGGTAATTTTCGGTGACAAGCTATATGCTAACGTTGCTGGACCTAGTGAAAATCCTGATACATTATATTCAATACTAGCTATTGCTGGTGAAGTCTTAAGTAATAAGGGTGGCTGGAGAGATACAGGCTTCTAATATTAAGTAATAAGTTCTTTAATTTGTTTTAAAGGATCAAAAATTTCATAATAAAAATAAATTATCCACATAAACATATTTAACATAGTTATAAATATGATAGCCAAACCGACAAGAGTATCTTGATTAACTTTCTTACGCCATTTGATTGGAAAAAATTTTAAAGAGTAAGCATAAGCTAGAATAAATATATTTAAGGCTGTAATAATAATATTAATGAATAAAAAAGTTTTCACTAATTTATTAAATTTTTAAGTTTATTTTTCAGTTTATCTTTTACCTTATCTTCTAAATCCTCTGTATTGAAATTTTGAATTCTATCTAAAAAATTATTATTAATTATTTTTTCTTTGATTATATCAACTGTTTCATTAAAAACTTTTTTTAAAATATCTTTATAATCATTACTCTTTTTAGTATTACCAATGTTATTAAAGCTCATGTCTTTAAGTGAAAAGGTTTTATCAATATTAAAATCTGGAGACAATATCGATAAAGAAATATTTTTTACATCAAGATTTTGAATATTAAAGTATTTATTAGATTCAGAACTTGAAGTTCTATATGTTAGATCATCTTGAAGAGATCTTACGTTATCCATAATTCTTTGTTCAGCATAATCAAAATAATAATTTACACTAATATCTTTTAACAACACATCATTTATTATAATGTTGTTAGAAAAAATTGAGAATGCATCTAAATTTACTTTAACTGACTCTATATTAACTAAATAACCTTCAAACTTTTTATTTAACAACTTAATCCCTTTAGCGTCTGCTTCTCCACTTAAATAATCTATATTTAATTTTTCAATTGATACTTCTCTGTTTAATGAACTTGATATATTATTTTGTAATATATTTTTAATAAATCTATCTCCAATGAATTCAATAAATAAATAAAAACAAATCGGTAAGATTATAATTATAGACAAAAATTTTTTCATATTTACTTTATAATATCATTTAAAATAAAATTCTAACAATTCGCTGATCAATGTGGGTAAAATTTTAATTTAAGAATAATTTAATTTGATCAAACAAAAAAAGAAAAATTAAATTACCAATAATAATGAAAGGCCCGAAAGGTATTTGCGATGAAAGTTTTTTTTTATTTTTTATTAAATCTGGAATTACACTCATTAAAGCAACAACTGATGAAAAAAATATTACAAAAGGAATAGATATCCAGCCAAACCAAAAACCAATTACCGAAAGTAATTTTGCATCACCCAAACCCATTCCTTCTTTGTTTCTTAATTTCTTATAAATAAAAATTATTAACCAAATTATTACGTAACCAAAAATTCCACCTATTAATGAATTGATAAAATTTGGAAACAAATGATAATTGAGATTAGGATCAAATGATTTTAGAAAACCAATAAGCATTAAAGGATATGTAAGTTCGTTTGGGATTATAAAATGTTTTAGATCTATAAAAAAAATAATTAGAAAACATATACTTAAAATAAAAAATAGAAGCGTTGTTAACGAGATACCGAATAAATAGAATATCAAAACAAAATTAAGACCAGAAATTAACTCAACTAAAAAATATTTTGTATTAATTTTGGCTGAACATTCTTGGCACCGAGCTTTTAAGATTATAAAAGATAGCAGAGGAATGTTATTGTACCATTTAATTTGTTTGTAGCATGAAGGACAGAATGATCTTCCCTTAACAACACTCATATCTTTAGGGATTCTATGTATACAGACATTACTAAAACTTCCCCATATACTTCCGAAGATAAATACTATAATATAGATCACAATTTATAGTTTAATTTGAGAGGATAGATCTATGAGCCCATTAATACAGTATTGCACAAACATAATTGCATCTGTTAGGTGTAAATAGAAATTAGGCGCATGAATAATGATTTCCATCAATTACAAAAATATCAAAAATATAACGAATATCAATTTATAAATAACATGTTTTTTGGCGCAAAAAAAAAGGAAATAAATAAAGTTGAAGATACGAGTGGTAAAGATTTAGAATTAATTACAATAATGAATCAAGAGTTTGCAAAATCTCTTGATCTAAAAGAAACTTTAAATAATTCACTGGAACTAATTATTAAAAGAATTAATGCTCAAGCTGCTAATATTTTTTTAATAGATGACAAGACTCAAACATTTCAGTGTATAGCTTCTAAACATCAAGCCTATCTAGAAGATTTTGAAATTCCTATAACACAAGGTGTAATGGGTAAAGCAGCAGTAATGAAAAAATGTATTAGAGTTGGCGATGTAAGAAAAGATGTTAGAGAAATTGCTGAATTTTATTTTGATTTAGATAACAAAACAAATTTTACTACTTATTCAGTTTTATGTTCACCTTTAATTGTATCAGATGAATGCATTGGAGTTATTCATTGCTTAAATAAAAAAACAAACAATAAACTTTTTGAAGAGAACGATAGAAAACTTTTAGAAACTTTATCTGGTCCTGCAGCTTTAGCAATTAGAAATGCAAAGATGGCAAAAGATTTAATTGATAAAAATAGATTACAAAAAGAAATAGAAATAGTTGGTGAAATACAAAAAACATTATTATCGCAAAACAAAAAAGAAAATTTTCCAATTGCAGGAATTAATATCCCAGCAAAAGTTGTTTCAGGAGATTTTTATAATTTTGCAAAACTATCAGAAGGTATTTATGGATTTGGTGTTGCGGATGTTTCTGGTAAAGGAATTAAATCATCTTTGTTGATGTCTAAAGCATCAAGTCTTTATAGATGCTTAAGTAAAACAAATTATTCAGCAGCAGAACTTTTAAATATTTTAAATACAGAAATATGTGAAACAACATCAAGAGGAATGTTTGTAACAATGTTAATAGGAATTTATGATAGTAATAAAAAAGAATTAACTTTATCTAATGCGGGGCATGAACCTCCGCTAATTTATTCTAAAGACGGAAACTTTTCTAATTTCGAAGAAGCAGGACCACCTTTAGGTATTGCACCTAAATTTAAATTTAAAGAAACTAAAATTAATTTTTCAAATAGTTCAATGTATATTTTTACAGATGGTATAACTGAAATTAAAGATACTAAAGGAGACATGCTAGAGTCAGATGGATTTAAAGATTATATAAAAAAATATCATCACATTCCTAATCACGACAGATTAAATAAAATTATCGAAGATATAATTAAATCTGGTCGAATACAAAAAGATGATTTAACAATTGTAGTTGTAGACGGAATTTAATTTACTTTTTATGTTTGGAATAAGTAAAGTAATGATTTTTATTGCAATAATTATTTCTTCTCTTTTATATTGGGCTACTTCAAATGTTTGTAGATATAACTTTACAATTGAAAAAAAAACAAATCAGTTAAATATTATTGCAGAAGATATAACTCCAGCTCTACCATTGGCAGAAGTATATTATTTTAAAGAATTAAATTGCAATGATGTTGATCTCAATT
>CACNYE010000022.1:0-2500 GCA_902624515.1 uncultured Pelagibacteraceae bacterium
TCAGCTAGAGTTTGATAGAGGAAAGCAGAATTTCTAGTGTAGAGGTGAAATTCGTAGATATTAGAAAGAATACCAAATGCGAAGGCAGCTTTCTGGATCATTACTGACACTGAGGAACGAAAGCATGGGTAGCGAAGAGGATTAGATACCCTCGTAGTCCATGCCGTAAACGATGTGTGTTAGACGTTGGAAATTTATTTTCAGTGTCGCAGCGAAAGCAGTAAACACACCGCCTGGGGAGTACGACCGCAAGGTTAAAACTCAAATGAATTGACGGGGACCCGCACAAGTAGTGGAGCATGTGGTTTAATTCGAAGATACGCGCAGAACCTTACCAACACTTGACATGTTCGTCGCGACTTTAAGAGATTAAAGTTTTCGGTTCGGCCGGACGAAACACAGGTGCTGCATGGCTGTCGTCAGCTCGTGTCGTGAGATGTTGGGTTAAGTCCCGCAACGAGCGCAACCCTCACTTTTAGTTGCCATCATTAAGTTGGGCACTCTGAAAGAACTGCCAGTGATAAGCTGGAGGAAGGTGGGGATGACGTCAAGTCCTCATGGCCCTTACGTGTTGGGCTACACACGTGCTACAATGATATTTACAACAGGAAGCAAAACGGCGACGTTAAGCAAATCCTCAAAAAATATCTCAGTTCGGATTGCACTCTGCAACTCGAGTGCATGAAGCTGGAATTACTAGTAATCGTGGATCAGCGTGCCACGGTGAATGCGTTCCCGGGTCTTGTACACACCGCCCGTCACACCATGGGAGTTGGTTCTACCTTAAGGCAAGGTTTAAAATCCTTGACCACGGTATAGTCAGCGACTGGGGTGAAGTCGTAACAAGGTAGCCGTAGGGGAACCTGCGGCTGGATTACCTCCTTTCTAAGGATGAATAAAAGTAAAATTTTATTCTAAATAATTTACAAGGTTAATGTTGACCGTCCTCATTTCTCTTCTTAAAATAGTGTTTCTCTTGAATGGGGGCCGGTAGCTCAGTTGGTTAGAGCACACCCTTGATAAGGGTGGGGTCGAAAGTTCGAGTCTTTCTCGGCCCACCAATATAAGATTAAGGGGGGATTAGCTCAGCTGGGAGAGCGCCTGATTTGCATTCAGGAGGTCAGCGGTTCGATCCCGCTATCCTCCACCAAAACACTTAGTTATATAAAATCGTAAATAAAAATTATTAATATCAATATCTATATCCGAACATTAATTTTGTTATTAGTTAATGTTCAAATAAAAATTTGATTCAACACAGAATTTTTTTCTGTGCATAAATCAAGCGTTTAAGGGCGTGTGGCGGATGCCTTGGCACTGAAAGACGATGAAGGACGTGATATACTGCGATAAGTTTCGGGGAGCTGTATGTAAGTTTTGATCCGAAAATTTCCGAATGGGGAAACCCACCATTTAAAATGGTACTTTAAACTGAATACATAGGTTTAAAGAGATAACCTGGAGAACTGAAACATCTAAGTAACCAGAGGAAAAGAAATCAATTGAGATTCCGTTAGTAGTGGCGAGCGAAAATGGAATAGGCCAGTAGTTTAATTGAAAAAATTTGAATAGTTTGGAAAAGCTAACCATAGAGGGTGATAGTCCCGTATAAGTAATGTTTAATTAAATTCTTGAGTAAAGCGGGACACGTGAAATCCTGCTCGAATATAGGGGGACCACCCTCTAAGCCTAAATACTCTTCAGTGACCGATAGTGAACTAGTACCGTGAGGGAAAGGTGAAAAGAACCCCTATTAGGGGAGTGAAATAGAACCTGAAACCGCATGCCTACAATCAGTCGAAGCTCTTTTTAGAGTGACGGCGTACCTTTTGTATAATGGGTCAGTGACTTAATTTATTTAGCAAGCTTAAGCCATCTAGGTGTAGGCGCAGCGAAAGCGAGTCTTAATAGGGCGACAAGTTAAATGAATTAGACCCGAAAACGAATGAGCTTACCATGAACAGGTTGAAAGCAAGGTAACACTTGCCGGAGGACCGAACCAGTTGACGTTGAAAAGTCTTTGGATGATTTGTGGTAAGGGGTGAAAGGCCAACCAAATTCGTAGATAGCTGGTTTTCCGCGAAAACTATTTAGGTAGTGCGTTGAGTAAATAGATGTTTAGAGGTAGAGCACTAAATGGGCTAGGGGGAAGAGATTCTTACCAAACCTAATAAAACTCCGAATGCTAAACATTGTTCCTCAGCAGACAGACTGTGGGTGCTAAGGTCCATGGTCGAGAGGGAAAGAGCCCAGACCACCAGATAAGGTCCCAAAATTATAATTAAGTGTGAAAGGATGTGGAAATTCCTTAACAGCCGGGAGGTTGGCTTAGAAGCAGCCATCCTTTAAAGATAGCGTAACAGCTCACCGGTCTAATAGAGTTTCTGCGCCGAAGATGTAACGGGGCTAAAATTATATACCGAATCTGTGGATTTGTAATTTTTTCGAAAATTACAACTGGTAGCGGAACGTTCTGTAAGCCTGTGAAGGAGTACCTGTG
>CACNYE010000022.1:5000-10552 GCA_902624515.1 uncultured Pelagibacteraceae bacterium
TTTATCAAGTGATATCCATGATTATGTTAATGATAAGATGGTAACAAATTTATATGTTGGAAAAAGTTTTTTAAGATATTTTGCTTTTGCAATAGTAAATGCCAAATATTTTTTCTTGACAACTACAGATTTAAATAAAAATGAGCTTAAGAAAAATAAGAATATTAAAAAATATGTATATATATTTCATTGTGTAAATAGTATTACAAATGTTTACACTAAAACCGCATTTGATGAGTATGACATAATATGTTGTGTTGGAGATTACCATTTGAGGGAATTTAATCAGCCAAAATACCAAGATAAAGTTTTACTGAAAACAGGTTATTATTATTATGATTTTATAAAAGCAGAAAAAAAAAATATCAAAAATGAAAAAGAAATTTCAGATACAGTCTTAGTTGCACCGTCATGGAATTATTCTTCTAAAAATTTTTTAGAACTACACTGTTTAGATTTGATTTACCGATTATTAGAAAAAAACTATAAAGTTATTTTTAGACCTCACCAAGAACATTTTAAAAGAAATCATAAAACAATCTCTAAAATCAATAAAAAATTTTGTTATAATAATAATTTTGTATTCGATACAAGTCCATTTAATCTTAATTCACTTTTTTCAAGTTCATATTTAATTACTGATTACTCTGGAATAGCACATGAATTTATTTTTCTAATAAATAAGCCGGTCTTGTACTTTAAAAATTTGTCAAAAATACACAATACTGAAAAAAATAAATTGACAGGATCAACAATTGAAGAACACATCTATGAAAAATTTGGTTTTCCTATTTATGAAAATAATATTGATAATATTGATTTATCAATAAAAAATTCAAAGGAAAGGTTTGATAAAAAAATAAATTTGATAAAAAATTTTGCGAAACAAAATTTTTATAATTTTACAGAGAGTGATAAAGCATCAATTCACTTTTTTTTATAGCCTAGAAAATATGATTTGATTTTTCTTATAATTTCTTTTGTTTTTTCTAAAAAAAATCTAAAAAAAGTGGCAATACTTGCAAGAACCACAGCTAAAACTTGCAATATATATGATCCAGTTCCAGGGTCAAAATATGCAAAAGAATTATTAGTTGCTAATAATAGTGAACATAACTGAATGAATAAAATTTTTTTCATATAATTATTTATCTTATATATCATATAATAAATATACAGAACAATTTTTAATAATAATATTCTATGAAAAAAATTAATATTGTAGTCACTGGTGGAAACGGGTTTATAGGAAGCAATGTTGTTAATTATTTATCAAAAAACAAAAAATTAAAGATTTATTCTTTTTTTAGAGATAAGTTAAAAAAAAAACTAAAAAATGTAAATTATATAAAATTAAATTTATTAAAATCATTTAAATTTAGGAAAGATATTTCAATTTTAATTCATTGTGCATCATTAACACCACCAAAAATAGATCCAAAAATCTGCTTAAAAAAAAATATTGTAATGGATACAAAAATTTTAAAAGCTTTAGATTTATCAAATATCAAAAAAATAATTTTTTTATCTAGTATTTCTGTTTATAAAAAAAAAAATATGTCTGTAATTAGTGAAGATTTTAAACTTGATAGATCAAATCCTTACGGATTATCTAAAATTATTATGGAAGATGAGTTGTATAAACTATCGTTAAATAAAAAACTGAAAAACGTATTTATATTAAGGCTATCTGGTGTTTTAGGGATTGGCTCACATAGTAATTTTATAAGCGAACTTTACAAAAAATTTAAATCAAAAAAATTCAAAACTTTTTACGTTTTTAATTCAAATAAATATTATAATTCAATAATTCATATAAATGATTTAAATAAGATAATTAATAAGCTGATATTTATAAACTCTTTGAATCAATTTAAAATAATAAATATATTTTCTTTAAATCCTATTAAATGGAAAACAATATTTGAAATTTTTAAAAAAAAGATAAACAATAATGTTAAATTGTCTAATAAAACTTCAAAATCGGTTAGCTATTTGATGAGCTCTAAGAGTCGTCAATTTTTAAATATTAAGTTATCAACAGTAAAAGAAACTTTGATAAAGTACCTAGATGAAAAAAATTATAAATCTAAATAAATTGCCAGGATTTATCTATTATACCATTTTCATATTTAGTTAATTTTGTTTTTTTTTCTATAAAAAAATCTAAGTTGAATATTAATAAATTTTCTATTTTTTCTATATCTTTTAATTTAGTAATTTTTTTTTCTTCAAAAACAAAGTGTAATTCTTTATTTAATTTCAATGTTTTTTTGTAAATATTAATTCTCTGCTCTTTAATTTCAGGAAGAGAAAAAATTGATAACAAGCAAACACCTTTCAAGTCTGAATTTTCTATTAATGATCTTAAAATTATGTTGTTTTTTCCATAGGTATTCTCATTAGTTGACATATAAAACTCACCGTAGAGTTTATTAACGATATAATCTTTATTGAGTTGATTTTGAGCATATGATGGAAAAATTATACCGTTAATTGCTTTTAGGTTTATATATCCAGCATATATATTTTTATTTTTTTTATAACGACCCATGAAATTTCTTCTTATTTATTGCATTAATAAAATTAAATCCTATTTGGGTTAAAGGTTTGATGTTGTAAGGTTGAAAGAAATGTGGGATATTTCGATGAGTTTTACTAAAAACATCAAAAGGGGTCAAAAGACTTTTAAATCTACAGTTTAATGAAATTCTTGTTTCATCTGTTTTATTTATTATGTTTCCATGTTGTATTATGGGTGAAAAAATTAGAATTTGCCCGTAGTCAATTTTAATAAATTTGAATTTTTTTTTGTGTTTTTCATAAATTTTTTGCAATGTTGATTTTCTTCCAGTAGTAACATCTTTATTTATTTTAATATTATCTTTTGGATTGGTAATAAACATTGAATGTGAAGATTTTTTTACATTCATCATTGGTATCCATATCACCACTTCGAAAGGGCTTTCCCCAGCATAAATATCAGAATGCATAGGTAATATAGATTTTTTATCATTAGGAATTTGAATAGACAAATTAATCTTTTTTTGCATTGCTATCTCATTACCCACTAAATCATCTAACAACTCTTTTGCTGACTCATAATATAAATCTCTAAATCCATCTTTTCTATTTATATCATTAATTGCACTCACTCTAATTTCATTTAACTTTTTTTTATTTATATTTTTGTGAAATTTTGTAAAAAAATTTAATTTATTATCCTTAAAAGATTTTATTTTTGAGTGTTTTGTTAAGGTATTAAAAATAAAATTTTGTATTTGATTTAATGAGTCAATTGAATTGGTATTTTTAATTAAATAACCCTCTTTTTTGAAAAAGTTTAATTCTTTATTGGATATCATTGATTTAATTTTTAAAGATTATCATAAAAATTTAGACCTTGCATAATAATATCATCAATATCAACATAGCTATATGTGCCCATTCTTCCAACAGAAAGTATATCTTTTGGTAGTGAGCTTACATATTTTTTTGCCAGCTCTACCTCTGTTTTGATCATTGTAGGATAAAGTTTGTTTTTCATTGATGGAACTTCTAAAGTTATTAAAGAATTATCACTTTTATGCAATGTAAATTTTTTAAATTCCGTTACCCTTGTTTGCTGTTCATTTTCGTTAGGATAATAAAGAAAATAAACATCATTTGGTAATACTTGTTTAGTGGGGAGAACAATTTTATAAAATTCTCGTCCTACATATTTGAGTTCACCCCAGCAATTAGAAAATAGGAAATCTGGAGATGTGGTTGAAATAATTAAATCACCTTTAATTGAGTTATTCTTTGTATGAATAATTTTTTTATCTAAATCTACCTTATCTATTGTTTCATTCAAAATTACTTTACACCCCTCAAGAGAGACATCAAAAAATTTGTTATAGCCATCTTTAGGTTTAGGGTATGCATTTATGTGACCAGATGGAAATTCATATCTCGATCCTGTTTCTAGAGGCTTTCTTTTCACTGTTGCTTCAAATCCATGATCCATTAGAGAATTACTTTTTAAATTCCATGCTTTTAAATTATAAAATTTATTAAATCTTTCATATAATTTTTTACCAACTCTACCTATCCAGAATTCTTCAAAATTTTTTGATTTTGTTTCTTGAGGAAGTGAGTTGAGCTCATCAAAAATTTCTTTAGAATCTTTAAACTTTTTTACATCATCAATATGAATTGGATAACTTGCAAAAAAATCTTCATTCTGTTGATAGCTTAGATTCATTTTCTTTATATGTCTCATAGGTACAATTTTATCTAGAAATTCAAATGCCTTCATGTTTTCTTCAGGACCTATGAAATGTCTTGGACCATAGGTATATGGGTGACCACCATGATAAAAAGTTCTTACACCACCACCAGTCTGATTTGCCTTGTCTATAACTACAACTTCCCAATTTTTCTTTTTTAACATCATTGCAAACATGCAACCAGTAAAACCAGATCCTATAATTATAGCTTTTTTCACTCTTGGATTTTACTTTCAGAATTCAATATTGACACTTTTTCAGCGAATTCCGGAGAGACAATTTCTTCACCTTTTACTTCATCCCAAACATTGCAGTTTGCACATATAGAAATATCTTTTTTCTTTCCATTAATATGTAATTTTCTTCTAGCATTCATTACTTCTGACTGCCAAAGTTCCCTTATTGAATTACTCATTACACTTCCAGTAGGGTATTTGTTATTGAAGTCTACGTTACACAAAGGAACATCTCCGTTTGCAAATATTACTAAAAGTGACCATAAAGCAACACAAGGTAAATTTGGTTCAAAACTTTTTGAGACAGATTTATAATCATCAAGCTGACCACCCCAATTAAAAATATTATGATAGTATATTCTATCGACATCAGAAGTATATTTTCTCCAAAAGTCATAATAATTATCCCATTCATTGTAGTTGCTATCTTGTCTTATCATCCTAATCCATACCCTACAATTTGGATTAATTTTATCTCTCAATTGTAAAAATCTAATTGCATTATCCTTAACTTGCTCAAAATTTAGTCTCACTCGTATTTTTTCATAGACCTCTTTATTCAAACTATCGATTGAAAATATTACCATTCCAAGACCAGCTTCTAAAAGATCAATAGCTCGTTTTTCATTTAGTAGTGAAACATTAGTAGCAATCGATGTATTTCTAATTCCATTTTCATAAAGTTTATTTATTCTACTAGCCATTTTCTTATCTATTAATGGCTCTCCATCTCTGTAAAGACTTACTCTTTTTAAAAATCTTTTATTTTCAATTATATCATCACTAATTTTTTTCCAGACATCATCTTTCATTATGGGGTAATTTCTTTCCCAATCGTTTATAGTACACATCGGACATCTAGCATTACATGCGTTAACTGTCTCTATTTCAATATATTTAGGAAATTCTAATAAGTTTTCAAATTTTGCTTGTTTATCTATTCTTCGATTTAAATAAGGTTCAAAATTTTTCATAATTGTTTTATTGAGCTGTATACTTTCTGTTTCATACTATTTATCTGAGATTTATTATTAGTCAACTTTTT
>CACNYE010000023.1 GCA_902624515.1 uncultured Pelagibacteraceae bacterium
ATTTTGAATAAAAACTCTAACACAAATTAATTTTACTCTAACACAATCAATTTTTTTCATTTGTGTTAGAGTAATTATGAATATCTAAAAAATTTAATAATTTGATTGAAATTTTTTTTAAGTGAAAAAGTGTTGATTTTACTTGTTTTTTTGAAAAAAGACCCAATTTGAGCATGCAACTTACAATTTTGTGTTAGACTAGAACCTAACTTTGTGTTAGAGATTCGGTATTGTGTTAGAAAAAATGAATTAAAAAAAATTATGTCAGATCAAGAAGACGATAAAAAAAATATTATTGAGGAGCCATCTACCTCAAATGAGGAGAATCAATCTGAAGTTGATAAAAATAATCAACTAGAAGGCGAAAATACTCCTAATAATAATGAAGCTACTGAAATAAATCAGGGTAATGATCAAAATGATGATCAAAATGAAAATTTAATACAATCAAATGAAAATAATGAGGAAAATAAAACTCTAGAGACACAAAGTAATGAAACAACTTCATCAGTAAACGATAATAATGATCAAAACCAAAAACAAACAGAAGTTTTAGATGCTTCTGATGAAAAAAAAGAGGAAAATGGTGGATCTAGCCATCAAGTAATTCATAAAAAGGATGGAAGACTACATATATATGTAAGACAAGATAAATATAAGGGTGAGTTAAAATCAAAAAATTGGGTTGGAAGACTTTATATTGACGGAAAACAGAAAATTTCATCTTCAGGTACAACAAATTTAGAAGAAGCAATACCTATTTTAGAAAAATGGTTTGATGATGTTCATGAAGAGAGTGAAAAATTAAAAAATCAAGTTAAAGAAACTGAAAATAATAATGAAGTTAAAGTTGAAGAAAATATTATTCAAAATAATGATCAAGTAGTTTCTGAAACTCCAAAGATTGAAACTACCGCCGCTAATCAAACAAATGAAAATAATATTCAAAATGAAACATCACCAGTTGTAACTAGTGAAAATCCGCAACCAACTAAACAAGAGTTATTAAAAGGTAAATTGACAAACATTTTTGGTAAATTAAAAGATATAAAATTAAAAAAACCATCTTTTGCAAACAATTTAAATAAATTATCTTCAAACAAATCTAAAGTAGGAAGTTTTAAATCAAAATTTGAAAATTTTTTTAAATCCAAATTAGGAAAGTCCACAGTTCAAGGTGAGGAAATATTAGGAGTAGAGCTTGCAAATAAAGAAATTAGATTAGTTCAAGTTTCAAGCAATAAAGCAAATCAATGGGTGCTAGATAAATTACACATTCATCCAGTTGATATTTCGGATGATAGCACTCCAATAGATAATGCTGATAAATTTTCAGAAGAACTATCTTTAGCTATCCAAAAATACAAAATATCTTCTCCAAACGTAGCAATATCTATCCCAGTTACGAGTGCAATTATAAGAGTAGTTACCGCACCACTAATGAAAGATGAAGAACTAAGTAAAGCAATTGAAACTAATTCATTATGGGAAAATTTAGTTCAATTAACTGATAATTTAGAAGATTATTCTATTTTCCATCAAGTGATCAATAGAAATCAAAAAGATAATACAATGGATATCTTATTTGTTGCATCAAAATTAACAGACATAAATAGTTACACTTCAATAATTAAAAATGCAGGTTTAAATCCAGTTATTATAGACGTTAAATGTTTTGCATTAAAATCAGCAGTCGACCAATCTAATCAACTAGCAAACAAGCCAGAAGACGCCAATTTAACTGCTGTTTTAGAGTTTGGTTTAGATGAAAATTATTTAATGATCCTTTATGACAATAATCCAATAATAACTGATATTTTTATTAGGGGACAAGATAGAAAAATTTTACAAGAGTCACAAGATGCAGAAGAAAAAGAAGGATTAGTCAGAAGATATGTAACTCAAGTCAAACAAGCAATTCAAGATTTTGAAACCAAGTATGAAAAAAGAATTAGAAATATAAAAGTTGTATCAGATATTGAAAATGTTGAAGAATATTTAGGAAACTTTAGAAAAAGTTTAATGAATGTTGGATTTAACACATTCGATCCTACTGAAGGTCTAAAAATTCCAAGTCAAAATCAACAAACTTTAGATAGCAAGGTTAATAGGTCGTACTTATCTACAGCAGTTGGATTAGCATTTAGAAAGCTTGATGTTTTTGGTTATTACAAATTTGTTACTGCAGTAAAAAATATTAACTTATTACCTGATAGATCAAGTGTAATGAAACAAAAAAAAATGAAAGCAATTTCAGGGTTTGCTTTTAAAGGAATCACAGCGGCCGTTGCTGCAATATATTTAGTATTATTTGGTTTATCTTTTTGGAATATTTTTTCATACAATGCGAAATTAAAACAATACGATCTTGTAAAAGCAGAACATGCTGAAACAGTTAAACAAAAGAAAATAGTTTCTAAAGAGCTTGGACTAATCAATACGTCTATGAAATTAAGTAAAACTCTTTCTTCTAATAAAGAATTAACATATAGAATCTTAGCTCAAGTAGCATCGAGTGTTCCTAACAGAGTTAAATTTGATCAAGTCGAATTTAATGGATCTAATAGATTAACAATTCAAGGACTAGCTGCAAGCGACCAAGATATATTAAAATTTATTGAAAATTTAAGTAAACAAAAATTAGTTGAACAAGCTTCATTATCATCAATGCGATTACCAAAAGGTAGAGCAGGGACAGCATCAATGAAAGGTTTTAGAGTATTTGTAAAAATTAAAAGAGGTAGAGGTTAATCATGGCAATGAACATAGATTTAAAAAATTTAAATATGTCTGATATTAAAGATCAGATTACAAAATTAGCTGACAAAAAGACACTTACTAAAATTGGAATTATTGTTGGTGCCGTTGTTCTGTTTTTAATTATTTATTATGCAGTTTTAAATCCAATGGTTAAATCTAGAAAAGCAAAATTGGATGATATGAATTTAAAGAAACAAGAAATTACAAAATTCATTACTGAAATAAATTCAATGAAAGCAAGAATTAAAAAGTTGAAACCAGAATATGATAAGTATTCTAGTTTATTCCACACAAAAGCTGAGGTCGAAGGTCTTTACCAAACATTAAGTGAGTATGCTGGACAGAATGATTTGATTATTTCAAAAATTGAAAAAAAAGATATCAAAGAAGTAATGAAGGCTGCAGCTTTAGCTAAGGCGGATGGAAAAAAAGTAAAAAAGAAGACCAAAAAGACCCAAGTTAAAAATGTGAAGAATATTGCTTATTATTTGATACCAGTAGACTTTGAAATTGATGGCAATTTTATTGGTTATATCAAATTTAAACGAGCTCTTTCGCTCTCAAATAAGATGTTAAACTTTGACAAAGAGTCCATACAGGTGGTAAAAGGAGATTCAACTGGGGCGATAAAAGTAAGAGGAACATTAACAATAGTGGGGTTACCAGATGAATTTTTTTAAAATAATTTTTATTTTGTTGCTCTTTATATATATGCCAAAATTATCAATGGCAGATAGCCATGATGCGGAACAAAATATTATCGAAAAAGCTAAAGAGATAAATCAAAAAGTAAAAGCAAAACAAGCAAACACGCAAGCTAATATTTCATCTGAGATTGGAGACGAAGAACCTCTTCCACTGAATGATCCCTTTGTAGGAGACAGCTCTTTGTCTGGTGGAAGTACATTGTTAGCAAGTGATCCTCAAGAAGCTCAAAATGAAATGAGTTTGTACAAGTTTAAATTAGTTGGGGTTATGTCATCTGAAAATGATGATGGATTTGTATCATTAATTAATGCCAGTGGAGACGTACTTACAATTGGTATGTTTGAAGAATTAAGCCCAGGGGTTCAACTAATTGCTTTAAATAATAGAGAAGCAGTTTTTGAGAAAAATGGAAAGTCTTTAATGGTTATAAACTTTAAAAATCAAATTACAGAAAGAAGTAAATAATTAATGAAATTAAATAAAAATATATCATTCATTTTATTACCTCTTGCGATTTTTCTTTTGACAGGTTGTGCAGATAAAATGGCTAAAAAAACCTTTAAGCACGATACTCCTCTTATAAAGACTGACGTAAAAAAACTTGGAAAAAAAGAATTAGAAAAAAGTGCTGAAATGGGCCCAGTTCCTGTTGAAGGAGATGTAGTTAAACTTAAAAAAAGAAAACAATTATCATCAGTTAAGGAAAGAAACTATTTATTAATTTCTGAAGAGTTTACTGCTTTGAAACAAAATGTTTCATTTAAATTCCAAGGTTTAGATTTTAAAGAAGCAATGAGATTGATGGCAGAGATCGGAAATATAAATATTTTAGTAGGTGATGAGGTTGCTGGCGCTATATCTGCTGAATTAAATGATGTCCCATGGGATAAAGCTTTTAATGCATTACTGGATTTAAAAAGTTATGCAGCTGATATAGATGTAGCGAGTAATATTATTAGAGTATCAACCCCTGCAAATTTAACTTCACAAGAAAGTTATAAATCAGCAAGAGCATCTGCTGTTAAGAAAAAAGTTGAAATAGAAGATTCTGTTGAACCAATTATATCAGAAATTTTTAGACTTTATTATATAACTCCTGCAGAAGCTAAAGCGACAATAACAGAATTATTTACAACAGTTGGAACTACTGGAAACTTTATACCAATTCAAGTAACGGAGGAAGCAACTACAAGATCAGTTATTGTTAGAGGTAAAGAAAAAGATTTAGATATTGTAGATAAAGTAATTAGAGAAATTGATAAGAGAACTAAACAAGTTTTAATAGAAGCTTTTATTGTTGAGGCCACATCATCTTTTGAACAAAACTTAGGAAAAAGACTTGGTGTTGCTTATACAAGAAATAGAGAGAGAGTCGGAGGAGTGTTAGATGGTAATTCAACTATTGGTGCACCTGGTGGAGACAGTGCTGCTATTGGAAATACAACTGGACAATTAGGAACTGGTAACGATAACCTTCTAAGTGTTGGTGCTGGTGCTGCAACTGCAGGAATTGGAATTTTAAGAAGAACTGGTTCTGCTGTTTTAAAACTTGAGCTTGATGCATTAGAGAGCGAAGGTTTATCAAAAACAGTCTCTAATCCAAAATTATTTACTTTAGACAATCAACAAGCAAGCATCAACCAAGGGGAAACAATTTACGTTGATGGAGGAGAAGGAGAGGATAAACCAGTAGATGCATCATTAAAACTGATAGTCACACCTAATATCATAGGTGATGGTAACGTAATGCTTCAAATTCAAGTTAATAATGATACTCCAAATAGATCTAACCCAGGAACACCAGGTATAAATAAAATGGAGATAAATACTAAATTATTAGTAGCTGACGGCGATATTGTTGTTATTGGTGGAATTAAGAAAAATGCGGTAGCAAATGGCAAAGATGGTGTACCAGGCATATCAAAAGTACCTGTCCTAGGTAAAGCCTTGAGTGGGAAGTCAAAATCTGACACAATGAACGAGTTATTAGTATTTATTGCACCAAGGATTTTATAATGCTTAAAATCAGTAGAGAAAGCGAAATTAATTTAGTTAATGTCTTAATTGATAATGACATTATTTCAGGAAAAGATTTAATTAATATAAAGAAAATAAGTACTGAAAGTAACAAATCCCAAATTGATGCAATTTTTGAACTTAAACTTACTGATGAACAAAAAATAATTAATCTATTAATTAAAGAACAAAATTTAGAAACAGTAGATTTAAAGAAAGTGGAAATTACAGAGGATGTTAAAACAGTCTTACCTTCAAATTATATAAAAGTAAATTTTGTTGCTCCTTTTAAAATTGATGGAAAAACTTTACACATTGCTATTCCAGATAGTTCAAAGCTTGGTTTAATGAGAAATTTAAAAGCTATCACAAAGAAAAATATAGAATTACATGCAGCAAAAATTACAGATATCTCAGAATATATAGAGAGATTGGCAAGTGAAACTGATGAAGTAACAATTGCATCAATTAGAGATGAAAACAGAAAAAAAATAAAAACATTTGAGTCTGATTTAGGAGAAGCTGGTGAAGTTTTAGAAAAAGCACCTGAAGAAGATATTGAAGCAATAGAAAATGAATCTGAAGTAATAAAATTTAGTACTGCAGTAGTTGCAGAAGCAATCAAATTAGGAGTGAGTGATATTCATATTGAACCTTATAGATTTACTTCTAGGGTCAGATATCGATTGGATGGAATGCTACAAGAACAAGAACAATACAAACAGTTTCTTCACGATAATTACGGTGCAGTGGTTACTCGATTTAAAATTATGGGTAAATTGGATATTGCGGAAAGAAGATTACCACAAGACGGAGCTATCAATTTTAAAATAGATAACAAAGTAGTTGACCTTCGATTATCAATATTGCCAACAGCAAGTAATGAGAGAATTGTTATGCGTATCCTTAACAAGGATGCGGGTGATATTACACTTGAGCAGCTTAATTTTGAAGATCAAGACCTTAAGAGTTTAAGAAAAGCAATTCATTCTACACAAGGTCTTATTTTAGTTACGGGGCCAACTGGTTCAGGAAAATCAACAACTCTATATAGTATATTAAAAGAAGTCAGCAAACCTCATTTAAATATATTAACCGCTGAAGATCCTGTTGAATATGAATTAGATGGAGTAGGACAAGTCCAAATTAAGGATCATATTGGTTTAACATTCGCCTCAGCGCTTAGATCTTTTTTAAGACAAGACCCTGAAATAATATTAGTTGGAGAGATGAGGGATAAAGAGACCGTTGATATTGGTTTAAAGGCTGCTCTAACAGGTCACTTAGTATTTAGTACACTTCACACTAATGATGCACCAAGTACAATTACTAGATTACAAAACATGGGAACACCAGATTATCTAATTAGTGCTGCAACTCAATTAGTTGTTGCTCAAAGATTAGCAAGAAAAAATTGTAAAGAGTGTAAAATTCCTGATGAGGATGTAACTCCGAAGGTTTTACAAGATTTAGGTTTTAGTGCTGAACAAGCATCAAGGGTTAAAGCAGTAAAAGGTAAGGGTTGTGCAAAATGTAATAATAGTGGTTATAAAGGTAGACAAGGTATTTATGAAATTTTAGTAGTTTCAAAACCAATTAAAGAAGCAATATTAAGACAAGCAACTACGCCTGAACTTAGAGAGATTGCAGTAAAAGAAGGTTTCCAACAAATGCAAGATATGGGTAGAAGATTAATTGCAACTGGAGAGCTTAATTTTAGAGAGTATGAAAGAGTTCTCTCAGGGGAATAAAATATGGAAGCTTTCACTTATAAAGGAATATCTGACGGTAAATATGTTGAAGGCGATATAGAAGCAATTAATCTTGATGAGGCTTCACATCTATTAAAAGAAAAAAAGATAATAATCACCAATATTATAAAGTCTAAGAAAAAGGCTGGTGAAAAAAAGAAAAAAGGTGGATCTTCACTTTTTGGCAAGAGTAAAAAAGTAAAAGTAGAGGATATTCTTATATTTTCTAAACAATTTGCAACGATGGTTAAAGCAGGTTTGCCAATTCTCCAGGTTTTAGCAATGTTAAGAGATCAAATGGAGAGCCAAGGTATCAAAGATATTATTGAGGATATTAGAAAGAGTTTGGAAGGTGGTGTTAATTTATCAAAATGTTTTGAGAAATATCCTGAACATTTTGACAATGTATACGTCAACTTGATTAAAGCAGGTGAAGCCAGTGGTAAATTAGATGTCTTCTTACTTAAGATAGTCGACTCATTAGAAAAGAAAGAAAAAATTAAGAAAAAAATTAAATCAGCATTAATGTATCCAGCTATCATGTTCACAGTAGCTATTACAGTCAGTGCATTCATGTTAGTTAAAGTAGTTCCAGTATTTGCTAAAATGTATGATGGTATGGGTTTAGAACTGCCAGCTGCTACAGCTACTATTATGGCAATGAGTGACTTTCTTAGAGGTACAGGTGGAAAAGTTATTTTATTTGGTGGAATAGCCGGTTTTTTTGGATTTAGATTTATTACTAAAAGAAATGCTGCAATTCGTTTTAGATGGCATAAACAAGTTCTTAAACTTCCAATTTTTGGTGAAATGATTTTAAAATCTATGTTAGCAAGAATTTCTTTAATCATGGGAAATTTAAGTGCGGCAGGTGTAAATTTATTAGAAAGTTTAGAGATTGCGAAATCAGTAAGTAATAATGATGTAATAACGGACGCTTTAGAAAATGTTAAAAAAGGAGTCTTTTCGGGAGATACATTAACAAAACTTTTTTTAAAAGAACCATTGTTTCCCCCAACATTTAGTCAATTAATTTCTGTTGGTGAACAAACTGGTCAATTAGATGAAATGTTTAATTCTGTTGCTGCTTATTACGAGGAAGAATTTGATACCACTGTAGACAATATGTCTAGCTTAATTGAACCGATCATGATTGTTTTTATGGGTGTAATGATTGGTGGATTAATGATTGCGATGTACTCACCAATATTTAACGTTGGTGCTCTTATTAATTAATTTACAACTTTTTTGTTAATACAAGATTGTTTATCCAAGGCTTATCGCCTTCTTTAAATTTAATAGAGTCCATTATTTCTTGAATAAAAAATGTTCCAAGTCCTCCAGGCTTAATATCATCTATTGCTCTATGTTTTACTTTGCTTTCTTCAACTGGTTTTCCTTTATCAAAAAATGCAATTTCAAGCTCTTTATCTGTGCAAGAAATTCTAACAGCCATTCTATCTTGTGTATCAGGATAATCTTTATAAGCATGTTTGACAATATTTTGAGCAGCTTCAGCTATAGCTAAAACTAGTTCCTCTCTTAAATTTTCATCAATATTAAATTTCTCAAAAACTTCTCTTGAGAAACTTCTTACATCCTTAAGGCTAGAAGATCTTACTAGAAAATCTTTTTTCTCAGATAAATTTGTTGCCTCAGTATTCATTATATTCAATTACTCTAAATTTAAAATTTGCTCTAACTTTGCCATCATGATTACTTTTAAAACAGATTTACTTACATCTTTAACAATAAGCTTTGTACCTTTCTCCAAAGCCTTTTGATGACTTTCAATTAAAACTGAAATCCCAGAAGAATCCATGTATTGAACATTGCTTAGATTTAAGTTCACATTTTTTCCAGCATCAATTAGAGGAAAAATAACTTCTTTAGCTCCCTCTGTTTTGTCCATATCTATTTCACCATCTAAAAATACAGTGCTAGTTTCGCCCTCATCTGTAACTTTATATGTCATAAAAATTTCCTTGCCATTGCTAAAACTTTTTCTACGGGTTGACTTACTTCTTTAAGCTCAACTTTAGTATTTTTTTCTTTTGCTCTTTGATTACTTTCAACTATCACTGAAATTCCTGATGAATCCATGTATTGAACACCTTTTAAGTTTAAGTGAACTTCTTTACCAGAGTCTATTAATGGGAACACTACTTCTCGAACATTGTCAGCAACATCCATATCTATTTCTCCATCAAGAAATACAGTGCTAATGTTTTCATTTTCTGTCACTTTATATTTCATATATTTAATATTCTCATATGCTAATAACAAAAAACATATAAAAATTAAACCCAAATTGACCAAGTAAATCAAATATTAAGTAAATTTAGGCAATATTTATAGTTTACATCATTGAAAATTATTATAAATTTTCTGCATTAATTAATTAATAAAGAGGATATATGAAAAATAATAAAGGTTTTACACTAATCGAACTATTAGTTGTTGTTGCGATTATTGGTATTTTAGCAGCTGTAGGTGTTGTTGCTTACAATGGTTACACTAAAAGTGCAAAAATAAATGCATCTAAGTCTAACCAAGGTGCGGTAACAAAATATCTAGCAGCAGAAATTCAAAAATGTAACATAGGTACAGAAGACACAGCGATGAGTGGAAATTTAACTTGTAGTGGTAGAACTGCAACTACAATTCAAGCTGCAGCAGTAGCAGCACTTGCTGATTTTAAAAATACATACACACCTGCTTGTAAAGGTGTAACAAATGGTGCAGCTGTTGCAACTGGTGAACCTGCTGAATGTACAGCTTTTTCAGGAAAAGGTTATACGACAATTGTGGAAGGAACTGGTACTGATGCTGGTTTTCTTATTGTCACAACACAATATGATGACGCTGCTACTGATGTGCTTGTAAATAAAGTAGAAGCAGAATAATCGTCAGTATTTAAAAAAAAATATGAAAATTAAAAGCTCACTAGGATTTTCCCTAGTAGAGCTTTTAGTTGTAGTTGCGATCATAGGAGTTCTATCAGCTATTGGAGTTTTAAGTTATAATGGCTACATATCTGGGGCTAAAGAAAAATCTGCTAAAAATGTAATGCAACAAATTTCTTTGGCACAAACAGAGGAGTACTCAAATAGTGGTAGTTATTATACTCAGGAAGATAATACCT
>CACNYE010000024.1 GCA_902624515.1 uncultured Pelagibacteraceae bacterium
TAGAAAATCATAAAGCCTGTGAGGCTGGCACAAAAAACATTAAAGGGTCAGAATTAAAAAAATTTTTTCCATATATAAATAATGACGGAATAGAAACTGCTACATTTACTGATAATCAAAGTGAAGGATGGATAGATCCATTCATGTTCCATGGCGCACTAAAAAGTAAAGCAATGGAACTTGGTGCTGAATTTGTTAAGGGTGATGTTAAAACACTCTCTGAAATAAAAGCTAAAACAATTATTTCAGCAGCAGGATGTTGGACTAAAGAACTTTTAGAAGACATTCCAGTGGAACCACAAAAGCATACTGTCTTTAGAGTAAAGTGTCCGAAACATATTCCTGAAATGCCATTAACTGGCGATTTAACAACTGGAGTATATTGGAGACCGGAAGGAAAAGAGTATTTAGCTGGATCACCAAAATCTGTTTTTGATGCAGATGATTTAGAGCCAGCTTGGGAAGATTTTGAAGAACTTGTTTGGCCTGCATTAGCACAAAGGATTCCAGCTATGGAAGAGTTAAAATTAACAGGTGGATGGGCTGGATACTATGATTGTAACAGGCTGGATAATAATGCGGTAGTGGGAAAACATCCAAAATTTGAAAATGTTTATCTAGCAACTGGTTTTACAGGTAGAGGTTTGATGCAGGCACCAGGAATTGGTAGGGCACTAACTGAGTTAATTACAACAGGTGCATATCAGTCAATTGATATCTCAAATATGGCTGTAGAAAGAGTGCTAGGAAAAGAAGCAAGACCAGAACCCTATGTTCTTTAATTAAGTTCCACAAAAAGTTTGATATTTTTCATCTGACCTTGATGGAATTTGATAATTAGGAGTATCCTCTTTTTGAGTATAGGGATCCTTTAAAATTTCTAACAATTGAGTAATAGGTTTTAAATCATTTTTTTCTGCTGCCTCTAAAGCTTCTTCAACTTTGTGATTTCTTGGAATAACTAACGGATTATTTTTTTTCATTATTTCTAAATATTTTTTTGATGAGCTATTATTTTTTGATAATCTATCTACCCATCTTTTCTTCCAGTTCACAAAACCATTATCATCGAATAAATTATCTTTTTTTGGAGCAAGATCCATTAAATTACAAAATGTATTAGTGTAATCTGCTTTTTTTTCGTGCATCCATGTTAACAAATCTAAAATTAAAAATTTATCTTTATGATCTGAGCCAAATAATCCCAACTTATCTCTCATCATTTTCATCCATTTTTCTTCATATTTCTTTTCGAAAGAATTGATTGTCTTGGTTGCTATTTTTACAGCCTTATCTTGATTTTTATCGATTAAAGGAACTAGGCACTCAGCAAATCTAGCTAAGTTCCATTTTGTGATAATAGGTTGATTACAATAAGCATATCTACCCATTTGATCTATCGAACTAAAAACAGTCTTTGGATCATAAGTATCCATAAATGCACAAGGTCCATAATCAATCGTCTCACCTGAAATCGTCATGTTATCAGTATTCATCACTCCATGAATAAAACCAACACGCATCCAGTTCACCACCAAATCACACTGCCGCTCTATTAAAAGACTTAATAAATTTAAAGCTTGATTTTTTGAGTCTTTAATTTCAGGATAGTGTCTATCAATTGTGTAATCCAATAAAATTTTCAATTCATCCTCTTTTTGTCTTGCTGCGATATATTGAAAAGTACCGACTCTGATATGACTAGATGCAACACGAGTTAGTATTGCACCCTGTAAAGCTGTCTCTCTATGAATATCTTCCCCAGTTTTTATTACTGCTAAACTTCTGGTAGTTGGAATATTTAAACCATTCATAGCTTCACTAATTATATATTCTCTTAACATGGGACCCAAAGCTGCACGACCGTCACCATTTCTTGAAAATGCAGTTTTGCCTGAACCCTTAAATTGAATATCATATTTCTTATTTGTTTGTGTTGTATGTTCACCAATTAATACTGCTCTACCATCTCCAAGCATTGTAAAATGACCAAATTGATGACCCGCATAAGCCTGCGCTATAGAATTACTTCCGTTTGGTAATACATTTCCTGAAAAAATTTTTGAAAGTTCTTTTTTATCAATTGTAGAGTAATTTAAATTTAATTCAGAGGCCAAGCTCTCATTGAACATTACTAAATCAGGATTTTTTACAGGAACAGGATTTATATCTTCTTTAAAAGATTTCGGTAAATTAAAATAGGTATTTTTGAAATTCCAATTAATTTTACTCATAAAAAAAGCGATTTATAATAGTATAAATCGCTTTTTTTTAAATTTTAAATCTATTTTTTCTTATATTTTGCTGCTTCTTCTGAACCACCAGTTGCAGAACCTTTACTGTATGAGTGGGCACCCATACCAGCTAACTGACCATCTTTTACAATTAAATATTGATTTCTGATCTCTTTGCCTTCAAAGAAACATTCCAATATCTCTCGAACACCATCAGCATATCTTGCTTGAGCTGTCAAAGATGTTCCCGATGTATGAGGTGTCATTCCATGGTTTGGCATACTTCTCCATACATGATCATTGGGTGCTGGTTGAGGAAACCAAACATCTCCTGCATAACCACTTAATTGACCACTCTTTAAAGCTTTTGCAATTGCCTCACGATTGCATATTTTTCCTCTTGCGGTATTTACTATATAAGCCCCTTTTTTCATTTTACTTATCATTGCGTCATCAAATAGGTTTTCAGTTTCAGGATGAAGAGGACAATTAATTGTTACTACATCACAAACTTTAACCATTGATTCTACAGATTCATGAAATGTGAGATTAAGTTCTTTTTCAACAGCATCGGGCAGTTTATGTCTGTCAAAATAATGCAAATGAACATCAAATGGTTTCATTTTTCTTAATGCATCCAAGCCAATTCTACCAGCAGCAACAGTTCCAATATGCATACCCTCAACATCATATGATCTTTGAACTGCATCAGCAATATTCCACCCACCTTCATTAACGATTCTATGTTGATTATGATAATCTCTTACCATTGATACAATCATCATAACTATATGTTCAGCCACAGATCTAGAGTTACAATAAGTTACTTCTACTACATCAATTTTATTATCCATTGCGGCTTGTAAATCAACATGATCAGAGCCAATACCAGCAGTAATTGCCATTTTAAGATTTTTGGCTTTTGCAATTCTTTCTTTTGTTAAATAATACGGAAAGAATGGTTGAGAGATAACAATGTCAGCATCAACAATATGTTTATCAGCCTCACATCCATCTCCATCTTTACTGTTAGTAACGACTAACTCATGTCCGTTACTTTCTAGAAATTTTCTTAATCCAAGTTCACCAGACACGCAGCCTAGTAATTGTCCTGGAGTATAGTCTCTACCTTTAGGTGAAGGTAAAGTCATTCCATCAGGGTATTTTTCAATTTTAGGTAATTCAGAAAGTGCATACGATTTTGGCATTCCACCTTTTGGATCATCATACAATACGCATAATATTTTCATTTATTCTCCTGTGTATTAAAATATTTATTTCGGCCATCTAACCTTATTTTGAGGGACCTAGCAAATGAATTATTTCTGACTTGGATAGGATTTTTTTAAAATAAATCGGTTTATAATTATTGCAGATATGATGATTATTATTGAGCCCATTATTATAGGGCTGAACAAGTAATCTAATGATACACTACCAACTATGACTATTATGGGATTTCCTCCGGCAGGGGGGTGAGTAACATTAAATAAAATCATCAGACCAACTCCAAAACCTACAGCTATAGGGATGGTAATAAAAAGAGGCAGTGGCACAAAGTGTAAAACAATCATACCAACAATTGCGGTCACCAGGTGTCCAAAAAAAACATTTTTTGGCTGCGCGAAAGGACTTTCCGGATAACCATAAAGTAAAACCATTGATGAACCAAATGAAGCGATTAAGAATATTCCAAATTCTGTTTTGTAAGTTAATAATGTTAAAATTCCTATTGTTATAATAGAGAATAAGCCTGCTAAAATAGATTGTTTTAAGTTTACCATATTTTTAGTTTGATACTATTTTTTTTACTGTCTTGAAAGGCAATAACAAACATTCTTTTCTAGAAATATTCTTTTTTTTAAATAATTTTCTCAGAAATAGCCATTTATTTTCAATTATCTTTGAATTTCCTTCAAAATATGATTTTGCATCATCACATAACTTGTTTAATTCATTTTTTTTAATATTAATTGAAATTTTTGATAATAAACTTGCTGACGCCTGACAGTAAACACATGATTTACCCTGGTACCCAAAATCAACTATTTTCTCATCCCTAATAATTAGTTTAATCAACATTTCATCTCCACATAATGAATTTTTTAGTTTGGAAAAATGTGTATGATTCTTAATATCTTTATTATTTTCAGTATCTGAAGCTATATTTAATATTTCTAAATCCATTTAATTTTTTTATACATACTTATATAATAAAAAGATGAAATCTTATAACCAAGCATTAAAAATACTTGAAAAGAATAAAATTGAAATAAATGACGAAAATATAAATTCATCAGAAAGCTTAAATAGGGTAAGTTCAGTTAATATTTATGCAAATTCAGATTATCCATCAGCTAACAATGCTTCATTTGATGGTTATGCAATTAATTCTAAAGATACAAATAAATTAGATAAAAAGACTCATCAAAAGTTCAAAATAGTTGGATCAATTGCCGCAGGAGATAAACCAATAAAAAAAAAATTTAAAAAGTTTGAAACAGTTGAGATAATGACTGGTGCATTAATACCCAAATTTTTTGATACAATAATTCCGATTGAAAAAATAAATTTCTACCCTCATATAAATAAAACAAGATATATTCTACTAAATAAAAAATTTCCTAAGTTTGAACATGTTAGATTTAAAGGATCTGATTATAAAAAAGGTGATTTATTAATTTCTAAAGGGACAATTTTGAAATCGAATCATATTCTAGCATTAAAAACATTAGGTATTAAAAAAGTAAAAGTAAAAAAAAAACCAAATATTTTATTTTTTTCAACTGGTAATGAAATTACAAATAAATCTAAAATTTTAGATTGGGAAGTAAGAAACTCAAATTGTGATTATATTAATTCTTTAAAACAAAATTTTTTATTTAATTTTAAAGATGGTGGAATTTTAAGAGATAACCAAGGTAATTTATTTAAATCACATATAAGTAAAATGCTTAAATCAAAAATTGATTTAATTATCACTTCAGGTGCAGTATCAGCTGGAAAGTTTGATTTTGTGCCTAGTGTAGTAAATAATTTTAAATTATCTAGTTATTTTAAAAATGTAGCTATCAGACCAGGAAAGCCTATTTTATTCGCAAAAATTAGAGGAAAGTCAAAAGCTATTTTTGGTTTACCAGGAAATCCAATCTCATCAGCTGCATGCTTTAGGTTCTTTGTATATCCTTATTTGAGAAATTTACTTGGCATAAAAGAAGAAAATTCTTTTAAAGCAATTTTAAAAAATAAATTTAAAAAAAAAAGAGACTTTACTCGTTTCGTAAAGAGTAAATTAATTACAACTAATAATGGTAAATTGGAAGTTCAAATTTTAAAGGGTCAGGAGTCATTTAGAATTAAGTCATTTATTCAATCAAATATTTGGGTATTGTTACCACCTGGTAAGGAAATATTTAAAAAAGGTGAAATTGTTGATTGTTTTTTTCCTAATCAATCAAATAAAATTTTTCAATAAAAGATCTCATTTTTGTTGTAGTTGAAATGAATAAGAATTAATAATTCGTTAATGATTGAACTTAAAAATGAAAAATTAGCTGTGCCAGTGGTTTTATTTGCTGGAATACTTTGGTCATTTGGTCCATTAGTAGTTAGGTATATGGATCAACCTCACTTAGTACCTTGGCAATATATATTTGGAAGAGGACTTACAATTTTTGTTCTTTTAAATCTTTATCTATATTTTGAAGAGGGAGCAAATTTTTATAAAAACTATAAAAAAATAGGTAAATCAGGATTGCTCGGCGGCTGTGGTCTCGGAATAGCAATGATTTCTTTTATCTACTCAATAACAAATACGACAGCTGCAATAACTTTGTTGTGTTTAGCTGCAATGCCTTTTTTTACAGCATTACTTGCATTTTTATTTTTAAAGGAAAGAATCAGCATTAATGTTTGGATTTCAATAATTCTTGCAACAATAGGAATAATAATTATGGCACTAGGAAATACAGAAAAAAATTCAGTAATTGGTTTTATATTTGGTATTACTTCATCAATTGGATTTTCCGTTTTTTCAGTAACATTAAGATGGAGAAAAGAAACTCCAAAATTTACAACAGTAGCAATAGCAGGACTATTTTGCTTTATTTTAGCTACAATTATGATTTTAAGTAAAAACCAGCCTTTTTTTGCAACTAGTTATAATAGTTCCATGTTTTCTATTCATGGTACATTAGTTTGTTTAGGCTTAATCTTATATTCAATTGGATCAAAAGCTATTCCAGCTGCAGAGCTTACTTTATTATCTTTAACTGAGGTAATTGGAGGCATATTTTGGGTTTGGTTGCCTTTATTTGGTATTAATGAGATACCGTCAACTAATACAATTGTTGGAGGTTTTTTTCTTTTCGTATCTCTAACTTATTATAGTTTAATTATGAGATGGAATAAGAGACACATAGCTCTAAACTAATATCTAAATTTATGGAAAGACCTGATTTTTTTACACTAAAAAATGGTGGTAAAGCAAAGCTTCCTTTCTCAGACAAGGAATATAATGAGAGGGTAAAAAAGTTAAGATTTGCTATGGAAAAAAATAATCTTGATATGATTATTTTAACTTCAATGCATAACATTGCTTATTACACCGGGTTTATATATTGCTCTTTTGGCAGACCTTATGGTTGTATTATTACAAATGATAAAATTTCAACTATTTCAGCAAATATTGACGCAAGTCAACCATGGCGTAGATCACATTGTGACAATGTTATTTATACAGATTGGAAAAGAGATAATTTTTTAAAAGCTATAGTTTCAATAATTGGCAGGGATGATCCTCCAAAAAATATTGGAATAGAAAATGATCATATAACATTGGATATGAGTGAAAAAATTGGTTCAATTTTTTCTTTTTCTGTTTTTAAAGATATTTCAAAAGAGCTTATGAAGCTAAGGATGATAAAATCTAAGGAAGAAATTGAAATAATCAAAAATGGTGCAAGGATAGCAGATATTGGAGGGAAAGAGATTGTTAAGAATATTAAAGAAGGTGCAACTGAATTAGAAATTGCAATTTCTGGAAGAGATAAAATGGAAAGAGAAATTGCAAAGACTTATCCTGAAGCAGAGTATATGGATACTTGGGTATGGTTTCAATCAGGAATAAATACTGACGGTGCTCATAACCCTAAAACAAATCGTAAACTAAAAATAGGTGATATTTTATCATTAAACACATTTCCAATGATATCAGGTTATTATACAGCACTTGAGAGAACATTGTTTTTAAAATCAGTTGATGATGAATCTTTAAAAGCTTGGGAAGCAAATGTGAAAGTTCATAAAAGAGGTTTAGAACTTATAAAACCTGGAGTAAGGTGCTCAGATATTTGTAATGAATTAAATGAGTTATTTGCTGATCTAGGATATTTACAATTTAGAACTTTTGGATATGGTCACTCTTTTGGTGTGCTCTCACATTTTTATGGAAGAGAAGCTGGATTGGAACTAAGAGAAGATATCGATACTGTTTTAGAAGAGAATATGGTCATTTCAATGGAGCCTATGATTTTAATTCCTGAAGGAAAACCAGGAGCAGGTGGTTATAGAGAGCATGATATTTTAGTTATAGGTGAAAACGGAGCTGAAAATATTACGAAGTTTCCGTTTGGTCCAGAACATAATATTATCAAGGGTTAAAATGAACAAAGATAAAGTTATAGTTAATAGTTGGAATGAATGGGATCCTCTTAAACATGTCATAGTAGGTAGAGCAGATGGAACTTGTATACCTGCTCCTGAACCAGCTTTAGACGCAAAAGTTCCTGAAGACTCAGATATGCGTGGTCAGTTTGGTCCTAGAACAAAAGATACTGTTGATAGAGCAAATCAACTTTTAGATGATTTTTCAACAATGTTAATAAAAAGAGGTATAAAAGTAGATAGACCTACACCAATTGATTTTAATAAAAAAACATCAACACCTGATTGGGAGGCAGAAACTATGTTTGGATGTATGCCCCCTCGAGACGTTTTATTAACTGTTGGGAATGAAATATTAGAAGCAACAATGAGTTATAGATGTAGATGGTTTGAGTATTTATGTTACAGACCACTTTTAAAAGAGTATTACAATAGTGACTCGAACATGAGGCATGAGTCTGCTCCTAAACCAAGATTAACAGACTTAGATTATAGAAAGGATTATTTATCTGATAAAATTGGAATTCAAAAAAGGTTAAAATGGACTGAAGATAAATTTTTTGTCACAACAGAAGAGGAGCCATTATTTGACGCTGCTGATGTGTTGAGATTTGGAAAAGACTTAGTAGTTCAGCATGGGTTTACAACAAATCTAAAAGGCATAGATTGGTTAAAAAGACATTATAAAGATCACAGAGTGCATACTGTTAATTTTCCTGGTGATCCGTACCCTATTCATATTGATGCAACTTTTACCCCAATCAAAGAAGGATTAATTATTAATAACCCTCAAAGAAGACTACCAAAAGAACAAAGAAAGCTGTTTGAAAATAACGGATGGAAAATAATTGATGCTGCTCAGCCTGCTCATAATGAACCACCACCGCTTTGTTATTCATCTGTTTGGCTTTCAATGAATGTTTTGGTATTAGATCCAAAAACAGTTTGTGTAGAAAAAAGTGAAAAATTTCAAGCTGAACAACTTGATAAACTGGGTATGGAAGTTATTCCAGTTGAATTGAGAGATGCATATGCATTTGGTGGAGGACTTCATTGTTGCACAGCAGATGTTTATAGAGAAGGTGATTTAAAGGATTATTTTCCAAAACAATAAATTTAACTTGGATTTTTTTTTAAAAATTCAATAAATTCTATAACTTCTTCGAATTTTTCATCAGGTATATCTTTATAACTTAATTGAAACTTATCTTTTACACATAATGCTACATGAGCATATGGATTTCTTCCCTTAGGGTGATTTGGATGATTGGGTAATTGTCCTTTTAAATAATCGCCAGCTTCCTGAATAATTTTCCAGAGTTTACTTGCGTTTTCTTTTTTCATTTTATTGAAATGTTACAACGTTACTTTTTAAAAGTAAATTATGTCTAAAGTTTTAGATTAATCTAAATTAGTTGGAAAATGCATCCAACCTGTAATTATGTATTTAACTCCGCTCTTCAAAATCTCTCCACAGTGAGCATGCGTCCACTCTGCTGGCCAAATTAAAGTTTTTCCTATCTCAGGTTTGATCTTTAAATCATAATGTGTGAAATGAGTTTTTCCACTATCGTCAACATCATTTAAATATGTCATCCAAGCAAACACTCTATGTAAACTATTTAAAGATGATCTTTCTGTATGAATATGAGAAAAATGATCTCCAGGATTATATCTTTGAAT
>CACNYE010000025.1 GCA_902624515.1 uncultured Pelagibacteraceae bacterium
GCTTGCTCGGAAACTAGTTTTTTTTCTTTCTCTTTTATTTTCTCAATTATTTTTTTTGCTTTGGGGGCAAAAGGAATGTTTGTTTTATCAGTTATTTGAATTAATTCGATTGATACTATTGGCGGAAGATCTATTGGCTTTTTTGCTAAAAAAGGTAAACTCATAGCTGTAATCATTATCAATAGTACGTGTAATATAGAAGAGATAATTATACTTCTACTCATTTTTATCTTTACCTTTCTTTATAAGGCTCTGATATTAATGCTACTTTTGTAAAACCTGACCCTGACAAAAGACCCATAATCTCCAAAACTCTCCCATAGTTAATTGTTTTATCTCCTCTTACATAAATTCTAGTATCTGTTCTATTTTTTGAAACTGCTAAAACTTTTGCAATAATTTTTTCATATTCAACTTTAGATTCTTGAATAAAAATTTCACCTTTTGAATTTATTGATAAAGTGAGAGGCTCTGCTTCTTCAGGCAAAGAATCTGCTGAACTTTCCGGTAAATCTACTTGCACTCCAACTGTTAACAGTGGAGCGGTTACCATGAATATAATTAAAAGCACTAGCATCACATCGACAAAAGGAGTCACATTAATTTCACTCATTGGTTCTTTTGATGAACGGTTTAATTTAAAAGCCATTTTTAAATTATTGTTAAAAATCTTTTAGAAAAATTTTCTAACTTTTGCGTGTACTTAATAGTATCATTATTAAATTTATTATAAGCTATTACCGCAGGTATAGCTGCTAATAAACCTAGAGCTGTTGCAAAAAGAGCCTCGGCAATACCTGGGGCAACAATTGCTAAGCTTGTATTTCTTGATATTGCAATTGATTGAAATGAATTCATAATACCCCAAACTGTTCCAAAAAGTCCAATAAAAGGTGCAGTCGAGCCCACAGTTGCTAAAAAAGTAAATCCTTTACTAATTTTAGATATTTGTTTTTCAATTCCAGTTTCAAGCATTGTTGTAATCCTAGAATTGATTTCTGATCTAGATCTTCTCTTTAATAAACTTTGCATTGCGTCTTTAAAAACGAGTGCCATTGGATCTTGTATATTAGCTGGAAGATTATTATAAAATGTCTCAGCAGATTTTGAATTCCAAAATTTTGTTTCAAATTCTTCTGTTGATTGATTGATTTTTCTAAATAATCTAAATTTTTCAATTATAACAGCCCAGGAATAAACAGAACATGCTATAAGTATTAGAATAACAGACTTAACGATTATATCTGCGCGAAGAAAAAGGCTCATCAAAGAAAAGTCTGCACTCGATGCTAAACCAACCGCTTGAGTTGAAATATCAGCTTCCATATCATCTTCTCACACTTAAATGTGTCATGATTTTGTCTTTAGAGAATTTGAAATTAATCCTCTTTTTTATAAGTTTCATGATAAAAACTAGCTATAAGTATAGCATCAGCTTTATTAGAATCTTTTTTTTTTGATAATTGTGACGAAAAATAAGGAAATATTTCTATAGCCCTTGTTCTACTTGCATCTTTTTCAGAATTAATAAGATTGAAATATTTTTTCCATTTTGCTGGTCTTACGAAATATAATGATAACTGCATCGCTGAACAAATTCCTTTAATTATTCCAAATGATTGTCCAAAATTAAACATACTAGTAACTCCCTGACCCGGCATCGCCGATACCTGTTCGACAACAATTCTTACATCTTTATTATCAATTTTATTTATTCGTTTAGAAATTTCATTGTAAATTTGAGCTCCATTTACTTGCCTTTTATTTTTTTTTCCTTCATTCATCGTTGGCATTTCAATAACATCAAGAATTTTACCATTCTCAAAAAAGCAAATTGCTCCAGAAATACCAGGGTCTATACCAATTATTAACATAGTTTATTTTGTAAATTCTGCATTTGAATAAATATTTTGAACATCTTCATTCTCTTCTAATGACTCAAAAAAATTAATCAAATCCTCATTTTTTTCCTCAGAAATTTCAACATTATTTAATGGTACCCACTCAATTTCTGTTGATATAAAATTATTAATTTCTTTTTCTAATTCTTTTTTAACATTATAAATTTCTTCTGTTGAACAATGAATCTCATGATAATCTTTAGAAGATTTACATTCATCAGCACCAGCTTCAATTGCTAACTCAAAAATACGTTCATCCGAAACTTCTTTTTTATCAATCTTTATTATACCCAATTGATTAAAATTATGTGAAGCCGAGCCCTGTGTCCCTAAACTTCCTCCCGCCTTTTGAAAGATGGTTCTAATGTTTGAGGCAGTTCTATTTTTGTTATCAGTCAATGTTTCTACAATCACTGCTACTTTTTCCGGTCCAAATCCCTCATATCTTAAGTTTTCAAAATTTGCTTCACTGTTTACAGATGATTTATCAATTGCTCTCTCTATATTGTCCTTTGGCATATTTGCAGATCTAGCTGCTTGAATTGCAGATCTAAGTCTAGGATTCATTGTGGGATCCTTATCTCCTAACTTTGCAGCAACTGTAATTTCTTTAGATAATTTTGAAAAAATTTTAGATCTTTGCTTATCAGCCTTACCTTTTTTGTGTTTGATACCTGCCCAATGTGAATGTCCTGCCATAAATAAACTAAGTATTACTTAATTGGCCTCCAAAAAAATAACTATTAATACTATTTGCTAAACCAGTCTCAAAATTACAGTCTACTATGACACCGCTCAAAGTAGCTTCACCATTAGCTGGATAATGTTTAACAGACTCTTTTTTCATAAATCTATTTAATGAATTATCTTTATTCATACCAATAACAGAGTCATAATCACCACACATACCTGCATCTGTTTGATAAGCTGTACCATTATTTAAAATTCTTGCATCATTTGTAGGGATGTGGGTGTGTGTTCCAACCACCAAAGTTGCTTTACCATCAAAAAAATGTCCTATAGCATTTTTCTCACTTGTAATTTCACCATGAAAATCAACGATTAAAAAATCATAATCTTTTTTTAATTTGTATTTATCTAAAAATTTTCTTGAGGTTTCAAAAACATCATCACTTTTTTTCATAAAAACATTTCCCATCAAATTCAGAACACCTATTCTAATTTTTTCTTGAATTGTAAAAATTTCAAAACCTTTTCCTGGAGAAGGTTCAAACAAATTTTTAGGCCTAAGTAGTCTATTTTCTTTATTAATAAAATTCATTATATCTTTTTGATCCCACACATGATTACCAGTTGTTATGACATTTACTCCACAATTAAAAAAATCATTACAGATGTCTTTTGTTAAACCAACACCAGTCTTATCTGCATTTTCTGCATTAACTATAACAAAATCAATTTTATTTATTTTTATTTGATCTAAAAGATTATCAATTATTTTAAAGCACCCTGAGGTTCCTACAACATCTCCTAAGAATAATATTTTCATCTTAATTATTTTTTTCAGTAATAATATAATCTAACTTTATATCATACTTATTTATTGGTATTCTTTTTACTTGCTGAAAACTATAGGCTAAACCAATTGTAAAAATTTTTTTTATTTTTGATATTCTTTTAATATATCTATCATAAAATCCTCCGCCATAGCCAATTCTATTTAAATTTTTGTCAAAAGCTACCAAAGGAACTAGCAAGATATTTGGATATACAATTTTTTTTTTTGTGGGCTCAGGAATCCCATATTCATTTACAATTAAAGGATCTTTAAACGACCAATGATAAAAATTCATTTTATTATTTCTTTTTATTTTAGGTAAAGATATTGAATATTTTTTTTCCTCAAATTTTTTTAAAATTTCTATTGTATCTATCTCATTATTATAAGGGTAATATCCTCCAATTAATTTAATATTTATCTTTTGCATCTTTAAAAGTTTAAAAATATAATTAAAGTTAATTTTTAAATTTTTATGAGAATTTATTTTTCTAATTTTTAATATTTTTTTTCTTATTAAAGATTTATTCACAAAAATTAATTATGATAGATTTTCCACGTTCGCTTTTTCAACAAAATTTGTTATTTCATCTGCAGCTTCATCTATTAATTTTTCATAGTTTTTTTGATTTATTTCTATCTCATTCTTCAATTTGTAATGATTTTCATTTAATTCTCTAATTTCCTCTTCTTTTTTATCTTTATAATCATAGATTAGACTTTTTAATTCTCTAAATTTATCTGATAAATTTTTTAGTTCTTCTTTTTTTTGTTCAACCTTTTTTTTTGTCTCGTAGTATTCATCCATAACTTTTACAGCTGTAATTAGTAAAAGTTTATTTTCACCTAAATTTCCTAAATCATTTTTAAGATTATTGAATTTTTTATTAATTTGAATCAATAGCTCTTCCAAATGCTCCTCCTGACCATCCTCACAGGACAAAAGAAATTCTTTTCCATTAAATTTAATTTTTACATTTGCCATTTATCTATTTCATTAAGCAAAGTATCCGTTTCCTGATTTAATTCATCAATTTTTTCTGAAAACTCCTTTTGCTTTTTTTTTTCAACTTTTTCTTGGGTCTTTAATTCATCTAATTTTTTACTTAAGTTATTATAATCATCCATTAAACTTTTATATTTTTCCTCTAATTCATGTTTTTCAATTTCTAATTGATTTTTTTGTGAACTTAAATTTTCAATATTTTTATTTATATCAGGGTTTTTTAGATTTAGTTTTTTTAATCTTGTTAACGCTAAACTTAATTTTTTTTCTTTTTCGATTTTAGAATTCATATATATATAATCATATTAAATTGAATCTTCTTAGTCTAGACAGGATAACTACTTGAGTAAACTTTATAGAGAATTAGCTAATTGCATCAGATTTTTGTCTATCGACGCTGTTCAAAAAGCTAATTCTGGGCACCCTGGAATGCCCATGGGAATGGCAGATGTAGCAACAGTTCTTTTTAAAGATTTTCTAAATTTTAATCCAAAAAATCCAAGTTGGATTAATAGAGATAGATTTGTACTTTCAGCTGGACATGGATCAATGCTACTTTACTCGTTACTTTATCTTACAGGTTATAAAAGTATTTCTTTAAAGGATATAAAAAATTTTAGACAACTTAACTCTGTATGTGCAGGTCATCCTGAATATCAACCTAATTCTGGTATTGAAACTACAACAGGACCTCTAGGACAAGGAGTTTCTAATGCAGTCGGTTTTGCAATATCAGAAGAAATTCTTAAAAATAAATTTGGAAAAAAAAGAGTCAATCATAAAACTTATGTATTGGCAGGCGATGGTTGTTTAATGGAAGGGATTAGTCATGAGGCTTTAAGTTTAGCTGGACATTTAAAATTAAAGAATCTTGTTTTATTATTCGATAATAATTCTATTTCAATTGATGGTCCAACAAATTTAACTGTTTCAGATGATCATGAAAAAAGATTTCAAAGTTACGGTTGGAATTTTCTTAAAATAAATGGTCACAACTATAAAGAAATTTCAAAAGCATTAAATAAAGCTCAAAAATCAAATAGACCTATAGCAATTTCTTGTAAAACAACAATTGGTTATGGATCACCTAATAAAGGTGGAAAAGCATCGTCACATGGAAGTCCTTTAGGTGATGACGAAATTAAATTGATAAGAAAAAAATTAAGATGGAACAATGAACCGTTTAAAATACCTAATGATTTGTTAACTATGTGGAGAAATATTGGAAAAAAAGCAGAAAAAAAAGCAAGAAAAAAAGATAAGAAATTTAAGATAAATTTTAAAACTGATATAAATTCACTCAAAAATTTAATTCAAAAAACACAAACTGAATATTTAAAAAATTCAAAATCATTAGCTACTAGAAAAACCTCTGAGATGTTCCTAGAAATTGCATCTAAATTACCAAATTTAATTGGTGGCTCAGCTGATTTAGCTGGCTCAAATAATACTAAAACAAAAAATCATAAAATAATTAAGCCAGGTAATTTTTCTGGAAACTATATTCATTACGGTGTTAGAGAGCATGCTATGTGTGGAATAATGAATGGTATAGCATTGCATAGTGATTTAATTCCTTATGGTGGAACCTTTTTAATATTTAGTGATTATTGTAAACCATCAATCAGACTAGCTGCTATGATGAAACAAAGAGTTATCTATATATTAACACATGACTCTATTGGATTGGGTGAAGATGGCCCTACCCATCAACCTGTAGAACAATTAACAAGTTTAAGATCAATACCAAATTTAAATGTTTTTAGGCCTTCTGACCTTATTGAAACTTTTGAATGTTGGCAATTGGCACTGGAAAGTAAAAATACACCAAGCGTTATAGCTTTAACAAGACAAGGAATTAATCCTGTGAGAGTAAATAGTTCCTCTAAAAATAAATCTTCAACCGGAGCTTATGAAGTTTTTAGAACAGGGGATAATTTAAGTGTTACTTTAATAGCAACTGGATCTGAAACTATTTTAGCAAGTGAAGTAAGTCATAAATTAGCCACAGATGGTATCTATTCCAAAGTAGTATCAATGCCTTGCCAAAATTTATTTGATCAACAAAGTGAGGAATATAGAAATAAAATTTTGAATGAAACTAAGCTAATAGTTTCTATTGAGGCTTCTGAAACACACTATTGGAAAAAATATACTGGGATCAGTGGATTAAATTTTGGAATAAACAATTTTGGTAAAAGTGCTCCATATAAAGATATTTACAATTATTTCGAATTAAATTTGGAAAATATAAAAAGAAAAATAAAAGAAAACCTATGAAGATAAAAATTGGAATTAATGGAATGGGTAGAATAGGGAGAATGATTATTCGCTCTATCATTGAAAATAAAAATAAAAATATAGAAATTAAACATATCAATAATAGGACTAGCTCTGAGGCTTGCTCATCTCTTTTGAAATATGATTCTATACATGGAAGATTTAATGCTGAAATTAATTATGATCAAAAACATCTCATTATTAACAAAAATAAAATTACCTTTAGTAAAGAGACTGACTTGAATAAGATAAACTGGAAAAAATATGATGTTGATTATGTTTTTGAATGTACTGGTAAATTTAATTCTAAGGAAAAGTTGTTACCTCATTTAAATAATGGAGCAAAAAAAGTTATTGTTTCAGCTCCATGTAGAAATGCTGATAAAACAATTGTATTTGGAGTTAATGAGTCTGAAATAGTTAAAGATGATAAAATTATTTCAGCAGCATCATGTACAACAAATTGTCTTGCTCCAATTGCACATGTTCTAAATGAAAACTTTGAAATTGAAAAAGGTTTCATGACAACGATCCATTCATTTACTAGTGATCAAAGAATTTTAGATAATTCTCATAAAGATCCAAGAAGAGCCCGATCTGCAAGCCAATCTATTGTACCCACCTCAACCGGAGCATCAAAAGCAATTGGTGAAATAATACCTTCTCTCAAAGGAAAGTTGGAGGGTATAGCAATGAGAGTGCCTACTCCAAATGTCTCTTTGATTGAACTAGTCTTTTGCACAAAAAAAGATTTAAATATTGAAAAAATTAATTTAGCATTTCAAAACTTTAGTAAAAAGAATAAGGTTCTTGAAATTACCCATGAAAAACTTGTATCTATAGACTTTAATCATAATCCCGCATCGTCAATTATTGATGCAAGTTTGACTAATGTTATTGGAACAAATATGGGTAAAATTTCAGCTTGGTATGATAATGAGTGGGGTTTTTCAAATAGAATGTGTGACATAGCAGAATACATCAAAAAAATTTCTTAATGCAAAATATTAAAGATCAGTCTTTATCAATAATTGAATTAAAGAATGTATTACTCAGATTAGATTTAAATGTACCATTAGAAAATGGTAAGATCTTGGATGATACTAGAATATATAAAATTATTGATACTATAATTTTTCTACTTAAAAATGATGCAAAAATAGTAATTATATCTCATGTTGGAAGACCAAAGGGTAAGGTTGATGAAAAACTATCTCTCAAACCAATCGCTGAAAGATTAGAATTTATTTTAAAAAACTC
>CACNYE010000026.1 GCA_902624515.1 uncultured Pelagibacteraceae bacterium
GCTGGAGCAAAAATTGTTAATCAAGCTTCTGATATTTTTAATGATGCGGAAATAATTGTTAAAGTAAAAGAACCTCAAAAAGTTGAGGTTGATATGATTAGAGAAAATCAAATTGTATATACTTACCTTCATTTAGCTGCCGCAAAAGAATTAACAAAGGGATTAATTAAAACAAAAAGTATTAATATCGCATATGAAACAATAACCGATGATAATGGTAGACTTCCTTTGCTTGCACCAATGAGTGCTGTCGCAGGTCGGATGTCTGTTCAGGCGGGAGCACATTGCTTAGAAAAAAATCAAAAAGGAAGAGGAGTACTGTTAGGGGGAGCACCAGGGGGTGAGCCAGCAAATGTATTGATTCTTGGAGGTGGTGTAGTAGGAGAAAATGCTGCAATAATAGCTACCGGTATGAGAGCTAAAGTTCATGTTGTAGATAAATCTGAAGCAAGGTTAAAACAATTAGCTGAAATGTTTGGAGATAAAATTATTCCACAACAAAGTGATAAAATAGATTTGAATAAGTTAGTTGCTAAAGCAGATTTAGTTGTTGGTGGAGTTTTAATACCTGGAGCCGAAGCACCAAAATTAGTAACTAAAGATATGTTAAAATTAATGAAAAGAGGTTCAGTAATAGTCGATGTTGCAATTGATCAAGGTGGATGTGTTGAAACAAGCAAACCTACTACTCATGGTGACCCAACATATATTGTAGATAACGTAGTTCATTATTGTGTAGCAAATATGCCTGGTGGAGTGCCGAGAACTTCTACATTAGCTTTAAATAAAGCAACACTCCCTTTCCTAGTAAAACTTGCAAACAAAGGTTATCAAAAAGCTTTAGGGGAAGATAAAAACTTTTTAGCAGGATTAAATGTTTATAAAGGTCATGTAACTTACAAAGCGGTTGCAGAAGTATTTGGACACCAATATGTTGACCCAGGAGAAGCGATTAAAAATTAATTAAATGGAAAAGAAACTACCAAGTAGCACAAAAGTTGTTGTTATTGGTGGTGGCGTAGTGGGTTGTTCAGTTGCTTATCACTTAGCAAAATTTGGTTGGAAAGATACTATTCTTTTAGAGAGAGATCAGCTAACTTCAGGCACAACTTGGCATGCAGCTGGATTAGTAAGTCAATTAGGTCCCTCAGCAGCAATTACCAAAATTAGAAAATATACTTTAGACCTTTATAAAGAACTTGAAAAAAAAGTTGATCATTCAGCTGGATTAAGATTGAACGGTGCACTTTCAATTGCTGAGAACAAAGGTAGATGGCAAGAACTTCAAAGGCAAGCAACAACGGCCCAACTCTTTAATGTTGATGTAAGAATTTTAGACAAAGATCAAATTAAAAAAAATTATCCAATTATAAATACCAATGAAGTTTTAGGAGGAATTTTAATGCCAGGTGATGGTGCTGCAGATCCATCAGGAGTAACGCATATGTTAGCAAAAGCAGCTAGAATGGAAGGAGCAAAGATTTTCGAACAATCTCCTGTTGATGAAATTTTAACTAAGAATGGAAAAATTTCTGGAGTAAAAGTAAATGGTCAAAAAATTGATTGTGAGTATATAGTTTTAGCTTCTGGAATGTGGTCACGCCAAATTGGAGAAAAAGCTGGAGTAAGTATACCTCTTTATCCAGCAGAACATTTTTATATTATTACAGAGCCAATTGTAAATCTTTCAAAAACTTTACCAGTGATAAGAGATTTTGATAATAGAACTTATATTAAAGAGGATGCTGGAAAAATATTAGTTGGTATATTTGAATCTCAGTCTATCCCAGCTTGGGATAAGATTAATAAAGTTCCAGAGGATTTTTCGTTTGGAGAATTTCAAGAAAATTTTGAGCATTTTGAACCTTATTTAGCCACTGCAATAAAAAGATTTCCAGTTCTAGAAAAAGCAGGAATTAGAAAATTTTTTTCAGGCCCAGAGTCATTTACTCCAGATACAAATACATTACTAGGAGAAGTACCTGAAATAAAAAACTTTTTTGTATGTTGTGGTTTAAACAGTATTGGAATAGGAAGCGGGGGAGGTGTCGGTAAAGTTACCGCTGAATGGTTAATCAATGGACATATCAATGAAGATATTTTTTGCTATGATATTAAAAGATTTCAAAAATTTCACTCTGATTTAGGTTTTATCAAAAAAAGAATTACGGAGTCTTTAGGAGATTTATATGGAATGCATTGGCCATTTAAACAACATAAAACTTCAAGAAATATAAAAACACTTCCATATCACGATGAGTTAAAAAGTTTTGGTGCTTGTTTTGGTGTTTCTGGAGGATATGAGAGACCTATGTGGTTTGCTCTAGATGGAGAAAAAACGGAATATGAATACAGTTATAATTATCAAAACTGGTATCCTTCAGCAGAATATGAAACAAATAATACTATTAAAAATGTTGGTCTATTTGATCTAACACCATTTTCAAAATTTGAGATTAAATCTGAGAAAGCACATAAAGAATTACAAAAAATTTGCACAGCCAATATTAAAAATGAGGCAGGAAAATGTGTTTATACACATATGTTAAACTCTGATGGTGGAATTGAAACAGATTTAACAGTTGTTTGTATTGATAAAGATCATTTTAGAATAATTAGTTCGGCCGCAACAAGAGAAAGAGATAAATTTCATATAAAAAAACACCTTGCAAAAGATGTTGAGTTGAAAGATGTGACAGACGATTATTGTGTATTCGGCGTTTTTGGACCAAAAAGCCGAGCTTTAATGAAATCAATTTCAAAAGATAATTTCGAAAATGATAAATTTAGATTTGGTACAGCAAAATATATAATAATTGAATCAACTAAAATTTGGACACAAAGATTGTCTTATGTTGGGGAATTAGGTTACGAGTTATATGTAAAATCTGAAGAAGCTAAAAAAATTTATGAGTTATTAGTTAATAAAGGAAAAGATTTTAACCTCTCGAATTGCGGTATGCACGCTATGGATATTATGCGGATGGAGAGTGGATTTTTACATTGGGGGCATGATATTTCACCTGAGGAAAATCAATATCAAGCAGGTTTATCTTTCGCAATAAGTTCTAAAAAAACGGATGAATTTATTGGTAAAAAAGCTTTAGAAAAAATTAAAAAAGAAAGAATTAAAAGTAGATTTGCAATGTTTACTTTAAAAGATACTAAACCAGGTGAACCATTATTGCTTCATGATGAGCCTATTTATTTAGAGAATAACATTATTGGTAGATCAACATCTGGAAATTATTCCTTTAATTTTAAGAAAAATTTAGCATTTGGTTATATCAATAACAATATTTCAAATGATGAACTTCAAAAAAAAGATTTATTTATTGAAGTTGAGAAAAAAAAATATCCAATTGAAATAATTAATAAACCTTTAAAACAAACTAATTTTAAAAATAATTAAGTTCTATTTCTTAAGAAAAATACAAAAAGAACAGAAGTCATCATCATAATCAAAGCATAAGCTGCTGTTGGAACCATGTAAGTCATATTTTGCCCAAACAATTGAGTTCCAACAAAAACAGCTAACGTTCCATTTTGTAATCCACACTCAAGAGATATACATCTTTGTTGAGCAACACTTGAGGCAAAAAATTTAGCAACATAGAAACCTATAATCATCATGGATATATTTAAGATTAAAGCAATAGTTCCAGCTGTAGTGAGAAACATTATGATACTGTCCCATTCCTGAATATAGATAGCAATAAAAACAATTGAAAATAATCCTATAGATATTCTTTCAATAATTTTCATATTATTTTCTATAAAATTACTAAAAAATTTTCTAATAATCATTCCAATTATTACAGGTACCGTAACCACAAAAAACATCTTCAATGATATACCAAGCATCGAAACTTCTTTTTCAACATAAGTAATATCAAATAAATCAATTGATAAAAAAACTATATAAGGGACCGAAACAATACTTATTAAACTGGTAAAAGCAGTAAGAGATATAGATAGTGCTACATCACCATCTGCAAATTTAGTTAGCACATTTGATGTTACTCCACCAGGTGCAGCTGCAATCAACATTACCCCTAACGCTAGCTCTATTGGAGTTTTTAAAATAATTATTAATAGATAACCAATAATTGGAAGAACAATTAATTGACAAATTAAACCGACAAAAAATTCTTTTGGATGCTGAAATACTCTTATAAAATCTTTTACAGTTAGAGACGCACCAAGCCCTAACATAATTAATGCAAGCGCGAACGGCGCTATTGTTGTTACTATACCCATGACCCCTCTAAGTATTCCCGCAACGTTATACTAAAAAATAATTTATTTTCAAGATATTACAAGTAAATTTAAAACTTTTCTAATAAACTTTGCTTTATATTTAAAAATTTCTGTCTGATAGGGAAGGATTTTTCTAAAATTCATAGAAGCTAATACATATTGTTTTTTTTCATTCATTTTGACTAAATCTTGTTTAATCAAATATTTACATTTTCTTATAATTGTTGCGCGGGGAATATTTGTCATATCAGAAATTGACATTGCACTTATACCACTATCAGCTCCTAAATTTCGAACTAAAATATTACTTGTTGTAAAGTGATCTAATTTTGGTTCGTCTTCTCCAGTATCTAATAACTTAGACACATTTAAAACTTGATTCATACAGACTGTTCCCCAAATATGAAATGTTGTTAAATCTTGCATGAATTTTTGATATCCAATTACCAATGGTATTTGCATTCTATAAAACCATCTCCAACACATTGTAAATCTTTTTTTAATAATATTTTCAATTATTTTTTGATCAAGTTTTTTAGAATACATTTCCTCTTTATTTAAAGCTTGTGAAACTAAAAAAATATATTTTGATGTAAATTTTATTTGCTGTTCAGGTTTAACAAAAGTAAAAGCTTTTCTATCAATTATAATTTTTTTTTTACTCCGAGTTATTACTCCTTCTTTTTCAAGTTCTAAAACTTTTCTTCTAACTGTCTCTTTTGGTAAATCTAATTTTTCACATAGTTCAGTAATACTAAATTTTTCAATTTGTTGATATGATTTTGAATAATATTCATCAAAGGTATATTGAATGTTCATTTGATCGTAAAAGTGAAGAGTTTTTTCAACTAATGAAATGACTATCATGTATTTATAATGATCTTTAAATGGAGAGTAGACATTATTCATCCAATTCCATTGATGAAAAATCCAATCTTTGCTCAGATCTGAATAATTATTCATTATAGAATTATAAACTTGTTCGTCCGTGAGAGTTTTTGAAAAATCAATTTCTTGTAAGCTCATAATTTTAAAAATGTAAGTAAAAACCCAATTTGAGCACCTGTCAATTCAATAGTGACCCAAATTGAACTTTTGGTGAATTGTCTTATAGATTATTTAATGTTTAGATTAAGTAATGAATAATAAAGGCTTTGCAGATAATCAGATTAGCATCGAGACCCCAAGGGATGTTATGGTTGCTGAAAAGCCTTTAAAAATTGAACAAAAAAGACCAAATAGAGTAGATATTAACATTCTCAAATCAAAGCTTCAAGAGACTGAAAGTAAAGAATTTAAAAAAAATGTTTTTATTTTATCATCATTAGTTTTAGTTTTAGGTATTTTAGGAATTTATCTTTCTCTATAGCTAAAATTTGCAAATTTATCCTTAAAGTGCTTAAATACGATCGTGAAAAATACAGTTGTCAACGTAAGAAATAAGTTAATCTCAAGATATTTAACAACAGATAATCCTACAGCTAGTGCAAAAAGTACAGATATCAATATTCTTTTAAATAGAATAAAAACCAATAAAAAAAATGAATCTAGAAAAAAGTTATATTTTTCTGCAGCAGCCTCAACTGGCTTAATTTTATTTGGATTTTTAATTTTCTAAAAAGATTATTTCCTTAAAAATTTAAAATTAGATATTTTTAAAAATATTAAAAAAGATAAATAATCAAACGGGAAACGATGTCTTGATATTTCTCCATCTTCAAAAACAATTAAAACAATAAAGATATAACCAAAAGTAAGCAACCAAAAATCAATAATATCTAATTTTTTCACAAAAAAAATATTTTTTATTAAGTAAATTAATAATGAAATATAAATGATTACCAATAAAAAATTTGTATGTTGAAAAGAATAAATTATTTTTTCTTGATAACTTAAAAGTCCTGTATCGACTGAATAATAAGAGTTTTTACCTATAGAACTAATTTTTTTTTTAAAATCAAATTCATAAATACATATGGGAGTTAACTTAATACAATCTGATAGTTTGATCAGCGGTTTCATTTTTTCTGCATTTGGCTTAGTAAAACTAAAGTAGTCACTAGAAAAAAAAAGATGTCTCAGTAGTGAATTAGATACATTCAAAAAAAATAATGATGGATGCTCTTTAAATATTAAAAAAAAATCTTTTTTTCTATGTTTTTCTACTTCAAAATAGACTTCGTTAAAAATGGTATTAGAATTTAAAAGTTTATTATTCAATTTATTTTTATGATTAAGTATTTTTTGATATTCATGTGCACGCAAACTAAGTGGCTTGTCATATAAAATTGATCCTTTTTTTTTAAATCTTTGATAATTTTCATATGTTCCAAAGGTATAATTTCTTAATGATACGTGCCTTTTCGGGTCTTTCATCTCTTTTACGTAATCCACTTTTTGACTAAGATGCTCATAAACGCCAGCCACACTTAGCCCAAATTTATTAAAAAGAATTAAATTTTTAATGTAAAAAGGACTCACAATAATTGTGAAAATTAATATTAAGTAGATTTTATTCTTTAAGGTAAAATTTTTTATAATTAAAAAAATAAATAAGTAACCCCAATATATATGAAAAGTTTCTCTAGTAATACATAATAATGATAAACTTAAAGATATAAAAAACACATAATAAAATGAATCATAATTTCTATTTAATTTAATTGTACAATAAAATAAGTAGACTAAAAAAAAGAAAGTTAAATATTCTTTGTACAGATGGTTTTCATATAATATTGTTGTTGGAAATATCATTAAAATAATTGTGATTATTAATGAAATTTTTTCTTTAAAATTAAATTCTCTACAAATAAAATAAATTAATACAAATGATAAAAAACCAAAAATTAAGTATATTAATTGAATTACAATTATATATTTACTGGTAATTTTCATCATTAAACCAATGAATAAATTTAAAAATGGAGCTTGATTATGATT
>CACNYE010000027.1 GCA_902624515.1 uncultured Pelagibacteraceae bacterium
CTTTTGATTTAATGGTCAAAAAATTTGGTATAAATCCTAAAGAAACTATCTATATAGAAGATATTGCTAAAAATCTTAGTATTGGACATGAAAGAGGTTGCACAACTGTTTGGTTAATTAATGATGAACATTTTGGAAAGATGGATGCTGATAAAGATTTTATTTCACACAAAATTGAAAATCTATCTTTATTTCTTAAAGAAATAAGGTTATTAAAAAGCCAATAAATTATGTCTATAGAAAAAATTATAAATGATGCTTGGGAAAATAAAGATCAAATAAGTAAAGATTCTGATAAATCAATTATTGATGCAATAAAAGAAACTATTCATCTTTTAAATGAGGGTAAAATTACAGTTGCTGAACCTCAGGGTAATGATTGGAAGATCAATGATTGGATTCAAAAAGGAATCCTTCTTTCTTTTAGAGTTAATAAAAGAAAAATTATAGGTGGTCCTTACAATGCATGGAATGATTTTGAACACTTGCCAGGTAAAACAGCTGGATGGACTGAAAAAGAATTCGAGAAAGCAGGATTTAGAATGGTTCCTAATTGTGTAGTAAGAAATGGCTCTTTTATTGGTAGAGGAGCCGTTATAATGCCGAACTCATTTATAAACATCGGCGGATATTGTGGTGAGAAAAGTATGGTTGATACGGGAGCACGGATAGGTAGCTGTGCAAGATTAGGGGCCAATTGTCATTTATCTGCTGGAGTAGGTCTAGGAGGGATTCTAGAACCAGTTGGCTCTAAACCTACTATTATAGAAGATGATTGTTTCATTGGAGCTCTTTCTGAGATTGTTGAGGGAGTCATAGTAAGAAAAGGAAGTGTTGTTTCAATGGGTTGCTATATTGGGAAAAGTACCAAAATAATTAATAGAGAAACTGGTGAAGTTACATCAGGAGAAATACCAGCAGGTAGTGTTGTAGTTCCAGGAACATTGCCTTCAAAAAAACCCGGTGGACCAAATTTATATTGCGTAGTCATTATCAAAACTGTAGATGAAAAAACTAGATCAAAGACTAGTTTAAATGATCTTTTAAGAGATTAATTATGCAAAAGTTTAATGAATTACAATTAGCTAAAGAGCTAATCAGGTTCCCTACGGTTACTCCAGTAGACGCTGGAGTGATGAAATTTTTAGAAAAAAAATTGAAAAATCTTGGTTTCAAAACAAAAATACTAGAATTTAAGGAAAAAGGTTTCAAACCAGTTAAGAATTTATATGCAAGGTTGGGAACAAAAGGACATAATTTTTGTTATGCAGGTCACCTAGATGTTGTTCCCCCAGGTAATATTAAAGATTGGGCAATAAATCCATTTGGACCATCCATAAAAAAGGGTCATTTAATTGGGAGAGGTGCAAATGATATGAAAAGCTCAGTTGCAGCTTTTGTTTCTGCTGTAAGTATTTTTTTATCTAAAAATAAAAAATTTAATGGATCAATTAGTTTATTAATTACTGGAGATGAAGAAGGTGATGCAGTGAATGGAACAAAAAAAGTAGTAGAATATTTAAAAAGAAAAAAAGAAAAAATTAATTTCTGTTTAGTGGGTGAGCCAACAAATCCAAATAGATTAGGTGAAATGATAAAAATTGGACGTAGAGGAAGTTTGACAGGAAAATTGACTATATTCGGACTTCAGGGTCACGTTGCATACCCTCATAGAGCAAATAATCCATCAACTATTATTGTCAATATTTTAAAAGAAATAAAAGATATTAAATTTGATAAAGGGACAAAAGATTTTCAGCCTACAAACTTGGAAGTTACAAAAATAAATATAAATAACACAGCAGACAATGTCATTCCTGCTTCAGCAGAAGCAACATTTAATATTAGATTTAATAACAAACATTCTTCAAATTCTATTAAAAAAAGGCTTAATAAAATCTTTATAAAGATTAATAAAAAATATAAATCAAAATTCAAAATTGATTATCGAGTCTCAGGTGAAGCTTTTTTAACTAGGCCAAACAAAACTACTTATATGATACAAAATATCATAAAAAAGATTACTAAAATAAAACCAAAATTATCTACTACAGGTGGAACTTCTGACCTGCGATTTATAAAAGCTATATCACCTGGTTTAGAATTTGGTTTAGTTGGAAAAACTATGCACAAAGTTGATGAAGCAGTATCTTTGAAAGATTTGAAAGATTTAACAAAAATTTATGAGAGTATTTTACAAAATTATTTTAAATGAATACAGCAATTATAAATTCTGACTCTTATGAAAAACATAATACGGGTGACGGTCATCCTGAACAGCCTAAAAGAGTAATTGCTATAAAAGAAAAATTAAAAAAAAGAAATGATTTAATTTGGGAAACCCCGGTTGATGTTCCTAATGATATTTTAGCAATGACACATTCAAAAGAATATATTGAAAATTTAAATAATTCTTTTCCACAAAAAGGTCTTAAGTTTTTAGATGGAGATACAGTTGTGTCGCCTGAAAGTAAAAAAGCAGTTTTTGACGCTGCAGGTTCTACAATTAAGGCAATAGATGGAATAGAAAATAATCAATTTAAAAACGCTTTTTGCTTAGCAAGGCCTCCTGGACATCATGCTGAAAAGAACAAAGCAATGGGATTCTGTTGCATATCAAATGCTGGGGTTGCAACAAACTATTTAATAAATAAATACAATTATAAAAGAATTGCTTGTGTAGATTTTGATGTTCATTGGGGAAATGGAAATTATGATGTTATGCGAAATAATAAAAATTCATTATATATTTCTACTCATCAATATCCTTTTTATCCAGGAGGGGGAACTGATAAAGATAAAGGTGATTTTAACAACTCTTTAAACATACCATTGCCAGCTGGCACAAACTCTGAACAATACTTTAATGCATTTGATAGGGTTTTAGATAGATTAATAGAATATAAACCTGATTTTCTTTTATTCTCAGCAGGTTTTGATTCACATAAAAATGATCCATTAGCTCAATTTCAACTAAACTCAAAAGATTTCTATGAGATAACTAAAAGAACTTTGTCAGCTACTAATAAATTTACTAAAGGGAAAGTTGTTTCGATACTTGAAGGTGGGTATGATTTAAATGCTTTAGCTGAAAGTGCTAATGAACATGTTAACGCATTGGTAGAATTCAATTGATTAATATATAGTTCATTGTAAATCAGCCATATGAAATTATACAAAATAAAAAAATCAAAAATTGATAATAAAGGGCGAGGTCTTTACGCAACACGAGATATCAAAGAAGGTACAAAAATAATTGATTACGTTGGAAAAATAATTACAAATAAAGAGGTCGATGACTCAAATAAGTTTGATAACAAGAAACCTATTTACTTATTCACGCTAAATAAAAAGTATACTCTTGATGGAGATTTTTCATGGAATGTTGCTGGACTAGTAAACCATAGCTGTAATAACAACTGTGATTATAACGGAAAAGGCCTTAAGGTATGGATAACAGCAATACGGGATATTAAAAAAGGGGAAGAATTTACTTGTGATTATGGATTTGGCTTCGATGAAGACTTTAAACAATTTCCTTGTAAATGTAGATCAAAAAATTGTTGTGGATATATCGTAAGAGAAGAGTCTAGATGGCGTATTAATAAAAAATTTGCAATGAGTAATAAAAAAAAATTAATAAATTACTCTCGCTAAATAAAGACCTTCAGGGGGTGCTGGTGGTGCACATAAAACTCTTTTTTTAGAATTCATAACACTTGTAAATTTTTTTAAAGTCCATTTTTTTTCACCTACATATTTTAGACAGCCTACCATTGATCGGACTTGTTGTTGCAAAAAAGATTGGGATTGAAATTCTATTTCTATTTTATTATCTTTAGATTTAATTTTAACAGACTTCATGCTCTTGATTGGACTTTTGGCTCTACAATTTGAAGACCTAAAAGTAGAAAAGTCATTTGTACCAATTAATTTTTTTGCTGCTTTTTTCATAATTTTTAAATCTAAATTATTGATAATATGCCAACCTCTATTTTTATCCAATACTGGTCTACTCAAACGATTAACAATAACATATTTGTATATTCTCATCTTTGCAGAAAATCTTGAGTGAAAATTTTTATTTTTCTTTTTGACCTTAAGAACTGTCACTAAATCTTTATTTAAAAAATGATTTATTGATTTTAAAAATTTATCAACATTCATTATCTTCTTTCTACATTCAAAATGGGCGGACTGTTCTAAGGCATGAACACCCGCATCGGTTCTGCCAGAACCAAAAAGAATGATTTTTTCTCTTAATATTTTAGAAATTCTATCTTGAATGAGTCCTTGAATTGTTTTACCTTTTTTTTGAATTTGCCAACCTCTAAAATTTGTCCCCACATATTCAATTAATATTTGATACTTAAACATTTGTAATTACAGATCCTTTTCTAATCTGAGATCCAAGCATAAATTCTCCAACCTTTTGTACTTTTTTTCCTTCTCTTTGAATTTCTAAAATTTTTATAGACTTGTTGTTGCCACAAGCAATTTCAAGATTATCTGATACAACTTCACCATTTTTACCAATACCATTACTAATTTCTGCCTTTAGAATTTTATACCTCTCACCATGAAAATTAAAAAAAGCTCCTGGGGAAGGGTACAAACCATTAATTTTTCCAATAATCTTTGAAGCATCATCATTCCAATCAATTTGACCCTCACTTTTTAAAATTTTTTTAGCATAAGTTGATTTTGAATGATCCTGCTCAACAAACTCTGATTTATTTTCAAGTATATCATCTATGTTATCTAATATTTTATCAGCTGCTAAAAGCGATAGCTGCTCAGAAACTTCTTGCGCATTTAAATTTTGATCAACTTTAATTTTGTATATATTGCTTATTGGACCGCTATCTAATTTCTCATTCATTTTCATAATACTTATTCCAGTTTCGGTATCTAAATTCATTATTGATCTTTGGATAGGCGCAGCACCTCTCCATTTTGGGAGAATAGATGCATGAATATTTATAAAACCCTTCCTTGTTAGATTTAAAAATTGCTTTGGTATTATTTGTCCATAAGCTACAACAATTGCAAGATCTGCATTCATTTTTTTTAAAAAATCATATTCTTGAATATTTTTATTCAAATTTTGTGGAGTTCTAAAATCTATATTCAAAGTTTCCGAAATTCCTTGGACAGGTGATTTATTGATTTTCTGGCCCCGATGAGATTTTTGAGGAGGCTGAGTATATACAACTGATATTGGATAACCATTTTGATATAAAGATTTCAGAATTGGCACTGCAAATATAGGCGTACCCATGAAAATAATTTTCTTTGGCATTTTTTAAACCAATATTCTATCAGGATTTTTTTTTGACTTTGAAATTTTTTTTATAATCATATCTTTTTTTAATTTAGATAAATGATCAATAATCAATTTTCCATCTAGATGATTTATTTCATGCTGAATACAAGTTGACAAAAGACCATCACACTTAAGGTTTCTTTTTTTTCCATCAATATCAATATATTCTACTTCGCAGATTTTGGGTCTTTCAATTTCTATAAAAGTTTCGGGGATTGATAAACATCCCTCTTCATAAATTGAGGTTTCATCACTTACTTTTTTAATAGTTGGATTAATAAAGCTAATAGGATTTTTTTTTTCATCTTTTGTAGATACATCAATAACTAAAATTCTCTTAAGAATTCCTACTTGCACTGCAGCTAAACCAATACCTTTGGAATTGTACATTGTTTCGAATAAATCATTGATAAGTTTTTTTTCATTAGAACCAATTTTTTCAACTGGTTCTGAGATTTTTTTTAGTATTTCACTTGGCACAGTAATGATATTTTTAATACTCATATAAATTATAAGTAAACTAATTTTTAAACTTTTAAAGGAAGAACTTTAAGAAGTATCTTATTTCTTATCAAATCAATATTTAATTGATTAAGTGTAGTTATTATAAAATATATAGTATCTTCATCAATTCTGTCTAGTTCATCTTGTCCTATGACCTCTGCAATTCTTAATAACGCAGCACCCTTTTCGTCATTATTAATCATGACCTGAATATCAGTAGGTATTTCAGATGGATTTATTGTATAAAAATCGTCATATTTCTCATCAATATTAATGCCATCTGATCTTAATGACTCAAGAAAAATTATATCTTTTTTGGAAAAAAAATATTTTTTATCTTTTTTTATTTTTTTTAAAAAATTATTTAAATCTTTTTCAATTTTAGATTTTGAATAATCTCCATTAAAGTAATTCACAAGCTTTGATTGATGCATCACTTCATTATTAAATTTGATACTTTTTTCCTTATTTTCTTTGATTTGTATATTTGTGTAATAAAAACTAGTCAAATTATCAGGAATACTTTGAGGATTCATTTCATTTAGAAATTTTTTTAATTCAACATCGAATGCGTTGGTAAGGCCATCACTATCAAATGAATCTTTTAATAATTTTAATAATTTAAGTTTCTCAATCATTTCTGACTCAAGAAGAAT
>CACNYE010000028.1 GCA_902624515.1 uncultured Pelagibacteraceae bacterium
TCAGCTAGAGCAATCGCACAAGCTCTTCCTAAACCTTTTCCAGCACCTGTCACTACCGCTGTTTTATTTTTAAGATTATAATTTTTTAAATACATTATAAAAATAATATTTTAATATCTGTATAAATCAAATCAATAGCAACAATTAAAATTGCTAATAAACCAGCCCAAGCAATCCATTTATATTTTTTGATCCAATTAGAAATTAGTGTTGCAGCAAAAGCCATTAATATAATTGATAAAGCTAGACCAAATATTAACAAACCATAATGATCACCAGCAGCTCCAGCTACGCCTAAAACGTTATCTAGACTCATTGTAAAATCAGCTAGTAAAATTGTCCAAATTGCTTTTAAAAAACTTGAATTATCTACTTTTATATTTTCTTCATGATCTGAACCTTTGATAACATCAATGTATAGTTTATAGACAATATAAAGAAGAAGAATTCCTCCAAGAAGTCTTAAACCAGTTATCTGAAGCAGATATGCTGTAAGTAAGGTAAGAATAATTCTTAAAACTACCGCTCCACCGATTCCAAAAAATATAATTTTTTTTCTTTGTTCTAAAGGGAATTTTGAAGCAACCATTCCAATTATGATTGCATTATCTCCTGCTAAAACTAAATCAATTAAAATAATTTGAGTTAAGATTCCTAATTGTTCAGGAGTAAATAAATCGGCAAACATTAATTTCCTAGTATCATATCTGCACCTTTTTCAGCAATCATTATTGTTGGTGCATTAGTGTTACCTGAGGTTATGTTTGGCATGATTGAAGCATCGATTACTCTTAAATTATCAATTCCTTTAACTTTTAATTTTTCATCAACTACAGCCATATCGTCTTGACCCATTTTACATGTGCCTACAGGATGGAAAATAGTTTGAGTGAAGTCGGAGCCAGCTTTAACTAGTTCTTCATCATCAGTAATATGAACGCCAGGTCTATATTCTTTAGGCTCATATTGTTTAAACGTTTTAGTTTCTAACATTATTTTTCTTATTATCTTTAATCCTTGAGCGGCAACTTTCCTATCTTCTTCGGTCGACAAATAGTTCATCTTAATTTTAGGATAAATTCTACTATCACTACTTATTATATTTATTTCACCTCTGCTTGTAGGTCTAATATTTGCGACAGTTGGAGTAATTCCCTCAAAATCATGCATTGGCGTTACACCTAATATGTCTGTGCTAACAGGAGACACATGGAATTGTAAATTAGGAGTGGCTCTCGAAGGATCGCTTTTAACAAATCCACAAACTTGGCTAGCACCCATTGTCACAGGTCCACTCTGATTAATTAGATATTCAAGCCCCATTAAAAATCTTCCAAATAAACTCTCGACTTTTCTATTTAGTGATTTTAAATTTTTGACTTTATAAACTGGCCTAAACATCAAATGATCTTGTAAATTTTTACCAACACCATTTAATTCGTGAATAATCTCTATGCCTAAATTTTTAAGTTTGTTAACTTCACCAACTCCTGACACTTGTAATATATGAGGAGATCCAATTGATCCCGCAGATAAAATTACCTCTTTATTAGCTGTAACAGTATTTATTTTCTCACCAATATAGTAATTCACACCAACAGCTTTTTTACCTTCAAAATTTATTTTTTGCACATGTGCGTTAGTTACAATCTTTAAATTAGATCTTTTTTTAACAGGATTTAAATATCCTTTAGCTGCACTACATCTGAGTTTTAATCCTAGTTTATTGAAGCTTGTAGTAAATTGAAAAAAACCAATACCAAAATTATCTCCAGTATTAAAATCATTTGTTTTAGGTATTCCATATTCTTCAGCTGCATTTTGAAATTCATCAAGTAATTTGAGATTAATTTTTTTATTGGCTACTGTGATTGGACCGCTATCATTATGAAATTCACTCTTTCCTAATTCATTATTCTCTGATTTTAAAAAATAAGGTAAAACATCATTCCAACTCCAACCTGAATTTCCTAGCTGTCTCCAAATGTCATAATCTTCTTTTTGACCTCTAATCCATAAAAGTCCATTAATTGATGAACTTCCACCTAGCGTTTTTCCTCTTGGATATCTAATTGATCTATTATTCATGGTTTCATCTTGTTCTGTTCTGAAACACCAATCAACTTTTGGATTATGCATAGTTTTAAAATATCCAACTGGAATATGTATCCATGGATAATTATCTTTGCCACCAGCCTCAATTAACAAAACTTTATTAGAAGAATTTTTTGACAATCTATTAGCAAGCACACACCCTGCAGAACCTGCGCCAATGATGATATAATCAAAATTTTCCATCAATAGTTGAATCTTTTTTTAATTAATATTATTTAATGCTTTTACACTCATATTCACCAATTGTCACTTGTGCCAGCTTTATTTTTCTGATTGTATGCAATCGTTATAATTAACTACAGAGAGGATTAATAATGAAAAAAATCATTTCAATGTTGTTTGCATTTGTAATGGTACTTGGATTTACATCAAGTGCTAATGCAGCAAAAACACTTAAATGTCAGACAGTTCTTAACACTAAAGCTGATGAAGTAAAAATGTTAAAAGATTTTACTGACACTGTAACAACTTTAACAGGTGGATCTCTTAAGTTTGAAATTCTACCAGCTGGAGCTGTTGTTGGTGTTAAAGAAACTTTAGACGCTGTTGACAAAGGTCTGATTGATTGTGGCTTCGCATGGACTCACTATTGGTCAGGAGATCACCCTGCAGCTATGTTATTTGGTTCGCCAGTAGCTGGTGGTGGTGTAGGTATAGACAATATCGCTTTCTTATCTTGGTTTCAATATGGTGGTGGTAAAGAGTTGTACGACCAACTTTGGAAAGAAATGGGAAGAGATATTAAAGGATTTATGATTCAACCAGTTGGACCAGAGGCTTTAGGATGGTTTCCAAAACCAATTAAAGATATGGCTGACTTTAGAAAATATAAATTCAGAACGCCTCCAGGAATTCCAGGACAAACTTATAAGGACATCGGTATAGCATCTGTTGCAATGGGTGGTGGAGATATTCTACCAGCTCTTGAAGCAGGAACTATTGATGCTGCTGAATGGTGTTGTCCAAAACCAGATTTAACATTTGGTTTCCAAAAAGTATTAAAGCACTATTATCTACAAGGTTTACACCAAGTAGTAGTAAATGCTGACTTTTATATTACTGGAAAAACTTATAATGCTATGAGTGATCACGAGAAGAAGTCTCTTGAAGTCGCTGCTAATGCATCATTAGCTAAATCTTTAAGTTACAGAATCTATGAAAACGGAAAAGCATTACAAGAGCTAACTACTAAACATGGGGTAATTCTTGAAGACACTCCTTCAGATTATTTCACAGAATATATGGCTGCAGCAAAAGCTTCTTTAAATAAGAATGCCAAAGAAAATAAATTCTTTAACGAAGTTTATAATTCGATGAAAGCATTTGCTGATATTGCTGTTCCATTCTGGAGTGGTGCTCAAATGTCAAATGCGAAGCTAGGAATGGCTCACGCAGCAACATTAAAGTAATCAGTAATTAATATTGATTTAATTAGAGCGGACTTTGAAGTCCGCTCTAATTTTTTTAACTAAAATTTTATGGCAGACGAACCAGGGAAACTAGATATATCAGATGAAATGATTGCCGAAAGGCGTGGTGGTTCGGGAAAAATGCCAGAGGAAATGCCATTATGGATGGCGAAAACCATTATAGGTATTGATAAATTTAGCAAGTGGATTGGTAATATTGTTTGTTGGATATTAATGCCACTAATCTTTGCAATGACTTATGAAGTTCTTGCAAGAAAATTATTTTTAGCCCCAACTATTTGGGCTTATGATATAAGTCGTTTTTTATATGGAGCACTTTTTATGTTGGGTGCTGGTTATGCTCTCTCAAGAGGAGTTCATATAAGAGCAGATTTTTTATATAGAAATTTTAAAACTAAGAATCAAGGTCTGATAGATTTTTGGTTGTATTTATTATTTTATTTTCCAGGTCTTATTGTTTTTCTTTATATGACAATAGGATTTGTTGGAGAGTCAATTCAAAGAGGAGAGAGGGGTATGGACACTACTTGGATGCCCTATATGTGGCCAATTAAAACTTGCTTACTTATTGGTATAATATTTTTACTTATTCAAGGTGTCTCAGAATTATTCAAAAGTTATTGGGCAGCAAAAAAAGGTGAGTGGCCTGGAGAAACTAAATGATAGCTGAGTTTATAGATCCAGCAATCTTAGGTTTCATTCTAGTTGGAGTAATGCTTTTTGCGATATTTGTTGGTTTCCCAATTTCATTTACCTTAATTTTTTTAGGCTTTGTATTTGGTTATTTGGGATTTGGAAAATTAGTTTTCTATTTAATGACCCTCCAATTTTCTATGGTTATGACAGAACAAACACTTGCCGCCGTACCACTCTTTGTTTTTATGGGAATTATGATGGAACAAGCTGGACTTATGGAAAGATTATTTTCAGCTTTTCAAATGATGTTAGCAAAAGTAAAAGGTTCGCTTTATTACGCAGTTTTGTTTGTTTCTGTAATATTTGCAGCAGCAACTGGTATCGTTGGGGCCTCAGTAACAATTCTTGGAATTATGGCAGCAAAATCTATGAATAGATCAGGTTATGATGTTAGGCTTGCAGCAGGAACTATTACAGCTGGTGGAACTTTAGGAATATTAATTCCACCAAGTATTATGCTTGTTGTGATGGGACCTATAATGGAAATTCCTGTGATAGATTTATTTGCTGCAGCTATTTTACCTGGAATTCTTCTTGCAAGTCTATATGCAGGTTACACCACAATTAGATGTATGATAAATCCCAAATTAGGACCAGTTATTCCTGAGGATATGAGAGCTGCTAGTATGAAAGATGTTTGGATAGAATTTTTCTTAGGTTTGGTTCCTCCAGCGGCTTTAGTATTTGCCGCATTAGGAAGTATCTTATTTGGTTTTGCTACTCCAACAGAAGCTGCGGGTTGCGGTGCAATGGGAGCATTAATTCTTTCATTAGCCTATAAAAAATTAACACTTCCTAAATTACAAGAAGCATTAGTTAAAACTTTGGAAATTACTGCTCTAATTATGGTTTTAGTAGCGGCTTCTAATTTTTTTGGTGCTGTTTTTGCAAGATTAGGAACACCCACTTTGTTAACAGAGTTTTTATTGGGATTAGAAATGAATAAATATTTAATTTTAGCAATGGTAATGGTTATGATATTTTTACTTGGATGGCCATTGGAATGGGTGCCAATTGTAATGATTATAGTTCCAATAATTTTACCATTAATTGAAGCATTAGGATTTAATCTAACTTGGTTTGCAATATTGGTTGCAGTCAATCTTCAAACCGCCTGGCTTTCACCTCCGGTAGCACTTTCTGCTTATTTTTTAAAAGGTGTGGTACCAGAATGGGATCTCAAGGATATTTATTATGGAATGATGCAATTTATGGTGCTTCAGGTTTTTGGATTAGTTTTAATTATAATTTTTCCTAAGATTGCTCTTTGGTTGCCAACTCTCTTATATGGACAGTAGAATATATAAGTTTTATATTGTTTAAGTGAGTCAACAAAAATT
>CACNYE010000029.1 GCA_902624515.1 uncultured Pelagibacteraceae bacterium
CAAGTTTGTCAAATACACATAATTTAACATTAGATAATGGACAAACCGTTAATGGAATTTGACTATCTTTTAATTTATCAACTAACTTTTCATCTTTTAAACATTGAACACCATGATCAATTCTTTTTACTTTTAATTGGTCTAAACTATCCCAAATATATTCAGGTGGACCCTCTTCTCCAGCATGTGCGACTGTTAAGAAGCCTTCTTTGATTGCATTTTCAAATAATTTTTTAAATTTTGTTGGTGGGTTCCCTTTTTCTGAGGAATCTAATCCTACTCCAATTATTTTATCTTTGTGGTTACACGCTTCTTTTAATACTCCAAAACATGAATCTTCATCTAAATGTCTCAAAAAGCACATTATAATTTTAGAGGTAATGCCAAAATCTTTTTCTGCTTTTTTTAAAGCTTTATAAATACCATTTATAATAATCTCAAATCTTACTCCTCTAGGTAAATGAGATTGTGGGTCAAAAAATATCTCTGTATGTACAATATTATCTTGCTTACATCTTAAAATATATTCCCAAGTCAAATCAAAAAAATCTTCTTCAGTAATTAGAACATTTGATCCTTCGTAATAAATTTTTAAAAAAGAGTCTAAGTTAGTAAAATTATAAGCAGATCTTATTTCTTCAACTGATTTAAATGGAATTTCAATTTTATTTCTTTTTGATAGTTTGAACATCAATTCAGGCTCTAAACTACCTTCAATATGTAGGTGTAACTCTGTTTTGGGAGACTTATTGATAAAATTAACTATAGGGTCGAAATTACTCATAGATCTTATTTATAAGTCCCAATACAAACATCATCAATACAAAGATATTCATCAACAATATTAAATACCTCATCTGTAATAAATCCTTCCCATTTAGGTCTTGATTTTAGATGATAAGAAAGGTTTCCTGCTTTCCATTCATTTCCAATTACGAATTCTATTTCTTTATTAAAATCTTGATCCCAAACCAATTGAACCTTTTTTGCAATATCTTTTCCAGGATAATCAGTTCTTTTATCAGTTTCTGAAACTGATACATAAGCATAGAGTAAAGGAGATAAGAAAAATAGAAATAAGAAACAATAAAGGAATGATTTAATTTTTTTTGTATTAATTTTAGATTTTATTAAATAAACACTCATAACTCCAAAAAATAAATAAAAAGGGGTCATCCACATAGTTCTAATTTTTGAACCAGTAATCAGTGATGTTATAAAAATTAAAATTATTGGTAACAGATTAATAAAAATTAAAAATATCAATTTTTTGTCTTTAAAATTAATTTTAAATTCAACATTTTTAATCAATAACCAATTCATAATAAAAAAAGGTATTAGAATTCCAATTTGTTTAAAAAGAAATATAGTTGGAAATTTTACATGATTTAAAATATTTGTATCTTCTAGACCTGATCTTTTAAGACCATAAAAAATTGTAATAAAATCGTTTTGAAAAAGCCAAATAATATGGGGTACTAAAACAACGATAAAAATTTCAACAATTATTACATATTTAAAATCGAATTTTTTTTCTTTTTTTAGAAACAAATAAATAAACAAAATAAAAATTGATAACAATAAATAAGCAAATAAATATTTAGATAAAAATCCAATTGCACCAAATAAACCAACCAAAAAACAATCTGAAAATCTAATATCTTTTTTATTATAAATTTGCCAAGAATAATAAACAGTTAATGACCAAAATGGTAATTGGCATACATTGACATTAAATTCAGGAGTTGTGAAATTAAAAAAATATATTCCTTCAAGTAAAAATATAGATATTAAACTTAATAATCTGTCCTTAAATATTTCATCAGCAAATTTAAAAACATAAAAAAAACTAATTATAACAAATAATTGGCTTAACAAATAATATGCCCAGTCATGTGATCCAAAAATATTAAAAAATAATTCTGAAAAAAAAGCACTCATTGGAGGGTGTTTATTAAATCCCCAATCAAGATTACTGCCCCAAGCTAATGCCTCTATTGTATCAAGAGGTAAGTTATTATTGGTTATAGATGGAATCACTGTCCAAATAATTAAATGTGAAATTAGAAAAATAAAAAATATATTATTTATATTTTTGCTATAAATACTCATTATTATTTAATATTTACAATAATTCAGCTGGCTTGACACTAACAATTTGCCGAATATACTGCCCCGAATTCAAAAATGAATTATGCCTAAGACTACTAAAGCTAAAAAAAAAGTTTCAAAAAAAATTAAAACTCCTAAAAAGGTAAAAGTTGTAAAAGCTAAAGAGATAGCCAAAGGTCCAATTAAAATATCTAAAACTTATATTCCAAAAGATACAGAGAAATATATGTGTGAAAAGCATAAGGTTTTTTTCAGAATGAAACTTCAGGAATGGAAGAAAGAATTAATTAAATCAAATAATGAAGCTCTATACAATGGAAGTATGGACGATAATAGCATTTCAGCAGACATTGTTGATCAGGCAAGTTCATACACAGACAAAAATGTAGAAATGAAAGCTATAAATAGACAAATTAAATTAATCTCAGAAATTGACAAAGCTTTAGCAAGAATTAGAGAAGATACTTATGGTTACTGTTTAGACACTGCAGAACCAATTGGTTTAAAAAGATTAATGGCTAGGCCAGTTGCAAAATATACTATTGCAGCACAAGAAAAACATGAAAAGGATGAAAAAGTTCACGCAGATGACTAAAAAAAGAAAAAAAACTAAAAAAATACATAACCCTATTACTTACAACTTCACAAAAAAATATATTTACTATTACTATGCTTTTTTTTGGATACTTTTATTACTTTTTGTATTTACTAGATGAATAAAAATTTAATTCTAATTATCATTATTGTTCTCGCAATTGAGCTTTCAGGTTACGGAATTTTTGCTTCTCTGTTTAGATTATTAAATTCAATGAATTAATTCGCATCAAGCACCGCGTGTAAAAATTGTTTTGTTCTCTCATTTTGCGGATCCCCAAATAATTGTTCGGGAGGTCCTTGTTCAAAAATTTTTCCTTCATTAAAAAAACATACTCTATCAGATATTTCTCTAGCAAAACCCATCTGATGGGTAACCATTATCATAGTTAAATTATGTTCTTTATTTAAAGACCTAATAACATTTAAAACTTCTCCAACAACTTCTGGATCTAACGCTGAGGTAATTTCATCTAAAAGCATTACCTTAGGTCTCATGGCAAGTGCTCTTGCAATTGCTACTCTTTGCTGTTGACCACCTGACAATCTACTTGGATGTTGATCTTTCTTATCTGTCAAACCAACAAGTTCTAATAATTCTAAAGCTCTTTCTTCTGCCTCTTCTTTCCTCATACCTAATACCTCAACTGGAGCTTCAATACAGTTTTGTAAAGCTGTCATATGCGGAAACAAATTAAATTGTTGAAACACCATACCTATTTTTGATCTTCTTTCTCTTAAATATTTTTCATTTGCCTCAACTATACTTCCATTTGAGTCCATGTGTGTTAAAGGCTCTCCGTCTAAATGTATTACCCCACCATTTATCTTTTCTAAGGTCATTAAAACTCTTAACACTGTTGTTTTTCCTGAACCAGATGGGCCTATAATTGAAACCATTTCATTTTTTTTAATTTCAAGATTAAGTTTATCTAAAACGACTAGATCACCGTATTGTTTGGTTACTTCGTCAAACTTAACTATAATTTCATCTGTATCATTTTTGGCCATAATCTATTTCTTAATTTTTCCTTGAGATATATTAACATCTCTTTCAAGTTTTCTAACCCACATAGCTGCAGGAATCGATAATGTTAAAAATATAATACCTACTAAAGTATAAGGTTCTAAATATCTATAATTGTAGCCACCAACTGCTGTGGCCGCATGGAATAATTCTGCTACACCAATTGTTGATAAAAGAGGTGTATCTTTAAATATTCCAACTAAATAATTTCCCATTCCTGGTATGGCTATAGGAAATGCTTGAGGAAGAACTATTCTTCTATAAGTATAAATTGTGGAAAAATTTAAAGCTCTACATGCTTCCCATTGCGTCTTTGGAACTCCCTCAAGCGCTCCTCGATATACTTCTGACATGTATGTTCCAAAGTGAAGACCAATAGTAATCATTCCACATACCCACGCAGATAAAGTAATACCGAACTGTGGTAATACGAAATATACAAAAAATAATTGAATTAATAATGGAGTCGATCTTATAAACTCAACTATTTCTCTGTTAACCCAATTAAATATTTTAGATGGTGTTCTTTGTGCTAATAAAAAAAATAATCCAACAATCAAGGCGATTGCATAACCTACACCAGCTGCAAGAATAGTATTTAGTGTTGCAATTGCCATTTGAGGCAATATTTCATAAGTAAAATCCCATCTCCAACCCATTTCCATAATTTAAATTTTCTCCTTTCCAACTTTTCTAGCTGCTAGAACTTCCAACCATCTTAAAAATGGGACCAATGCAAATCTAGCCATTATGTAATAGATAAGTAATGCTGTTCCAAAACATTGTGCAGATAACCATGTTATTGAGTTAATTTGTTTTGCTTCAAAAGTAAGATCAACCACGGTAACTAATGCTACCAATGCAGTGGCTTTTAATAACTCTACTGTTAAATTTGCTGCAGGTGGTAATATTATTGGAAATATTTGAGGAATAATAATTCTTTTAATTCTTTTCGCCGGAGTAAAATTTAATGAATGAGCAGCCTCCCATTGCCCTTTAGGAACTGCTAGTATTCCAGCTCTAACTATTTCAGCACCATATGCTCCGAAATTCAAACCTAAAGCTACAACACCTGCAGTAAAAGCTTCTAGAGATATTCCAAAAAAAGGTAAGACATAGTACGCCCAAAATAATTGTACCAAAAGAGATGTCCCTCTAAAAAATTCTATATATACAGTAGCTATACCTTGTATGACTGGGTTTTTTGAAAGCCTCATCAAACCAAATATCATAGAAATGATTACATAAAGAATCATTGAACAAACAAGAACTTTCACGGTTGTTACTGTTCCAAGTAAAAGAGTTATTCCATGTTCATTTAAAAATTCAAAATATGTCAAAATAATACCTTTAAATTTTAAAAACCAGGCAACACTTAAGTTGCCTGGTTTAATTCATTAATAATATTTATTATTTAGTTGAGCAAGCCCACTCGGTACTCATGTCTGGCGGAGGAAGTTGAGCTTTATCATACCCATACTCTCCGGCTCTCTTCAACATTTTAGCAGGATTCGCCATAACCTTAGCTAAAGCAGCATTAAATGCCTCTCTAAACTTATCATCAGTTTTTCTAAAACCAATTCCCACAACGTTTAAAGTTTCTTTTGGCATTAATTTTGGATCAGTTACTTCAAACTTACCATTAGTTTTCTTCTCATGCTCCTTTGCACCAAAGAATGTTTGTACTGCAACATCAGCTCTTCCAGCTTTCATTGCTGCTAAAATACCAACTTCACCTTCAACTAAAAGCATTTGACTGTCTGGCACACCATATTTTT
>CACNYE010000030.1 GCA_902624515.1 uncultured Pelagibacteraceae bacterium
ATTTAAAAATTTCACTTTCAAATTTATTTAAAATTTCACCCTTTAAAACATCTGTTGAATATTTTGCACCTTTGTTTTTTTTTAAAAAATTTACTAAATCAAGTTCATTTATTATTTCTCCTCTCGAAGTATTTACAATCAGTATATCTTTTTTCATTAAACGTAATCTTTTTTTATTTATAAAATTAACATTTTTTTGATCTGCATGAATATGTAATGAAATCACATCTGAAATAGTTAAAAGTTTTTTTAATGAAACTTGTAAAATTTTTTTATTTAAATTTTTTATTTTAAAATTTTTTTCGTATATTAATATTTTTTTCACCAATGGTGATAAATATCTAGTCAACATTTTTCCCAATCTTCCGTAGCCAATAATCCCAATATTGAGATTATTCATTTGTCTTCCTATGAAAGGACGATAATCCCAATTTCCTTTTTTAACAGATAAAGCTGCTTCATTAACATTTCTTATTTTTGACATTATAAGAGTAAGAGCATGTTCTGCTGTTGAGGATATCTTGTTAATTATTTTCTTATTACTTCTTAGACTTAATATTTGTATTTTTTTACTTTTAGAAAAAACCATATCAATATGATTAGTGCCAGTGGATGCGGTGCAAATAATTTTAAGTTTATTGGCCTTTTCAAGTAATTTTTTAGATAAAAAAACTTTGCTCATATTTGGGTTTGTAAAAATAATTTCGTAATTATGTATTATTTTAAATATTTGATTTTTGCTTGGATTCTCAATTATATCTAACTTAAAATATTTATTTAATAATTTCTCAAGTCCATTTATATGACTTATAGGAGTCATAACTAATAATCTTTTTTTCATTTAAAGCCTATAAATCTAATTTTTCTAATGATTTGAAAATCATTTTTTTTATTGTCCGATCGTCATAAAAACTAGCATGACAAGTTGACAAAACATTATTCAAGTTTCTTATTTTTTTTGATAGTTTAATTGTCGGTTCATTAACAAAAACATCTAATGCAGCGAACTTAATATAGTTATTTTTTAGTAAAGTATATAAAACTTTTTCATCTAACAAATCACCTCTTGATGTATTAATTAAAATTTTACTTTTGAAAAGTCTCAATATTTTCTTTGAAAAAAGATTTTTTGTTTTTTTAGTTGATGGCAAATGAATGCTTAATATATCAGAGTTTTTTATCAATTTTTCTAATGAACTATAATATTTTGCTTTTACATTCTTTTTAACTGATCTTGAGAAATAATTTATCGTAAATTCTAATTTTTTTAAGTAACCAAAAAAAATCTTGCCTACACTACCCATTCCAATAATACCTATTTTAGTCTCAAATGGAGAAATATTTTTTTTTCTTATCCAAATATTTTTTTTCGATATAGAATTATAAAATTTTAAATTATTAGTGATGCCTAAAAGTAGTGCTAAAGTATGTCTAGCAACTGCTTTGGCATTAATATTTTTTTTCAAATAAAAAATCTTAATTCTTTTTTTTTTACAAAGATCTAAATCTATATTTTCAATATTTGTGCCAAACCTGCAAATAGCTTTGATTTTTTTTTGATCTTTTAAAACTTTATGATTAATTTTTTCTGAGCCGATAATACATGCATCAACATTTCTTAGATAATCGCTTAATTTTTTTTTATTATTAATTGGTCCTTTTACAAACCTAAATTGATATTTTTTGTATCTATTTTGAATTTGATTCTTGTATAATAAGAATGCTTGTGGAGTTATCAATATTGATTTATTCATCTTTTCTTATTTTCAATTAAAAACTTTGCAAATTCAAAATCTATTTTTTCATCAATATTGATTATTCTCTCTTTAGGAAGAATATAAGCAATACTATTTTTGGTACCATAGCGAATTCCTTTTAATAGCATTTCTCTTCGCATTGAATAAATTGAACCACTTCTAAAATAAGCTTTTGGTTTTAATTGTTGTCTATGTGTTTCAGGTATTTCTTTTAAACAAAAATCTTTTATTTTTCCATTAATTATTTTTTTTGCACGTATTGGGTGACCATCTATTACTTGGTGAACAGCAATTACAGAGTCTGCTTTAGTTTGTATTTGTTTTTTTACAACTCTCTGAATATCTAAATAGTTTTTAAGTGGATTTGTAATCATCAATTCAACAATAAACTGATATTTTTTATTGGTAATTTTTTCAAATTTTTTTAAGGTAAACTTAAGGCAATCAACAGCTTTAGTTTTTGCAGTAGATAATTTTTTTGGCCTTAAAAAAGGTACCTTAGCACCAAATTTGATAGCTATTTTTCTATACTTTTTAGAGTCAGTTGATACTAAAATTTCATCAAAAACATTACTTTTCAGAGCTTCTTTGATTGTGTACCAAATCAATGGTTTGCCATTAATCTTTGCTATGTTTTTATTTTTGACTGTTTTTGATCCACTCCGCGCTAATATAATGCATAGTATTTTTGATTTTTTTTTCTTTTGCAATTAACCTTAACCTATTCCCTTCCAAGTATTTCCGTTTACGGTATATTGATGATCTACCTCAATACCTGGATCATATAAGTAATTCATTTTTTTTTTAACTATTCTATTTGCCCAATATCTATCTTCTTTTCCGGCAAGTTTTTCCTGAAATGGATATTTTAATAATATTTTTTTTTGAAACAATGATATTGCATTGTGAAAAAAATACCTATTCTCTAATTTTGAATACATATTTTTTATTTCTTTATCAACAAAATGGCTCCAAATATATCTTTTAGTAATTCTTTTTCCATTCCAAATTGGATTCTGTTTACCAAATATTCCAACATATTTTTTAAGATCTTTTATATGTTTTGCGTAATTTATTTTTTTTAAAATACAATGAGCTGACATTATCATTATATTTTTTTTAGTTGATTTTTTAACTCCAAAATTTAAAGCTTTACCTGGAGAATAATCATTTATTGAAAAGATTTTAATATTTGTATACTTTGATACAGTTTTTTCAAGATGAGGCTCTTGAATAAAATGTTTTATAATATCAAGAGTTTGATCTTTAGAATTATTATCAATTATTATTATTTCTGGTTTGTAGAGATTGTCTAAGATTGATTGAATAGCATATCCAATCCATTTTTCTTCATTTTTAGTTCTTAAAATTACACTTAGATCACTTTTTTTTTTATTTTCCACTCCATCTCCCTCTGTAGTTTTTATATATATCCATCTCACACTTTTGAACATTTAATCCTTTAAATTTAAAGCTTTCATTATAGAAATCTCTAAACTTTGAAATCTTCATCATGTCACTAGGTAATATAGCAAACTTATTATCTCTTCCTGGAAGTTTTTTGTTAACTGTAAAATGTTTTTCAATATATTTTGCACCGTTACTTATAGCAACAATGGCATCATCTATACCATTATAGTGTCCACTATATCCATATATTGGACTTAGTTTTTTTATATTTTCAAATTTTTTGAAATTTAAATTATTTGGTTCACACGGATAACTGGAAACACAATGCATTAAAATAGCCTTTTTTTTAAAGTTTTTAAGTTTAGTAATTTTTTTAATTTCATGCCACTTTGAGGCACCAACTGATATCAAAACCTTATTAAAGTTTTTTAAACATTTAGAAATCAATTGAATATTATAAATTTCATGACTTGGAATTTTAATAATTTTTTTATTAATCTTTCTTAATAAAGGGAGATCGTCCAAATTAAATACTGAAGTGAAAAAACCTATATTATATTTTTTACAGATTTTTTTAAGCTTATAATGTTTTTCATCAGTTAATTCTGCTTTATCATAAATTTGTTTTCTCCCGTCAATGTCCCATGATCCTTTTACCAATCTTCTAACTTTCCAAGTTTGAAATTTACAAAAATCTGCACCCGCTTTTTTTGCCGAGCTGATCATTTTTTCTGCTAAACGCATATTGCCCATATGGTTCCAGCCGATTTCTGCAATAATAAATACTTTATTTTCCATAATAATTTAAATACCATTCAGTAAATTTTTTTAAACCTTTTTCTATTTTTATTTTAGGTCTATAATTTAATTCTTTTAAAGCTTTTTTATTGCTTGAATGTGTTTTGGTCATTTCTGTTTTTTTGTAATTCGAAAATATAATTTTTGCCTTTTTTTTAAGATTAATTTCTAACAATTTAATCAAATACATCAATTTTATAGGTTTTTGATTTCCTAAATTATATATTTTAAAATCTTTGTTTTTTTTTGTTAATGATTTAATTATTCCATCAACAATATCATCAATGTAAGTAAAATCTCTAATAAGCTTTCCATTGTTAAATATATTAATCTTTTTATTTGAGAGTATATTTTTAGTAAAAGAAAAAATAGCCATATCTGGTCTTCCCCATGGGCCGTACACTGTAAAAAATCTTAAACATACAGTAGGAAAATTATATAAATAATTATAAGTTTTTAAAAAAACTTCACCAGCTTTTTTAGTAGCTCCATAGAATTGTAATGGATTACTGGTATCAAAATTTTCTTTAAAAGGTGCTTTGGTGTTAGAGCCGTATATACTACTAGAACTAGCAAAAATAAATTTTTTAATTTTATTTTTTCTAGCAACCTCCATTAAATTGAATAAACCCCCCACATTATTTTCAAGATAATCTTTTGGATTTTCTAAGGAATATCTTATTCCTGCCTGGGCTGCCATATGTATTATGATATCAATCTTATTACTAATACAAAAATTATTGAGTTCATTTGATCTTTTAATATCTAATTTTTTAAATTTAAAATATTTTTTAAATTTACTATTTTTTAAAAATTTAATCCTATCTTTTTTTAATTTTACAGAATAATAATCATTTAGATTATCTATTCCTATAACATTTTTCTTTTTTTCAATTAGTTTTTTGCAAAGGTGAAAGCCTATAAAACCTGCTGCTCCAGTAACTAATATTTTCATCTATTTAATATATCTTAATATTTGTTTGAAATTTTTTACTCTAAAATTTGGTTCATGATTAAGTTTTTCATCGTAATTTTTATCAATAAAAATAGTTTTGCAGTTAGCCGCAAAACCTGCATCGATATCACGCCATCTATCTCCTACTACATAACTTTTTTCTAAATCCAAATTAAATTTTTTTTTTGCAAAAAATATCATTCCTGGGTTAGGTTTTCTAAAGTAATTTTTTTCGTCATCAGAATAATTTACTAATACATAATCTAAAAAAAGTTTTTTTTTTAAGTATAGATTGATATTTTCTACATTTACTTTTGAATTT
>CACNYE010000031.1 GCA_902624515.1 uncultured Pelagibacteraceae bacterium
ATATCTAAAAAAGAAACATCTATAGTTTATTCAATTAGAGGTTTAGAAAAGATTGATCTTTCAAATTTGATTAAAAGATATAATAAAAAATATCAAATTTTAAAAATTAATGATCCAAAGAGTTTTGAAATTTATTCATCAAATTTAAGGTCTTACTATTATAAAAATATTTTGGCTTTTGGTGATTTATTGCATAAATTACATCCTCATGCGGGCCAAGGATTTAATATGACTTTAAGAGATATTAAAGAAATACTAGATATAATAGATGTTAGAATAAAAAATGGATTAGAATTAAATAGTTCAATTTGTATAGATTTTGAAAAAAGAAGTAGACATACAAATTATCTTTTTTCGCAAGGAATAGATTTCTTATATGAATTTTTCAAATTTGAGTCTGAAATTAATAATTACAATTTAAATAAAACGATAAAATTTTTAGGAAAAAATCAAATAATAAATAAACTAGCTACAAAATTTGCAAACAAAGGCATTGTTGTTTAAAATTATTGAACTGTAGTGTTATGATATTGATCAAAAGTATAGGTAGTTAATATATCTGCTATTTTTGATTTTCTTAATTTTAAATTTTGCGCTTCTAAAAGCACTTGTTTTTCTTCTAAAGTAAATGGTGAAGCCATAGCTAGAGCATTGATAATTTCATCAAGGCTTTGTTTTTCTAATGCTTTCCAATTAATTATAAATCCTTTTCTTTCAAATATATTTTTTAAATCTTTAAAAATAATTTCTAAATCAGAAAATTTTATATCCTCTTTTTTATCAATTAGATCTTCATGAAACTTCTCAAAATTTATTTCACATTCTCTATATTCTTTACTAGAATTTATTTCTTTTATTATTTGAAATCTTATCAATCCCCTTAGCTCAATTAAAAAACGTTTGTCCTCAATTTCTTTAAAGCTTGTTATTTTACCCATGCACCCTATTTCATACAAATCTGGAATATTTCTATTTTCATTTTGATTATTTTTAGGTTGTATCATGCCAATCAATTTACCAGATTTCATACAATCATTGACCATATCAATATATCTTGGTTCAAAAATATTTAGAGGCACAGTAGTTCTAGGAAAAATAATGAAATTGCTTAATGGGAATACAGCTATCTTTTTTGGTAAATCTTCTTTTTTCATTCTAATAATAATTATAGCATATTTAATATTGCTTGAATTAAAAAAAATAGCTAACTATAATATTTTTTATGCGGGCATAGCTCAGTGGTAGAGCGTCTCGTTGCCAACGAGAAGGTCGAGGGTTCGACCCCCTTTGCCCGCTCCAAATTTATGAATGATTTACTAGATAAAAAATGTGTGCCTTGTGAGGGTGGAGTAATACCTTTTGATATTTCTGAAATTCATAAATATCAAAAAAAAGTTGATGGTTGGTCATTAATTAAAGACAAAGAGGAAATTTTTTTTTTAGAAAAAGAATTTAAATTTAAAGATTTTATTGAAAGTCAAAATTTTGTTAATCAAGTTGGTAAAATATCAGAAGAAGAAGGACATCATCCCGACATTATGTTTGGATGGGGTTATGCTAAGATTAAAATAAACACACATGCAATAAAAGGTTTATCAGAAAACGATTTTATATTAGCTGCGAAGATTGATAAAATTATTAATGCTTAAAATGTCTTGTCTTTGAAAAAACAAGTATAGTGTTAGTATCATTTGCATATCTGATTATATTTTTGTCATTAATTGATCCTGATGGCTGTATAACTGCTGAAACTCCGGATTGAATTAATTTTTCTATTCCATCAACAAATGGAAAAAAAGCATCGGATGCGGCAACAATTTCTTTAGATGGATTTACAAATTTTTTCATTTTATTTATAGCAATTTGACAACTGTCTAATCTACTTGGTTGACCTGAACCAATACCTACAGTGCTGTTATTACAAGCTAAGACAATTGCGTTAGATTTAACATACCTACATACATTAAAAGCAAAAATCAAATTTTTCATCTGCTTTGCATTAGGTTTAATTTTTGAAACAATTCTAAAATCTTTGTGACTAAATTTTAATTTATCTTCATTTTGTAATAAAATGGCATTATTTGAGGAATATATCTTATAATTTTTATTTAATACAAAGTTACTTGCATCAATTAGTCTAATATTTTTCTTTTTTTTTAAAATTTTAATGGCTTCATTGTCAAATTTATTAGCCACTATAACTTCTAAAAAAATCTTGTTTAATTCTAAAGCTAATTTGGGCCCAACTTTAAAGTTGAAAGAAACTATCCCACCAAAAGCACTAATTGGATCACATGCTAAGGCAGATTGATAACATTTTAACTTATCTTTAATAATTGATACACCACAAGGGTTTGCATGTTTTATAATTACAACACCAATATCTTTAGGTAAAGATTTTGAAATGGTTAAAGCTGCATAAATATCGCTAAAATTGTTGTAGCTAAGTTGTTTTCCATGTAATTGATTTAAATTCAAAGAATTATCAAGAGAATAAATTGCGCTTTTTTGATGGGGATTTTCTCCATATCTTAGTTTTTTGATTAATTCAGAGTGAAATATTTTTTTTTGAGGAAAATAAGTATTAGTTATTTTATTAAAATAATCAGCTATTAAAGAATCATAATACGCAGTTTCAGAAAAAGCCTCTTGAGCCATTTTTTTTCTAAATTCTAAGCTTGTTGAACCATCATTTTTTTTTAGTTCATTTATCAATTCATCGTATTGATTTAATGAGGTAATTACAGTTACGTCGCTATAATTTTTTGCAGCCGCACGAACCATAGCTGGTCCACCGATATCGATATTTTCTATGATATTTTGATGACTCAATTTATTTTTTATCACTTTTTCAAATGGGTAAAAGTTTACAATTACTAAATCAATATTTTCTATATTATTTTGTTTAATATCTTTTAGATGTCTTTTATTACCTCTTTTATTTAAAATTCCCCCATGTATTTTAGAATGAAGTGTTTTTACTCTGCCATCTAAAATTTCAGGAGATCCAGTAAAATTTGAGATTTCTGTAACTTTAAATTTTAGTTTTTTAATTTTTTTGTAAGTTCCACCGGAGCTTAAAATCTTAATATTATGTTTTTTTAATGTAGTTAAAAGAGGTTTTAAGTTCTCTTTATCCGATACAGAAATCAAGGCTCTTTTAATTTTACTCATTATATTTTAATTAATTCCCAATTTATATAACTATTCTGTGTATTTGTTATCCCAGAAATAAATATATTTTGATTTTCAGTGTAAGTATTTCTCTTACCGAAATAAAAACCATTATCAATACCAATCTCATAATTTTCACAAGTAAACTTCCACCCTTCATCTTTAAATTCTATAAATATAGATTTATTATCTTGTGTTTTCATTATCTTTGATAAAGGATCTAAGTGAAAACGAAGATCAAATTTAAGATTTGGGAGCATTTTTTTTCCTGTCAATTTTTCATTACCAATTAATTTGTTACTTTCAGGATAAAATTCAATTTGACGCTCATAAAATAGTTTGTATTTTTTCAAGTATCCGTCATGAGTTGCATTAATTTTCCAATAGTTTTTTTCATTAATAATTCTCTTATTTGTTATTTTGAGACCATCTTTAAGCTCAGATTCTAAATTAGAATTTTTTTTAAATTTACAGGATGAATTATCATCAATTACCAAGACATTATGAACTGCTGAAGATTTTGATAAATCGTTGAGTTTATTAGTATTTTTATTAAAATATCCAGAGTTAGTTAGTATTTTTTTTCCATTAGAAACAAACTCAAACGAAAGAGCACCAGCCTGGTATTTATTTGAAAATTTTTTATTGGGAGATGGTCCAATATCCATAATTAAATTTATCTTCTTATTTCTCAAGCTTACATAATTTGAAAACTCGTAACTTTCATTTTTGAATGAGTAACCTAATCGCTTCAAATAAAGATCAAATTCATGATTATTTGAGATATTATTACCGTTAAACAATGGATCAAAATTTAAATTTTTCCAAAAAAATG
>CACNYE010000032.1 GCA_902624515.1 uncultured Pelagibacteraceae bacterium
ATGATGAAAGGAATTTCTGCTACAGAAAAAACCTCTGATGGCTTAAAAATAAATTCAGTATTCATGATGGCAGATAGCGGTGCTAGAGGTTCAGCAGCACAAATGAAACAATTAGCGGGTATGAGAGGTCTAATTGCAAAACCATCAGGAGAAATAATTGAGAGTCCAATTACATCCAATTTTAAAGAGGGCTTAACAGCTTTAGAATATTTTAATTCTACTCATGGAGCTAGAAAAGGTCTCGCCGATACAGCTTTAAAAACTGCAAGTTCCGGTTATTTAACAAGAAGACTATGTGATGTAGCTCAAGATTTAACTATAACTAAAAAAAATTGTGATAATCCGGGTTTTATTGAGCTTTCCGAAATTTTAGAAGGTGGAAATGTTGTTGTTAGTTTGTCGGAAAGAGCTTTAGGAAGAGTAACTGCTTTTGATGTTAAACATCCAATTTCAGGAGATATAATAATTAAAAAACTTACAATGATAGATGAAGCTGGATGTGATAAAATAGATGCTGCAGGTATAAAAGCATTAAAAGTTTTCTCCGTAATGACATGTAGCTCAAAAGAAGGAGTTTGTGCAACATGTTATGGTAGAGATTTATCTAGAGGTAAGATGGTTCATGTTGGTGAGGCTATTGGAATGATTTCTGCTCAGTCAATAGGTGAACCTGGTACACAATTAACGATGAGAACCTTCCACGTTGGTGGTACTGCTTCAGTTAAACAAGACTCACAAATTATAACAAAAAATGAGGGAACATTAAAAATAATTAATTCAAATATTTTAGAAGACTCTAAGAAAAATTTAATTGTCATGGGTAGAAATACTCAGCTATCAATTGAGGATGATAATGGTGTACAAGTAGCAGTTTATAAAGTTGCTTATGGATCAAAATTATTTTTTAAAAATGGCGAAAAAGTAAAATCTAATATAAAAATTTGTGAGTGGGATCCTTATACTACACCGGTTATTGCCGAAAAAAGTGGTATAGCAAGTTATGTAGATTTAATTGATGGTGTTTCTATTCAGGAAACTACAGATGATGCAACTGGTATTTCGTCAAAATCAGTTGTCGATTGGAGATCTCAATCTAAGAGCACAGATTTAAAACCAAGAATTACTTTGAGAGATGAAAAAGGTAATGTAATTAAAAAAGCTGATGACAATGAAGCAAGATATTATTTAGTTCCTGACTCAATTTTGTCTGTAAAAGATGGTCAAAAAGTTTCAGCAGGTGATGTTATTGCTAGATTACCAAAAGAAACCACAAAAACAAAAGATATTACTGGTGGATTACCTAGAGTTGCAGAATTATTTGAAGCTAGAAAAGCTAAAGATAGTGCCATTATAGCAGAAAATGATGGACAAGTAATTTTTGGGAAAGAAGTGAGAGGCAAACAAAGAGTTTCAATAGTACCTGAAGATGGATCTGAACCTTCGAATTATCTAATTCCAAAAGGAAAACATATTAATTTTAATCAAGGTGAAAGAATTAAAAAGGGTGAATATTTATTAGATGGACAACCATTGCCTCATGATATTTTAAGAATAATGGGTATTAAAGATTTAACAGAATATTTTGTAAATCAAGTTCAAGAAGTTTATAGATTACAAGGAGTAATTATAAACGACAAACATATAGAAACAATATTAAGACAAATGCTTAAAAAGATAGAGGTAAAAAGTTCAGGTGACTCAAATTATTTACCTGGTGAAATAGTAGATAGAATAAAATTTGAAAACACAAATGAGAAACTTAAATCAGAAGGTAAGACTTTAGCGGTAGGAGAAAGAGTGTTAATGGGTATTACAAAAGCATCATTACAGACTGAGTCTTTTATTTCAGCAGCATCTTTCCAAGAAACCACAAGAGTGCTCACAGATGCAGCTATTAAAGGTAAAATTGATCCCCTTAACGGACTTAAGGAAAATGTTATTGTTGGAAGATTGGTTCCAGCGGGAACGGGAAATATTAAGAATAAATGGAATAAAAAAGCTCTTGAAGATGACAATAAATTCCTAACAGAGCAAGAAAAATTAGAACCGACTGAAAGTCAAGTAAATCAATAAAAATAGATTAACTGTTTACCAGTTTTAGTTTGACAAAATCTAAATTATAAGTATTTTGGCGATGTTTTTGGTTGGAATGTAGTACCTTTATTGTACTAAACGCTGCCATGAATAACCTGTCAGTTATTTCACTCAAAAATCAATTAATTTATAAAATTTATGCCGACGATTAACCAGTTGTTAAAAAAAAAGAGAGTTAAACAAATAAATAGGAATAAAGTTCCTGCGCTCGAAAAACAACCTCTTAAAAGAGGAGTGTGTGTAAAAGTTTATACAACAACTCCCAAAAAACCTAATTCGGCTTTAAGAAAAGTTGCAAGAGTAAGATTATCAAATGGTTTTGAAGTTACCGCCTATATACCTGGTGAGGGACATAATTTACAAGAACACTCAGTCGTTTTAATAAGAGGTGGAAGAGTTAAAGATTTACCAGGTGTTCGTTACCATATTTTAAGAGGAAATCTAGATACTCAAGGAGTAGCAAACAGAAAACAAAGAAGATCTTTGTACGGGACGAAAAAAGGTAAGTAAAATGTCTAGAAAAAAAACTCAACCCAAAAAAAATATTACTCCCGATCCAAAATTTAATTCAACTATTATTCCAAAATTAATAAATAATATTATGTATGATGGAAAAAAAGGTATTGCATCAAAAATAGTTTATGACGCTATAGCTAAGATTAAAACTAAATCAAAAGAAGATCCAATCAATGTATTTAATGAAGCAATCAATAATATAAAACCAACAGTAGAAGTAAGATCTAGAAGAGTTGGTGGCGCAACTTATCAAGTGCCAGTAGAAGTTAAAAATAAAAGAGCACAAGCTTTAGCAATAAGATGGTTGGTAGATTCAGCAAGAAAAAGAAAAGACAAACTAATGTCTGATAAAATTTTTAATGAACTTTATGATGCATATGAAAGAAAAGGTGCAGCTGTAAAGAAAAAAGAGGATGTACATAAAATGGCAGAGTCCAATAAAGCTTTTGCACATTTTAGATGGTAATAAATTATGACTAGAACTCATACACTAGATAAATATAGAAACATTGGGATTATGGCCCACATCGATGCTGGTAAAACTACTACAACAGAAAGAATTTTATATTATACAGGTAAAAGTCATAAAATTGGTGAGGTGCATGATGGAGCCGCAACAATGGATTGGATGGAACAAGAACAGGAGAGAGGTATAACAATTACTTCTGCAGCCACAACTTGTTTTTGGCAAGATCACAGAATTAATATTATTGATACACCTGGACACGTAGATTTTACGATCGAGGTTGAAAGATCTCTAAAAGTTTTAGATGGAGCAGTTGCAGTATTTGATGGTGTTGCTGGCGTTGAACCTCAATCAGAAACTGTTTGGAGACAAGCAGATAAATATAAAGTACCAAGAATTTGTTTTGTAAACAAATTAGACAGAACTGGTGCTGATTTTTTTAGATGTGTTGATATGATAAAAGACAGATTAGGAGCAAAGCCTTTAGTAATTCAAGTTCCAATTGGGATTGAAGCTTCCTTATCCGGTGTTGTTGATTTAGTTAAGATGAAAGCTCAAGTATGGAAAAATGAAGCCTTAGGTGCTGAATGGGAATATAAAGATATTCCAAATGATTTAAAAGAAATTACAAATAAATATAGAACTGAACTTGTTGAATTAGCTGTAGAACAAGATGAAAAATTAATGGAGAGCTATTTAAATGGTGAGGAAATTAAAGAAGAGGATTTAATTAGGTGTATACGAAAAGGAACTTTAAATTTTGATTTTGTACCAGTTTTAACTGGTTCAGCATTTAAAAACAAAGGTGTTCAACCCTTATTAGATGCTGTTGT
>CACNYE010000033.1 GCA_902624515.1 uncultured Pelagibacteraceae bacterium
TTACATACAGGTGAGTATGAAGATGGAAAAATTGGGGAAATATTTATTGATACAAGCAAAGAAGGTGAACTTGTAAAAGCTTTGATGAATAATTTTGCGATCTCTGTATCATTAGGCCTCCAATATGGTGTACCTTTAGATGATCCTGAAATAACTGCATATTTACAAGTAAAAGATTTAACTAACAAAAATAGAGATGATGTATTTGTGTTTAATGGATGGATGTTTTCATCAAGTCCATCTATAGCACCATTTGATCACCCTGTTTATGATATTTGGTTGGTTAAATGTTATTAGATTACTTTTTCGTTATCAAGCCAGCTTACGTTAAAATCTGAATTAATAAATTTTTTATGATTTAATAGCTTTTTATGAAGTGGGATTGTAGTTGTTATGCCATCTATGACGAATTCATCTAGTGATCTATTCATTCTCTGAATAGCTTCAACTCTATTTCTCCCATGACATATTAATTTACAAACCATGCTATCATAATAAGGTGTTACTTTATAACCCTGAAATATTGCTCCATCTACCCTTGTCCTAAATCCAGATGGTTGATGACACATACCAATAGTTCCAGGAGAAGGCTGGAAGTTTTTACTTGGATCTTCTGCATTAATTCTACATTCAATTGCATGACCTCTTGGATTAATATCAGATTGTTTTAAAGCAGTTTCTCCTGAAAAAGCTATCCATATTTGCTCTTTTATTATATCGATACCAGTAACCATTTCGGTGACAGGATGTTCAACTTGAACTCTTGTATTCATTTCTAAAAAATAAAATTTTCCATCTTCATAAATAAATTCTACAGTTCCAGCTCCCTGATATCCAATTTTATCAACCATTCTTACTGTTTTATCAAAAAGATCTTTTCTAATTTCATCATTAAGAACTGGACTTGGAGTTTCTTCAATTAATTTTTGGTGTCTTCTTTGAACAGAACAATCTCTTTCATGCAAATGAACAGTTCTATTTTTTCCAGCTAAAATTTGAACTTCAATGTGCCTTGGATTTTGAAAAAATTTTTCTATGTAAACTTCATCATTTCCAAAATATTTTTTTGCTTCAGATTTAGCAGTAGAAAAAAGTGTTTCAAATTCTTCCTCTTTATGAACAATTTTCATCCCTTTACCGCCCCCGCCACCTGATGCTTTTATTAAAACTGGAAAACCAATTTTTTTACATAGATTTTTTGCTTCTTTAACATCTTTTACACCTCCCTCAGATCCTTCAATTACAGGCAAACCATTTTCCTTTGCTATTTTTTTTGCTTGAATTTTATCACCCATCATCTCTATATGTTTGGAAGAAGCACCGATAAATTTGATTTTATTTTCCTCTAAAATTTTAGCAAAGTTTGCATTCTCTGATAAAAAACCATAACCAGGATGAACTGCTTCGGCATTGGTTAGATCTATGGCTGACAACAAAGCTGGAATGTTCAAATAACTATTTGCTGGTTGGTGAGATCCTATACATATACTCTCATCTGCTAATTTAACATGCATACTATCTCTATCTACATCTGAATGAACTGCAACTGTAGAAATTCCCCATTCTTTACAAGCTCTGATAACTCTGACTGCAATTTCCCCACGGTTTGCAATTAAAATCTTTTTAAACATTATTCTAGAGTAATTAGGACCTGTCCAAACTCAACGGGTTGTCCATCAGATACAAGTATTTCTTTAACAATACCATCATTAGTTGATGGTACATGATTCATTGTTTTCATTGCTTCAACTATCATAATTGTATCACCTTTTTTGATTTTTTTTCCTACTTCAACAAATTTTTTTGCACCAGGTTCTGGAGCATGATAAGCAGTTCCTATTATTGGTGAGGTAACTTCAGTTCCTGTAATGCTCTTAATTGACTCTTTAGAAGTTTTTGTAGCTAAGGATTTGTTATCTATTATTGGTAAAGACTGATTATTTATAGAAACATTATTTTTTGAAACTTTTATTTTAGTATCTTTTTCAGTGTACTCCAATTCAGTAAGATTGAATTCATCAAGATAGTCGCTTAATTCTTTAATTATTTTTTTATCAATTTTCATTATTTCAAAAGCTTTTGCATAGAAATTATGGCTAAAATATAACCATTAGCACCTAATCCAAAAATACCACCAGTTACTATATCACTTATTAGAGATTTTTGTCTAAATTCCTCTCTTTTATATATATTTGATATGTGTAATTCTATTATAGGTTTCTTAAAAATATCTAAAGCATCTCTAATTGCAATTGATGTATGAGTAAAAGCTGCAGCATTAATAATCATCCCATCAAATTTCTGTCTAGAGTCTTGAATTATATTAACTAATTCACCTTCAATATTTGATTGAGCAAATTTAATATCTAAATTTAATTCATTAGATTTTTTTATGCACATTTCTTTTAAATTATCATAAGTCATAGACCCATATTGTGATTGTTCTCTTTCACCTAATAGATTAAGATTTGGACCATTAATTATAATAATTTTATTATTCATTCAGCTTTTATATACGATGAAAAAAGTAAAAAAAATAAAAATTAAGGTAAATGGTAAACTAAAGGTAATTAAAGAGGGCTATAATTTATTAAAACTTATTAATAATCTAAAAATTCCTATAAAAAAAGTAGCAATTGAATTAAATAAAGAAATAGTGGATAAAAAAAAGTTAAATATGATTAAACTTAAAACTAATGATAAAATAGAAATAGTTCATTTTATTGGAGGTGGTTAATTCTGAAAAAAGATAAATTAATAATTGCAAATAAAAAATTTCATTCAAGATTAATTGTAGGAACAGGAAAATATAAGAACATGTCTGAATGTGCAAAAGCAATTAAATTATCAGGAGCCGATATAGTTACGGTTGCAGTTAGAAGAGTAAATATTAGTGATAAAAAGAAACCAATATTGATGGATTATATTGATCCAAAAAAAATTACTTATTTACCAAATACAGCGGGATGTTTTAATTCAAACGAAGCATTAAGAACTTTAAGATTAGCAAGAGAAATAGGTGGATGGAAATTAGTAAAACTTGAGGTTCTTGGAGATAAAAAAAATTTATTTCCTGAAATGATAGAAACACTTAGATCAACAGAGATTTTGGCAAAAGAAGGCTTTAAAGTTATGGTATACTGCAATGATGATCCATTGATGGCAAAAAGATTAGAAAATTCGGGTGCTTGTGCAATAATGCCTCTAGCTGCTCCAATTGGGTCTGGTTTAGGTATCCAAAACAAGGTAAATATAAAAATAATAAGAAACCAAACAAAATTACCTTTAATCATTGATGCAGGATTGGGTCAAGCTTCAGATGCTGTGATAGCCATGGAACTTGGATGTGATGGTGTTTTAGTTAATACCGCAATTGCAAAAGCGAAAAAACCTTTTGAAATGGCTTTAGCTTTTAAAAATGCTGTTATAGCTGGAAGAAAATCTTATCTATCAGGTCGAATTGAAAAAAAAATATTAGGATCTCCCTCAACATCTAATAAAGGGATCATTTAACTTTTTTGTAAAATTTTTTCCTATGAGAATTTTTTTTAAATTTTTTTTTATTTTTTAATTCAATTATGTTTCCTTCCCTTTTTTGTT
>CACNYE010000034.1 GCA_902624515.1 uncultured Pelagibacteraceae bacterium
TTATTAATATATTGTCTTTTTAAATTACTTAACTCTTTAAAATGATTATCATATAATTTTGCTATTTTTTTTCTTCTATTAATGAATAAATTTAATTTTTTTAATTGACTGATACCTAAAGCTGACTGAATGTCTGTTATTCTGCTATTTAAACCAAAAAACTCCATTTCTGAATTCCATGGTTTATTATTACTGATTTGTTTTAGTATCCCATGAGATCTCATCAATTTAATTTGTTTGTATTCCTTTTTATGATTTGTAAAAATAGCACCACCTTCGCCTGTGGTAAAATTTTTAACAGCATGATAGCTATGAACTACAAAATCTGCATACTTTGAGGCGTAATTTTTTTTCATATCATATGAGCTGCCTATTGCATGACAATTATCATTGATAAGTTTTAAATTATATTTATTTGAAATTTTTCTTGCATGTTTCCAGTCACATGGATTCCCACCAAAATCTGTAGCTATGATTGCTTTAGCATTTTTTCTTATATTTTCATTTTGCAATGCTTTTTCAATTAAATTTAAATCTAAATTGAATGTGTTTAAGTTAATATCAACAAAGAAAGGTTTTGCACCTTGGTTAATTATACAATTACTACCAGCAGCGAAAGTAATCGAACTACAAAATATTATATCCTTTTTCCTCCATTTTAAACAACTTGCAACTAAACTTAATGCTGAAGTTCCACTTGATACAGCAACTACATATTTAGAACCAAAATATTCTTGTAATTTCTTTTCAAATAAATCTGTTACTTTTCCCTGAGTAAGGGCTTTTTTCTTTAAAACACTAACCACAGCTTTTATATCATTTTTATCAATAAAGTGTTTTCCATAATTAATCATTTTTTCAAATTTTGTTTAGTTATATAATATTATAAACATTTTTTGTTATTAGGTAATTTTAATCTTGTAAAGAAAATTTAATGAAATAATAAAGTATTATTGTGAAAAAATCTTATTTTATAACTGGTGGCACAGGATCATTTGGTAAAAAGTTTATAACTTTTTTATATAAAAAAAATTTAGCCAAAAAAATTGTAATATTTAGTAGAGACGAGCATAAACAATTAGAACTGCAAAATTCTATTCCTGAAAATAAAAAAAAAATCTTTAGATTTTTTGTAGGAGATATTCGTGATAAAAATAGATTAAATTGGGCAATTACAGAAGATATAGATATTGTAGTTCATTCAGCTGCACTAAAACAAATACCTGCTACTGAATATAATCCTTTTGAGACTGTGTTAACTAATATAGTTGGAACACAAAATGTAGTTGAAGTTGCAATTAAAAAAAATATTAAAAAAGCAATGCTGATAAGTACTGATAAAGCTGTTTCTCCAATAAATTTATACGGAGCAACTAAACTTACTGCGGAAAAACTTTTTATCTCTGCTAATATTTTTAAAGGACCTTCAAAAACATTATTTAGTATTGCAAGATATGGTAATGTACTTGGTAGTCGAGGATCTGTAGTCCCAGTTTTTTTAAAACAAAACAAAGAATCTGATGCTTTTACTATAACAAATAAAAATATGACAAGGTTTACAATCACACTAGATGATGCTGTTAAATTTGTTTTCGATAGAATTAAAGAAATGAGAGGCTCTGAAATTTTTGTACCAAAATTAAATTCTTACAAAATTACTGACTTAGCTAAATCCATTAATGCTAAAAAGAAAATTACACTTATTGGAATTAGAAATGGTGAAAAAATTCATGAAGAAATGATTAATCCATTTGAGTTTAATCATACAGAGGAAAGAAAAAAATATTATAAAATATTACCATTAAAAAAAATTAAAAAAAAAATTATAAATAACAATTTATCATATAATAGTTATAATAAAGGTAAGTTCTTAAGTGTAAAATCACTTAATCAAAAAATAAAGGCAAACTTAAAATCTTTTGAAAAATAAAAATTTTTTTTTAATTGAATTATAATATCAATTATCAATGACATTATTTATAAATTTCTTAAATAAATTTAGTAAAAAAAAATTTTTTTTATTTTTTTGTTTAGGATTAATTAATTCTTTCATCGAAATAGTGGGTATAAGTTTATTAATTCCTATTTTTGATATTCTTTTAAATAATGGAATAAGTCCTAATATGCAACAATACTTTGAATTTTTAAATATTTCACAATTTAAAGAAAACTATTTATTAATTTTAATATTAATTATAATTTCAATTTATTTTTTAAAGTTTATTATTTCAATCATAATAGTTTATTTCAATCAATTAATAATTGAAGATTTAAAGATTTCTATCCAAGAAAAAGTTATTAAGAATTATTTTAAACGTAGTTTGATTACTCATAATGAGGATAGTATAGCAGTTCAAATAAGAATGATTGCACATGAGTCTAATTCTGCTCTCTATGCTATTAATTGTTTTTTAAGTATTTTAATAGAATTTTTGTTATTATTTTTTATATTAGTTTTTTTATTAATTAATTTTCTTAAAATTACTTTAGTTTCAATAACTGTATTTGTAATTTTATTTTTAATATATTATTTAATATTCGATAGAAAGATTAAAGAGATCGGAGCTAAAAGAGTATCAAGTGAAAACTTGTTTTATCAAAAAATTTATAGTGCTTTGAGTATTTTTAGAGAAATCAAATTCTTAAAAAAAGAGAATTTTTTTATTAATAATATTATTAAAATTATTTTAGACCTTAAAAAAATTGCTATTCAAGATACTTTATTTAATGGAATTATAAGGCCTGCAATAGAGTTTTTTTTAATTTTGATTATTTTAGGTTCTTTAATTTATAGCAAATACTATTTAAATTTACCAAACCAAGAAATAATAACTACAATTGGTATCTTTTTAGCTGCTCTAATAAGATGTTTTCCATCAATAACAAAGCTCTTTGTGAACTATCAAAAAATAGTTTTTAGAAAAAAGTCTGTTGAAATAATTGATCATCAGCTGGAAGAAATCAACAATAATAAAGACATAAATAATATTATTGAAAAAGATAAAAAATATTTTTTAAATAAAAATATAAAATTTAGTAATATCTTTTTTTCATATAAGGATAGATCCTCTTTATTAGAAAATATTAATTTTGAAATATTGAAAGGTGAGACAGTTGGAATTTTAGGTAAAAATGGTTCAGGTAAATCTACGTTATTAGATATTCTAACTGGTATGACGAAGCCAGACTCAGGAGAAATTTTAATTGATAATGAAAATATAAATAAAAACTTGGATGATTGGCAAAATAAAATTATTTATTTATCTCAAAAAAATTATTTATTTGAGGATAATATACTTTCAAATATTGTTCTAGGTGAAGATAAAGAAAACATAGATAAAGATAGATTGGAAAACGCACTAAAAATATCAAATTTTATAAAAACTAAAAATGAGTTCCCCAATGGACTAGATACTCAAATAGGTGGAAATAATTTTAAAATTTCAGGAGGTCAACAAAAAAAAATACAAATTGCAAGATGTTTCTACCAAATAATAAATGAAAAAAAATTATTTATTCTTGATGAACCTACAGATAATCTTGATAAAGAGTCTAAAATTGTTTTTTTTAATGAACTTAAAAAATATAAA
>CACNYE010000035.1 GCA_902624515.1 uncultured Pelagibacteraceae bacterium
TTCCATATTTCTTCAATTTCATCAGAATTTAATTTCTTTCTCAATTTAATTGAATAATTACCTTCCGCGGTAGTTTTTGACCAATACTCATATCTAACATCTTTAAATTTTAAAGACTCATCATCTAATTTAATTCTACCTTTAATTTCATCAAATAATATTTTTTGATATTTTTTAGTATCTTTTAAATTAAACTCTGTATAATCATTTTCTTCTTCCAGGTATTTTCTGACTTCAGGAAGTAATTTCGAGCTATCTCTTAAAACTTCAAGAATATTGTTTTGGTGAACCCAGCTATAATTGTCTTCCCAAGTAATATTGTGACAAGATTTTAACTCTAATTTTTTTTGGAGTTGTGGTATTTTCATCTGAGTACAAATATATGAATATAATAATTTATACAGTAGTAATATTAGCTATATTTTATTTACTATTGAGATTTATTAGTAATATTTCCTCAAAAAAGTTATCTAAAGGTTTAAGGTTTTTAATTATTATTGGATTGATCTTATTAGCAATACTATTTGCAATTGGTGGTAGGTTTTTATTAACTTTACCTTTAACATTAGCTAGCCTTGCTTTATTAAAATTGAAAGGGTTATCCATTTTTCAATTGATATCACTTTTTAGGTTAATTCAAACTTTAAGAAGATCAGGAAGGTTTTCCTTTAATCAGTCTCAAAATAATAATACCTCAAATATGTCAGTTGGTGAGGCATTTAAAATTTTAAATTTGGATCAAAGAAAAAAAATAACAAAAGAAGATATAAATAAAGCTTATACAAAAATACAAAAAAAAATTCATCCTGATGTTTCTCCTGAAACAGCAAGACTTTCTTCACTAGTGAATGAAGCAAGAGATGTTTTGATGAAAGAAATTATATAAAATTTTTGATCTTATTTAAGATCATTTCAGTTGTAATAGAATTTGGATCTAAAGCAGAGTCATGTGAAATATCATTAATGTCAATATTTGGTGGAGTTAGTCTATAATGATTTTTACTGTAATCTGAATAAGCTTTAGGAGTGTCTAACAATATAACAAAACTAGGTTTGTTCATCTGACAAGCAACATGATGGCCAAATGAATCATTACCTATGAAAATATCACTTAAATATATATAATAAATTATTTCAGATACATCTTTTGAGCTTAAAGATTCACAATTTTTTTTTTCTATTTGATTAATAATTTTTTTTGCACCAATTTCTTCATCAGATCCACATAAGAGATAAAAATAATAATCTCCAATTTTATTTAATTCATTTATTAATGATGCAAAATTATCATAGCCCCATTTAGTAGTTGGGCCCGATGAGCCTATTCCAAGAATTATTTTTTTGTGATTACTTAATCTATATTTTTCAATTTTTGAATGATCGATAAAAATTTTAGTTTCAGTTGGACAGTTTTCGATTTTAAGTGATTTTTCTGTAAAATTTTTTGCAGCATTAACTAAATGAAGGTTTTTTTTGTTAAAAAAAGGGTAATGATATATATTTTTTATACCTGCAATTTTACAAGATAAAAATTGTCTTAATCCTGGATAAAAAATAAAAATATTTTCAAAATTAAATTCTTTTAAAAATTTTGATAATCTAAATAAATCGAAAAATTTTTTATGATATTTATTAAGGTACAAAACTTCTTTTATTAATGGATCACTTTTTAAAATTTTATTTAGATTAGGGCATAAAGTAATGATACTAACTGGTCCAAATTTTTTCGCAATTTGATGACAATAACTAAGATGTAATAAGTTGGCACCCAGTCCTTTATAGCTTAAAAAAATTCCTGTTTTCATAAATGTAAATTTTCTATTATACTTAATTAAAAAAAAATACATGACTAAAATTAAAGGAATTTTTGCAGCAGGAATGTCAATCTTCAATGATGATTTAAGCCTCAATGTAGACAAAACAATTCTTCATGCCGAAAATATAATAGAACAAGGATGCCATGGAGTTGCAATATTTGGAAGTACCGGACAAGCACAACTAATTCCAATTGCAGAAAAAATTGAACTTTTAAATAAGCTTATTCAAAGTAAATATAAAGATGAATATATTATAGGCACAGGCCTAAATTCATTAGGAGAAACAATTAACTTAATGAAAATTGCCATATCTTTAAATTTTAGAAGATTTTTAATCATGCCTCCAGCTTATTATAAATATGGTGATAAAGAAGTTATTGAATTTTATTCTAAAATTATTGAATCAGTTCCTGAGTCTGAAATAATTCTTTATAATTTTGAAAAATTGAGTGGCTATAAATTTAGTGTAAATTGCGTGCAGGAGCTGGTAAAAAAATTTCCTAAACAAATAATTGGTGTAAAAGATAGTTCATATAATTTATTTGAAAGCTTAAAGTTGGAAAATTTTTCAATTTTACCAGGCTCTGAAAGTAAATTATTAAAAGGTTTGGAGTTAGGCTGTTCAGGAATAATAACTGCTACTTGTAATGTGACTGCTACATTATCAAGAAAAGTATTTGACGATTTCACCTCAAAAAAAAAACAGAGTCATAACCAAAAGTTAATTGATGTACGAAATGTATTTGAAAAATATAATTTAATTTCTGCTTTACATACTTATTGTGCTCAAGAAAGTAGTATATATAAAAATATTTTACCACCATTGAGTCTTTTAAATGATTATGAAAAAAAAGAATTAATGGTTAAATTAAAAGATTTAGATTTTACTTTAAAATCATCATTGGCAGCATAAAAATGCAACTAGCAAGATTTTTAAATAGAGTTATTAAAAAAGGTGGTTTTATCTTAACTGATGCTGAGTCAAAAGATTACATAATTGGTAATCCAAAAAATAATCCAATTAAATTAAAAATTTTAAATAAAAAACTTCATTATAAGTTGTTGTTACACCCAGACTTATATTTTGGTGAAGCTTATACTAATGGAGAAATCTTAATAGAAAATGGAACATTAACTGAATTTTTGGACTTAGTTTTAATGAATATAGGTAGAGGTGAATTAAATTTTTTTAGTTATTTAATTAATAAATTAAGAGGATCTTATAGATACTTTACAAATTTTAATTTTATCAAAAAATCTAAAATGAACGTTTCACACCATTATGATATTTCAGATGATTTATATGACCTTTTTTTAGATCCAAAAAGACAATATTCTTGTGCATATTTTAAAAATGATAATGATAGTTTGGAAACTGCTCAAAATAATAAGATTAATCATATAATTAAAAAATTAAATTTAAAACCTAATCAAAAAGTTTTAGATATTGGGTGTGGCTGGGGATCTTTAGCAATTGATATTGCAAAAAGCTCACAATGCGAAGTTACAGGAATTACACTATCAGAAAATCAACTCAACTATTGTAATCAAAAAGTAAAAAAAATGAATTTAGAAAATCAGGTTAAATTTAAGCTTATGGATTATCGAGAATTAAATGAAAAATTTGATAGAGTCGTTAGCGTTGGAATGTTTGAACATGTGGGGAGAAAATTTTATAAAAAAT
>CACNYE010000036.1 GCA_902624515.1 uncultured Pelagibacteraceae bacterium
ATTGATGGGAAACTTTCCGAAGATGAAACAATATACTATAATGATGCTGACATTGGTAAAGTTCTTATCAATGAAGATTATCCGTTTGCTTTAATAAAATATTTAAATGAAAATTTTAGTAAAGATTTTATATTTAAAAGTAAAAATGCTACCTTTAAAATATACATACCTGAATGGCTAAAGATTTAAGTTTTTGGTGCGGCCAGAGAGACTCGAACTCTCATGGACTAAGTCCACACGGCCCTCAACCGTGCCTGTCTACCAATTTCAGCATGGCCGCAAATATGACCCACATTAAATCAATGACAAGTAGGTTTCAAATTGATAAATTTTAATTATGGAATTTAACCAAGAAGTAAAAAAAGCAACTGATCCTATTTATCAAAAAAATCTCAAAGGTTATGCCTGAGATTGAATGGTCGGTGCATGCTCCATATATCCACAAAATTAATCAACTAAAAAAAGAAAAGAATGCAGTCATTCTTGCACACAATTATCAAACACCAGAAATTTATCATGGTATAGCAGATTTTTCAGCTGACTCTTTGGCTCTTGCAGTTGAGGCTTCAAAAACTTCTGCAGACATTATTGTAATGGCTGGAGTACATTTCATGGCTGAAACTGCAAAATTGATGAGTCCAAATAAAAAAGTTTTGTTACCGGATATGAAAGCTGGTTGCTCTCTTTCATCATCAATAACTGGAAAAGATGTAAGACTATTGAAAGAAAAATATCCAGGTGTTCCTGTAGTTTCTTATGTTAATACTTCAGCAGATGTAAAAGCTGAAACTGATGTTTGCTGTACATCTGCAAATGCAGTTAAGATTGTAAAATCCCTAGGAGTAAAAAAAGTAATTTTTTTACCTGACGATTATCTTGCAAAATACGTGGCATCACAAACTGATGTTGAAATTATTTCTTGGAAGGGAATTTGTATGGTGCACGATCAATTTAATGAAAATGAAATTAAAGATATAAGAAAAAATAATCCTGGTATAAAAATTATTGCACACCCAGAATGTCCGCCCGAGGTAATTAAGGCTAGTGACTTTGCTGGTTCAACTTCAGGCATGATTAATTACGTAAAGGATAACCAACCCAAAAAAGTCATGATGGTAACTGAATGTTCTATGAGTGATAATATTCAAGTTGAAAACCCAAATGTAGAATTTATTAGACCATGCAATATGTGTCCACATATGAAAAAAATTACCTTACCTAAAATTCTTGATTGTCTTGAAAATGAAACAGGTGAAATAATTATGGATCAAGAAACAATCAATAAAGCGAGATTGTCAGTAGAAAAAATGGTTGCTATTGGTAGATAATACTTTGTGTCAAAAATAAAATTAAGTGAAACTTTTATCAAAGACAGAGTTAAACTTGCTCTAACTGAAGACTTATATCCTTATGGAGATATTACATCTAACTTATTAAAAAAGAGTGAAATTATTGAAGCAAAAATAGTTTCAAATCAAAAAGCAATTGTTGCAGGTTTATTATTTGCAAAACAATCTTTTAATCAAGTTGATAAAAAAATTAGATTTATTCAAAAAAAAAGAGATGGATCTTCAGTCAAAAAAAATTCTGTAATAGCAATTATAAAAGGTAAGGCAACTTCGATATTGACTGCTGAAAGAGTTGCTTTAAATTTTTTATCTCATATTTCTGGGATAGCAACAAAAACAAATCAATTTGTTAAACTAGCTGGAAATAAATGCAAAATCTGTTGTACTAGAAAAACTATACCAAATTATCGTGTTATTCAAAAATATGCAGTCAAATTAGGAGGTGGTACTAATCATAGATTTAATTTGAGCGACGAATTTTTGATTAAAGATAATCATATTGCAAGTTCCGATTTAAAAAAATTAGTTTCATTAGCCATAAAAAATAAGAGAGGAAAAAAAATTACTGTTGAGGTAGATAATTTAAAACAATTGAAAGAAATTATTGGGCTTAAATTCGATACTGTTTTGTTTGATAATATGAATATTAAAAATTTAAGAGCAGGCATAAAACTGATAAAAAAATATTATGAAACAGAAGCTTCAGGAAATATAAATCTTAAAAATGTTAAGTCAGTTGCTTCAACTGGGGTAAATAGAATTTCTGTTGGGAGCATTACTCATAGTGCTCCAGCTATTGATTTTAAATTAGAAATTTAACTTACAAACTTTGAAAGATCAGGTTTAAAATAGTTTGGGCCTTTCATTACTTTGCCATGTTCGTTGTATATTGGCTTACCGTTTTCATCCAATTTGCTCATATTTGAATTTTGAACCTCTTCAAAACACTTATCTAAATTAATTCCAAATGCATGTCCTGCTCCATAAGTAACATAAAGAATATCAGTCAATGCATCAGCAACCTCTAATAAATCTTTATTATTCATGGCCTCTGTGAGTTCAGTTAGTTCCTCTTTAATCAGATCAAGCCTTAATTTATTTATCTTATCTGTACTAAAAGAAGGTTTTGTTTTAACTTCTTGACCAAAAGTTTTCATGAAAGTTCCTACTTTATTAAAATTTGTCATTTTGCTCCTGTAAGTTTAAATAAAATTAATATATATCTATTGTATATACTTTGAAAAAAAATATTCATGAAATTAAGAAAAGAATTTGATAGCATTGGAAAAATCAGTGTTCCGAATGATAAATATTGGGGTGCCTCTACCCAAAGATCAAAAAAATATTTTGATATAGGAGAATTTTTAGTAAGACCGATTCTAATTAAGTCTATAGCTATTATAAAAAAAGCTGCAGCAATAGTACATGGAAGAGAAAAACAAATTTTACCGAAGATATCTAAAGCAATCATTAAAGCATCGAATGAGGTAATATCAGGAAGATTAAATGAACACTTCCCATTGAAAGTTTGGCAAACTGGTTCTGGAACTCAAACCAATATGAATGTTAACGAAGTTATAGCAAATAGAGCAATTGAAATTTTAGGGGGAAAAAAGGGTTCAAAAAAACCTGTACATCCAAATGATCATGTGAATAAATCTCAATCTACTAATGATGTTTTTCCAACAGCAATGCATATCGCTATCGCAATTGAGACTAAATCTAAGCTTTTACCAAGCCTTGAGTTATTAAATAAAGAATTAAAAAAAAAAGTTTCTAAATTTAAAAATATTGTAAAAGTTGGAAGAACACATTTACAAGATGCAACCCCGCTATCTTTAGGCCAAGAGTTTTCTGGATATCAATCTCAATTGGAAGACTGTATAACAAGAATTAAAAACGCTTTAAGAGAAATATATTCATTAGCTCAGGGCGGTACAGCTGTAGGAACTGGTATCAATAGTAAAAAAGGATTTGATAAAAAAGTAATAAATGAAATTAAGAAAATAACAAAACTACCTTTTAAACCAACAAGAAATAAATTTGCAGCACTTGCTGCTCATGATGAAA
>CACNYE010000037.1 GCA_902624515.1 uncultured Pelagibacteraceae bacterium
AAAAATCGTTTATATGATTTTCAAGCTCATCCCATAAATTATGTGTCAAACATTTCGTAGATCTTCCATTGCAACCTTTCTTAGACTCTTTTTTGCACTGAACAGTTTTTACTTTTTCGTCAACTGCATCAAAAATATTTGTAAGTTTAATTTCCTTAGCTTTTTTGTTTAAAATATAGCCTCCTTGATTACCTCTTACACTTTGAACAATTTCTTTTTTTCTAAGTTTAGAAAAAATTTGTTCTAGGTAATCTAGTGAAATACCCTGTCTTAGTGATATGTCTCTAAGAGATACTGGGGTAAGATTATCAAATCTTGCCAGGTCCACTAAAGCCATTACCGCATATCTGCCTTTAGATGTCAGTTTCATAAGTCCTTATTTTACAAGGATATATATAAACCTGACTAAAATAGTCAAGTATCAAGAATAAAAAAAAACTAACATTTTGTCACGTAGTTATGATAAACCTAATTTTTTTTTGAGAATAATAATCAATAACAACTATGGAAAATAAAATTCTTGAAATATTTATTCCTGGCCCGGCTGGTCGCCTTGAAGCTAAATATTATAAAAGTAAAAAAAATACATCACCAATAGCATTAGTTTTGCAACCTCATCCTCAGTATGGGGGAACTATGAATAATAAAATTGTTGTAGAAACTTTTAATACATTTATGGAAAATGATTTTTCAGTTTGTCGTGTCAATTTTAGAGGTGTCGGAAAAAGTGATGGTGAATTTGACAATGGCCAAGGCGAACTTGCAGATGCGGCAGCTGCTTTAGACTGGTTAGAGAGAGAAAATTTTGATAATTCACAATGTTGGGTCTCTGGTTTTTCTTTTGGATCTTTAATTGCAATGCAGCTTTTAATGAGAAGACCCGAGATAAATAGATTCATTGCTATCTCTCCTCAGCCCAATGTTTACGATTTTTCATTTTTATCTCCTTGCCCTACTTCAGGATTATTAATTTATGGAAAGAAAGATGAATTAGTTCCTGTTGAACATATAAATGAAATTAAAAAAAGATTAGATGCACAAAAAGGAATTAAAGTAGAGTTTCAATCAATATCTGAGGCTAATCATTTTTTTTCAAAAAGTGAAATAGCATTAAATAAATGCTTAGATAAATATATAAAAAAAGAAACTGCTCTTTTTTAAAAGTTTTTAATTATTATCCCTCCAGTAACAGGTTCTTTACATCCAGTAGTTGATGGAAATGAAATAGGTAATTTAAGATAAGATCTTATTGCTAAGTAAGCAAATGCTTGTGACTCTACAAAATCACCATCTACACCATAATCATCAATGGGTTGGATTACTAAATTTTTGAGTGTTTTAAATTTAATTCTTTCAATTAAAGTCAAGTTTTTTCTTCCACCTCCACAAACTAGTACTTTCCACAATTTATCTCTTTCTTTAGACAAAAAATTAAAAAGTTCAGCACTAATTATTCTTCCGGTAAAGTCAGTCAATGTTGCTGCTCCATCTTCTAAACTTAGGCCTCTTACAAAACCTAAACTAAAATCTTTAATATCAAAAGATAGTGAGTTTTGATTAGGTCTATTTTCAAAATTATCTAAGGCTTGATTTAGAATTAGTTCGTTAGTTTTACCTTGTTTTGCAATTGCTCCGTTAATATCAAACTTTTTTTCAGTATTATTTCTTACCCATTCATCTATTAAACAATTTCCTGGCCCCAAATCTCTACTTAAAAAATTGTTTTTATTATATTCATTTATCGCAGTAACATTTGCAATTCCGCCGATATTCAAAATACAAACAGGTAAATCTATTTTTTTCTGTTTAACAATCAATCTATGAAATACTGGGGCTAATGGTGCACCCTCTCCACCATTTTTAATATCGTTTTGCCTAAAGTTATTTACTACTATTTTTTTAGTTAATTGAGATAGCAAATTACCATCTCCTATCTGCTTTGAAATTTTTTCTAATGAATTATGATAAATAGTTTGACCATGAAAACCTATAAAATCGATTTTTTTATCTATTAATTTTGAAATTTCATTCACAATTTTAGCGTGAAATAATGTTATATCTTTCTCAAGATTATTAATTTCATTTTTATTTTCTCTAAGATTGCTTAATTTTAAGATTTTAACTCTTAAATTATGAAGATTTTCATATATTTTTTGGTCATACTTATAATATCTATTTAAAATTTCTTTATATTGGTCAATACCATCAGAGCTAATTATTGAAGCATCCACACCATCTCCAGAGGTGCCACTCATCAAACCTAAGACTGTAAATAACTTTCCCATTATTATTTTTTTTTAATAAAATTTGTATATTGTATAATTATAAGCTTATGAATAAATTTTTAAAAGAATTTAAAGATAGAAATTATTTCTATCAATGCACAAGTGAAGAAGAATTATCTGAATTACTAAATAAAGAAAAAATCAAAGGTTACATTGGTTTTGATTGCACAGCAGAAAGTCTGCATGTTGGAAGTTTACTTCAAATAATGTGTTTAAGACTTCTTCAAAAACATGGACACAAACCTATTGTATTGTTAGGTGGAGGTACTACTAGAATTGGTGACCCTTCAGGCAAAGACAAAACAAGAAAAATTTTAACTGAGAAAGAAATAGATAAAAATATTAAGAATATTGAAAAAATTTTAAAAAAATTTTTAATTAGTAATAATCCAAAAACCAAACCTATTTTTGTAAATAACTATTCGTGGCTCAAAGGATTAAATTACATATCTTTTCTAAGAGATATTGGAAAACATTTCACAATTAATAAGATGTTAACTTTTGAAAGTGTTAAAACAAGATTAGATAGAGAGCAATCATTAAGTTATATGGAATTTAACTATATGATATTGCAAGCTTATGATTTTTTAGAACTGAATAATAAAAAAAATTGTTCTTTACAAATTGGAGGTTCTGACCAATGGGGCAATATAGTCAATGGTACTGAGCTTATTAAAAGATATTCAGGAAAACAAGCATATGGATTAACTACTCCTCTAATTACTTTAGCTTCAGGAGCAAAAATGGGAAAAACTGAAACAGGTGCAATTTGGCTAGATGAAAAATTATTATCATCTTATGATTATTGGCAATTTTGGCGAAATATAGATGACCGAGATGTGATCAAATTTTTAAAAATGTTCACTGATCTGTCTATCGAAGAGATAGAGACAATAAAAGATAATGATGTAAATGATCTTAAGATTAAGTTAGCTAATGAAACTACATCTATGCTCCATGGTAAAAAAGCTGCTCAAAATTCAGAGCAAGCAGCAAAAGAAGCTTTTTCAGGAACATCGCTTGGA
>CACNYE010000038.1 GCA_902624515.1 uncultured Pelagibacteraceae bacterium
AAAGGATTTTTTGAGTCGAATCAAATAATGTACTGAAAAATGGAGGTCTAATGTTAGATAACTACTTTAACTATAAAAAACATAAGACTGATTTTAAAACTGAGGTTTTAGCCGGAGTTTCGACTTTCTTAACAATGGCTTACATAATGTTTTTAAATCCAGTCATATTAGCCGACGGTGGCTTTGACTTTGGTGGTGTATTTACTGCTACTGCATGTGCGACGGCACTTGCGTGTTTTATATGCGCTTTTTATGCAAAGACATGGCCAGTTGGACTTGCGCCAGGTATGGGAATTAATGCATTTATTGCATACGGTGTTTGTCTTGGAATGGAATACACTCCTGCGGAAGCGTTAGGAGCTGTATTAGTTGCCGGTGTGGTATTCTTAATTATTTCACTCACACCAATTAGAGCTTGGCTAATTAACTCAATTCCAAAAAGCTTAAAACTTGGTATTGGAGCAGGAATAGGAATGTTTCTTGCCATCATTGGATTTGAAATTATGGGATTAACAGCGGATAATCCTGTAACTTTAGTCCAATTGGGGGATTTATCAAATCCTCTACTTTTACTTGGTGCTGGAGCTTTTGTCTCTATGATCGTCATGGAGAAAAAAGGAATTAAAGGAAACATAATCATAGGTATACTCGTGTTCAGTGCAATAGCTTGGTTAACTGGTGTCGGAAAATTTAACGGTGTAGTATCATCACCGCCGCCAATGACTTATTTGTTTGAGTTTGATTTAGGCGCTGCGCTATCAGCATCAATGGTAACAGTTGTTTTTACCTTATTCTTTATAGACTTTTTTGATACAGCTGGAACACTTACTAGTGTTGCCAATGTAGCAGGAAAAATTGGTAAAGATGGTAAAATTCAGGACATTGATAAGGCAATGCTTTCTGACAGTGTTTCTACAGTTGCGGGTGCTATGATGGGTACATCTACTGTGACGACGTATGTTGAGTCAGCTGCAGGAGTAAAAGCTGGTGGTAAAACTGGAATGACATCATTAGTGATAGGTATACTTTTCTTACTATGTTTGTTCTTCAGTCCATTAGCAACAAGCTTACCTAAAGAAATAGATGGTGCTGCTTTGATTTACATTGCAACACTATTTGTCAGAAATATTACAGATATTGAGTGGGATGATATTGCTGAGTCAGGACCTGCTGTCCTTGCGATGCTAGCTATGCCATTTACATATTCTATTTCTCATGGAATAGCTTTAGCATTTATAGCTTATGCTGCTATCAAAATACTTACAGGTAAATTTGATGTAAGCCCGGCTATTTGGGTAATTGCTGCACTAAGTGTAGTAAGTTTTGCAGTAGCTTAAAAGATAATTTAATAAAAGAGGCGGTCTAATTTTTAGATCGCCTTTTTTATTTTTTGTGTTTTTTTTTTATTTCCTCTATTCTTATTTCCTCGTAAATTTCGAATGGCTGAACTATCCAAGGATTGTCTTTTAATCTTGTGGCACAGTAATCTGGTTCAAATGTAGATTTTTGTTTTTTCCAAAGGGTTGCTGTTCTAATTTCTTCTATTTTACCTTTAATTGGCTCGTATTGTTTTAACCAATCTATACTTTTATTAAATGTAATTCCTGTATCTGACAAATCATCACATAAAAGTATTCTGCCACCCATATTAGGTGCAATAGAGCTCATTTCTCTTGAGAATACAATATCACCTTGCTCATCCTCTACACCCTTACCACTATATGACTCGACAGCTAAATAAGCACATTTCAATTTGAAAATTCTACTTAAAACATCTATCATTGGTGCTGCTCCTCGCATAATACCAACTAAGATTGTAGGTTCATATCCACTTTCATGGATTTGGATTGCTAGTTTTTCCACTGTTTTATTATAATCTTCCCAACTAACAATTAATTTTTCTGTCATAATTTTTATATTTAATTATTTAAATAATAAAACCAAAACTGCAAGAACGATAAGTGCAATTATTGAGGAAATTAAGAAATACAACTTATGAATGTTTCTTCCTCTTAAATTGAAATAATGTCTAGCGACTGCTGTAATTACTCCTATTGCAACTAAAATTAACCAGTTATACTTATGATAGACCAAAAAACTTGAATGCCCCGAAAGCATTATAAACAGAACCAAAAAAGTTGAGTAATTATTGTGAATAGATCTTTGTTTAGCTGCTAAAGATAAGCTCATATCAAATTTTTCACCTCTCTCACTACTGCTAATAATATTCATTTGATTAGGTATAATTACTGTAAAAACATTTCCAAACATATTAGTACCTATAATCAATCCAACACTTAAAATTGCAAATTTTGGACCAAATAATTTAGTCAAACCAAAAGAAATAGCAGTCAACAAAATAATTGCTATAGAAATAAATAATAAATTATTTTCGATCAATTTAGATTTACACAAACGATCATAAATAAACCATGCAACAATCAACGATAGAAGTGAAATAATAATTGCATAACTAGGAGGCATTAACAAAACTCGTTTATCAACCATTAATACACCTGCGTTATAATAATAAATTACAGCTAACAGCAACATTCCAGTTACAAAAGTTAAATAACTTTGCCATTTAAAGATTACCAGTCTATTTAAATAATCCTGTGGTGGTGATGTTTTTAATCTTGATAACTTGTAAAAAAAACCAGAGTGCATCAGATATCCTTCACCATCGACATCATCGCTTGTTATATTTTTATTTAAATTATTATCTAAGTAATTAAATAAAAAACTATTACCTACCCATAATATAGCGAACACTACATGGCCCCATCTTAAAATTACTTCTAACCATTTGATAGTATAAGGTAAAAATTCCATCAGTATTTTATTTTATCTATTTTTTTATCCCAAATTTCAAATGCTTTTAGTGCATCATCTCTAAGCATTTGTGTCATTTTTATTTTTCTATCATTTATTTTTTTAGGAATCTCTAAATAAATAAATGAGTCATCAAAATCTATTTTTTTTGCGTCTTCTCTTGTATTTGCATAATATATTTTATCTAATCTTGACCAATAAATTGCAGAAAGACACATTGGACAAGGTTCGCAAGATGTATAAATCTCGCAACCTGATAGATCAAAAGTATTTAATTTTTTACAAGCTTCTCGAATTGCTACAACTTCACCATGAGCAGTAGGGTCATTTGAAGAAGTTACTTTATTAGAACCTTCTGCAATAATCTCATTATCCTTGACTATGACACTTCCAAAAGGCCCACCAATTGTATTTGCACTACTTATGGAGAGTTCAATGGCTTTTGCCATAAATTTTTTTT
>CACNYE010000039.1 GCA_902624515.1 uncultured Pelagibacteraceae bacterium
TTAAACATATTTTGAATAATAAAAAAAAAGATGATCACGAGATTATAGAATTATTAGACGATATTAGTCGAGATTTGAATAATTATGATCTAGAATTTAGAATCGAACAGTTAGAGTCGAAGTTTTCTAAAGATTTGAGCGAGACTACTTTTAATGAGCTAAAAGAGCTTAAAAAAAAGCAAAATATCAATTAATATATTAAAAATTAATAATGGATTTTTGTAAATTTGACACTATATAAGACTCTTCAAATTAAATTGCTGTGGAAAGAATAATTACAAAATCATTTGCAAGATTGATGGGTCGAGGAACCCATAGAGGCTTTATTACTTATGAAGAATTAAGCAAATCTTTAGGAAAAAGAAATTTATCACATGAAAATTTAGCTCAAGCTATTATTCACATTTTGGATGACAAAGTAACACTTGTAGAAAAAAAATCTGACTACAAAGTATTAAGAAAAAAAGAAAGTTCTTCTAAAGAGGAAGGTAAGACTATTGAAAAAAGTGATGACCCAATAAGAATGTATTTAAGGGAGATGGGAGGTGTAGAACTTTTATCGAGAGAAGGAGAAATAGCAATTGCGAAAAGAATAGAAGCAGGGAAAGATGTTATGCTTATAGCTCTATCTCAGAGTCCTATAACAGCACAACAATTTTTTGAATGGAACCAAAAATTGCAAAAAGATGAGATACTTGTAAGAGAGATAATAGACATTGATACCAATTACATGGAAGATGAGTCAACTGGACCTAGCGCAAAACAAAAAAATGCAGGTGAAACAGATAAAGATGAAAATTCAGAAGATGAAAGTGATGATGATTTTAATCCTACTCTTGCTGCAATGGAGTCTGAAATTAAACCTAAGGTTCTAAACACAGTAAATTATCTTACAAAAGAATATAATAAATTAATTAAATATCAAAAAGAAAAATTAGAATGCGTTTTAAAATCAGAAACATTTTCACATAACAAAGAAAAAAGTTACGAGAAAATTGTTAATGATATTTTAGAAAATATCAAATCTTTACAGCTATCGCCCTCTGTTCTTGAGGAACTAGTTCAAAAACATTACATCGAAAATAAAAAAATAATTTCTTTAGAGGGAAATTTATTAAGATTGGCAATGAACCAAAATATTTCTAGGAATGAATTTATAAAATTTTATCTTGGAAATGAAATAAATCCGAATTTAAAAAAATTTTTAGATACAAATCCTGTTTGGAAACAATTTTTTATAAAAAATAAAAATGAATTTAAAAATATCAGAGAAAGATTAATTGAGATAAGCCATAAACTTGGGATATCAGTCACAGATTTTAAAAAATTAGTTAGCAGGATACAGAAAGGTGAAAAAGAATCTCGAATTGCAAAAAAAGAAATGGTAGAGGCTAATTTAAGGTTAGTTATTTCTATAGCTAAAAAATATACAAATCGAGGTTTACAATTTTTAGATTTAATTCAAGAGGGCAATATTGGTCTTATGAAAGCTGTTGATAAATTTGAGTATAGAAGAGGATACAAATTTTCTACTTATGCGACTTGGTGGATTAGACAGGCAATTACAAGATCTATTGCTGATCAGGCGAGAACAATAAGAATTCCTGTTCATATGATTGAAACTATAAATAAAATTGTACGAACTCAGAGATTAATTTTAAGTGAGTTTGGAAGAGAGGCAACACCTGAAGAGTTGGCAAAGAAATTAAGAATGCCTTTGGACAAAGTTAGAAAAGTTTTAAAAATTTCTAAAGAACCAGTTTCACTAGAAAAACCAGTTGGTGATGAAGAGGATAGCAGTTTAGGAGATTTTATTGAAGATACAAAAGCACTGGCTCCATTAGAACAAGCTATAAAATCAAATCTTGGCGAAGCAACTACAAAAATTTTATCAACTCTGACTCCAAGAGAAGAGAGAGTTTTAAGAATGCGTTTTGGTGTAGGAATGAATACTGATCATACTTTAGAGGAAGTTGGATTGCAATTTTCTGTAACAAGAGAACGAATTAGACAAATTGAGGCTAAAGCTTTGAGAAAACTTAAACACCCAAGCAGATCTAAACAATTAAAAAGTTTCTTAGAAAGTTGATTCACTGGGCCGTTAGCTCATCGGTTAGAGTACCTCGTTGACATCGAGGGGGCAGTTAGTTCGATTCTAACACGGCCCACCATTTTATTTTCATCAATATTGTTATAAATAGTATGTTTGGATGAAAAATTTTGATTGTAAAAATTTAAGTGTAGTTTTTGCTGGATGTGCAAGAGATTGTGAACCTTTTTTAAAAAAAACTTTAGATAACATAGAACATTATTCATCATTTTTTAAAGAGAGTTATAAAGTAATTATTGAAAATGGATCAAAAGATAAAACAAGAGATATTTTGAAAAATAAACAAACCAAAAATGATTTTTATTACTTTGAAGATCAGTTGAATAATTTACCAAATAGAGGACTTAGATTAGAAAAAGCAAGAAATATTTTTATAGAAAAAATTAAATCAAATAAAAAATTAAACAATTGCAACTTATTAATTGTTCTAGATCTAGATGAGTCTGGAAATTATAAAATAAGTGACGAAGCATTAATTAAATCAATTAACTTTCTAAATTCCAAAAAATCAATTGGTGCTGTTTTTGCTAATCAACTTGGTACATATTATGATATGTGGACATTAAGAGATAAAAAATACTGTCAAAATGATTTTTGGGCTGAAGTACTTCAAAATATAACAAAAAAAATTAATCATAAAGACATTATTTCAACTGAAATTTTATATGAGGTGAAAAAGGAATATATAGATAAAAAAACTTTTACATTTGATAAAAGTTTAGATCCCATTTTAGTAGATTCAGCATTTGGTGGTTTTGGGATTTATAAAATGGAATATGTTCTTAAAAACAAAAGATATTATGAGGGTACACAAACTATTGATTTAGTTTTTAAAGATAATATTAAAGCAAAAACTAAATTTCAAAAATGTGAACATGTAAATTTTAATATTGGATTGATTGATCAAAATTTAGAATTATATATTTTGCCATATTTAATAAACAGAGAATATTTAGAGGTAACTTTTCCACCACAAGCAGCAGTAAAATTAATTA
>CACNYE010000040.1 GCA_902624515.1 uncultured Pelagibacteraceae bacterium
TAAATCATACACATAAAGTGGACTAAAAATTTGTTTTTTTGAAACAAAAAAAACTTTTCTTTTTGAAAAAATTTCTTTGACATAATTTGTAATAAGTGTTTTATCTGAAATATCATCAGAATATGTTTTAGCAATTCTTAATATTGAAAAGTTTTTATATTTACTCAACAAATATTTTTCTATTAATAATTTTTGTTTACCATAAAGATTAATTGGTTTAGGTAAATCTTTTTCTAAATAATTCCCTTTGTTTCCCGAAAATACAAATTCACTAGAGATGAATATTAGATAAATTTTTTTTTTTATTATTTTATCTATTATTTTTTTTGTTTTAATGATATTCAAATTATTTGAATATATCTTGTTTTTCTCACAGTAGTCTGGTTCAGTTAGAGCTGACAGTAAAACTATTTTTTTAATTTTATATTTATTGATAATGGGTTCTATGTCATCCTTTAACAAATTAAATTTAATACCTTTTTTAATTTTTCTTTTAAAATACGTATAATAAAAGTTTTTCTTTTTAGATTTTAAAAAAAACTTTCCAATTTTACCACTTGCACCTATAATAAGGGTTCTCATATTTATTTTTATAATGATAAAAAAAATAATTAATACAAAAAACCTTTCTTTTTTAAGAAAAAAAAATAGCAAGAAAAAAGTCGTCCTTGCACATGGTGTTTTTGACATTTTACACTTAGGACATATTAATTATTTTAAAGAAGCAAAGTCTTTTGGAGATGTATTAGTAGTTTCAGTAACATCGGATCAATATGTTAAAAAGGGACTTAATAGACCTTATTTTAAACATGAGTTGAGAATGAAACTACTTTCAGAATTATCAATAATTGATCATGTTGTTTTGAGCGATGCTCCAAGTTCAATAAATATTATAAAATTATTAAAGCCAAATTTTTATGTTAAAGGACCAGATTATAAAATTAAAAATAATGACAAAGCAGGAAATTTGGGTCCTGAAGAAAAAGAAGTAATTAAAAACAATGGTCAAATCAAATTTACCTCTGGTGAATTATTATCTTCAACTAGAGTTTTGAATTATTCTTTTGAAAGATTTAATATTTTATCCACTATTAAGAAAAATAATAGACTATTAAATATTAATGTTCATCAAATTTATGATGATTATCAAAATTGTTTGAAGAAAATTAAAAATGAAAAGATATTGGTAATAGGAGAGATAATTTTAGACAATTATCTTTATTCCGAAACGCTTGGCATGCCATCTAAGGAAAATATTATATCAGTAAAATATGAGCATCAAAAAAATTTCATTGGTGGAGCCATACCCGTAGCTTCAACAATATCCCAATTATGTAAAAATGTTACATTTGTATCTTATTTTAATAAAAAAAATTTAAAAAATAAAATTGAAAATATTTCAAAAAATATAAATTATAAACTTTTTTATGATAAAAAATTTGTAGATATAAAAAAAAATAGATTCATTGACTTAAATACAAAAAAAAAATTTTTTGAATATTATAATTTTAATAATCAAGAATTTGATAATATAAAATTATATAATTATTTATCATCAAACATTAAAAAATTTGACAAAGTAATTGTTTGTGATTTTGGACATGGATTGTTTAATAAAAATATAATCGATTTATTGCAAAAAAAATCTAAAATATTATGTTTGAATATACAGACTAACTCAGGAAATAGAGGTTACAATCTCTTCAAAAAATATCAAAAGTCAGATATATTAGCCTTAGATGAACCTGAAATACGATTAGGGCTTCAAAATAGATATTCAAGTTTAGATGATATTATTAAAAGTAAAGATTTAAAGAAGTTTAAAGATTTAGTTATTACTAGAGGTGTTAAAGGATTAATAATTAAAGATAAAAAATCAAAAAAAGATTATTTAAATTTTCCAGCTTTTGTAGTAAACGCAATAGATACTATGGGTGCAGGAGATGCAGCTTATGCATATGCATCAATGTTTTTAAATCATTCAAAAAGTAAATTATTAACTGGTTTAGTATCTTCAATAGCAGGTGCAATAAAAACAACTATAATTGGTCATGAGAATATTGTAAAAAAAGAACAAGTAGAGAGAACCTTAGAAAGTATCTTAAAAATTTAAATCAATGAATATTTTAGTAACAGGAGGAGCTGGTTTTATTGGAAGTCATCTCTGCGAATTGTTAATATCAAAAAAAAAAATAAAAAAAGTTGTTATTATTGATAATTTAAAAGATGGAGAAAAAAAAAATTTAAAGCACATAATTAAATCCAAAAAAATTTTTTTATATAAAAAAGATATTAATTACTTAGCATCCTTAAACAAATACTTTAAAGATATCGATGTAGTTATTCACTTAGCTGCACTTTCAGATATTATTCCATCTATAGATAATCCAATAAATTATATGAAAACAAATATTATTGGAACAATGAATGTGCTAGAAGCAATGAGACAAAATAATGTAAAAAAAATAATTTATGCAGCCTCTTCTTCATGTTATGGAATACCTAAAAACTATCCAACCTCCGAAAATGAAATAATAGATACGAAATACCCATATTCTTTTTCAAAAAATATTGGTGAACAAGTAATTCAACATTGGTCAAAAGTTTATAAAATAAATTATATTTCACTGAGACTTTTTAACGTTTATGGTACAAGATCGAGAACTCACGGAGCTTATGGAGCTGCATTAGGTATTTTTTTAAAACAAAAAATTTCTGATACACCATTTACAGTTGTTGGTAATGGAAAACAAAAAAGAGATTTTATTTATGTTAAAGATGTGTGTGAAGCATTTTATAAAGCTTCAATTTTAAAACATAAAAATTTAATTCTGAATGTTGGATATGGAAAACCTATCTCTGTAAATTATTTAGTAAATTTAATTGGTGGTAAAAAAATTTTTATACCTAAAAGACCAGGTGAACCTGACATAACTCATGCTAAAATAGATTTAATTGATAAAAAGCTAAATTGGAAACCTAAAACCAGCTTAGAAAAAGGGATTAAAATTGT
>CACNYE010000041.1 GCA_902624515.1 uncultured Pelagibacteraceae bacterium
AATCTTTTACCAGCTTCAATACCACCTTTTAGTTCTATTCCAATCATTGGTCCGTTACCACCTTTAAGATATTTTTTAGCTCTATCAGCTATATGTTTGTCATGTTCTGTTGAGTAAATAACTTTTGTAACTTCTTTATGTTTTTTTAAAAAGTTAAGTACTTTTTCAGCATTTTCACAATGTTGTTTCATTCTTAAAGCTACCGTTTCAAGACCTTGTATAATAGCAAAAGCATTATCAGGAGCTAAAGCTGACCCTAAATCTCTTAATAAACATACTCTTGCTCGCACGGCAAAGGGAATATTTGCACCGGTAAGTTCAGGAACCGCTTTACCCCAAATTACTCCTCCATAACTTGCATCAGGTTGATTAAATAATGGTTGTCTTTTTGGATCTGCGGTCCAATCAAAATTACCACTATCTACCAAGCTTCCTGCTACAGCTGTTCCATGGCCACCAATATATTTTGTTAAAGAATGAATAACTATTGCTGCACCATGTTCAATGGGTTTGCAAATAACAGGAGATGCAGTGTTATCCATAATTAATGGTATATTATATTTTCTTCCTATATCAGAAACTTCTTTAATTGGAAAAACTCTTAAATATGGATTTGGTAAAGTTTCACCATAAAAAGCTCTAGTTTTGTCATCTATTAATTTCTCAAAGTTATTAGGATCAGTTGGATCAGCATATCTAATTTCAATACCAAGTTTACTTAATGTATGTGTAAATAAAGATACTGTTCCACCATAAAGATCTGTAGAGCTTACAATATTATCTCCAGCTTGAGCAACATTAAGAATTGCAAAAGTTGAAGCAGTTTGACCAGATGAGACGGTCAAACACGCAAGTCCACCTTCTAAAGCTGCAATTCTTTTTTCAAGTACATCATTTGTAGGATTCATAATCCTAGTATAAATGTTACCAAATTCTTTTAATGCAAAGAGATTAGCGGCATGTTCTGTGTTTTGAAATTGATATGAAGTTGTACGGTATATTGGTACTGCTACTGCATTTGTAGCTGGATCACTTCTATAATCACCACCATGAATAGCTATTGTTTCAGGGTTGTTTCTTTTTTTACTCATTTTGCTCCTTTTTTAGTACTTTAGCTTATGCAAGGTGTACAATATAGTTCAAATACCTACCGATGATGTTGGATAAACCTTTTTAGCTATTTAATGCCAGCAATAAGGTACAAATCGGCTTTTATATTTATATCAAATAAATAAGGTAATACAACAGAAATATCAATTTGACTTTAAAGTTATAAATAGTATTAATCCACGCACAATGTCAAAATTCTTAAAAAAAGATCAAATAACTTCATCATGGTATGAAATTGATGCTAAAAACGCCGTAGTAGGTAGATTAGCAACAGTAATTTCAAAAATTATCAGAGGAAAGAATAAAACAACTTACACACCACATATGGATGATGGTGATTTTGTTGTTGTAAAAAACATTGAACAAATCAAATTTACAGGAAAAAAATTTCAGAATAAAAAATACTATAAACACACAGGCTATCCTGGTGGAATTAAAGAGAGCACTCCTGAAAAATTATACGAAAAAAAACCAGGAGAGGTTCTTAAATTAGCTGTTAAAAGAATGCTCCCTGGAGGTGTATTAGGAAAAAAACAGCTTACAAAATTAAAAATTTATTCTGGAAACGAACATCCTCATTCCTCACAAAATCCAAAAACTATAGAATTATCTGAGCTAAACAAAAAAAATATTGTAAGAAATTAAAATGGAAAATACTCAACAAAATATTAAGAAAACAAAAATTAAATTAGATTTCAAAGACAGTAAGTATGCAACTGGCAGAAGAAAAACTTCTATTGCAAAGGTATGGTTAAAAAAGGGATCAGGACAAATTTATGTCAATGGTAAACTTTATAATGAATATTTTTCAGATGATAACCACAAAATGCAAATTACAAGACCTTTCGAAATAATTAAACAGCCTACTGAATATGATGTAAGATGCAGTGTTAAAGGTGGAGGACCAACTGGTCAAGCAGGTGCAATGGTCCACGGTATATCAAAAGCTTTAGTTTTATTTGATCAAAATCTAAAATCTACTCTTAAAACTGAGAAATTAACAACAAGAGACTCCAGGGCTGTTGAAAGAAAAAAACCTGGAAGAAGAAAAGCTAGAAGAAGCTTTCAATTTTCTAAAAGATAATTTTTTTTTAACTTTTAACTGTTATAATAATCTAAATGCGAAAGCTAAATATATTAATTTCTGGATCAACTGGTTATATTGGTGTTCAATTAGTTAAACTTTTACTTAATCATAAAAAAGTAAAAATAAAATACTTATGTGGAAGTTCATCAGTAGGCAAAAAAATATCTTATTATGATAAATCTCTTCTTGGTAAAAAATTACCTATAATTGTAAAATTTAAAAAAGAATATTTAAAAAAAGTTGATGTAATTTTTACAGCACTTCCAAATGGAGAGGCACAACAAATTTCAAAATATCTTTTAAAAAATAATGTTTTAATTGATTTAGCTGCTGATTTTAGACTTAATAAAGCTTCAGAATATTTGAAATGGTACAAACAAAAACATAAATCAGTCAATAATATTAAAAAAGTATTTATTCAATCCCCGAAATTTCAGGAAAAAAAATAAGAGATTACAATATAATTGCATGTCCAGGATGTTATCCAACTTCTATTTTATTGCCTTTGATTCCATTAATAAAAAAAGATATTTTCAAGAATTATATAATAATTGATTCTAAGTCAGGATATTCAGGTGCTGGTA
>CACNYE010000042.1 GCA_902624515.1 uncultured Pelagibacteraceae bacterium
CGGTCTGCATTTAATCCTGGAATTAATCCTGACCATTCAAAAACTTTTGTTTCATGTTCAGTAATACCCATTTCTTCTAGAACAGTTAAAGCTATCATATTAACAAACCCTAAAGCTTCACCACCGTCTCCAGCATAAGCCCATGGCACTGCTGTTCCAAAACCTAGTCTTAATTTGTGTCCATCTGCAAGTCTTTCAGAAAGAGTTTTTGCACTCACTGTAGAAATTGAAAAAAGAAGCACAATTAAAACTGTAAATGATTTTAATATTTTACTCATTTTGTTCCCCCTATTGTTAAATTAAAACAATTTAATCAAAAATGATCAAAGAAGTATAGTTGAAAAATTACAATCTCAAGTTGATACAAATTATTTTACAGAAACATTATCACCAATATTTACTTGTCCATTATTGAGAGCTGTAAGATATACTCCCATATCAAAGTGGTTATATGTTTTTTTTAAAGATTTTAACAAATCTAAATTATTATCATCTGTATTTGGCTTTAGATTAATTGCTACACATCTAGGAATATTTTTTTCAACTTTAAAAGAAATATTATTAATCTCAATAGTTTTTCCGATCCAATTTCTTTCTTCCCATGCCTCTATACCGTTAACATGAATATTGCCCCTAAATCGTTGAGGCTCTATTGTCTGATTGGTTTTTTTTTCAAAATCTTCAATGCTTTTATTATTTAGAAAAGATATCGAATGAGTTAAAACAGTTTTATTTGATATAGATGTATCAAAAAAAGGGGTGTCTTTGTTTTTCATTAAAAATAATGGTTTTTGAAGAGATTTTTCTAATTCTAAAATTTTATTTGAAAGCAGATCATATTCACCTTTTTCATCAGTATTTATTGTTATAATTTCATTATTTCTTTGAGTTAATGTCAATTTATTATTATCAAAAATAAAATTGTATTTGTTTAAAGCGGGTGAATTTTTAAGAGTTAAAATCTTATTCCATTTACCTCTTCTCTCATCAAGATTTTTTTCAAATAGCTGTGCTTGATTTAAATCTAAACCCTTAGAAAATGCGAAAATTCTATCTCCAACAATTCCAACATTATTTCTAATTTCACAGCTTTTAAGATTTTGAAAGGAAATAGATTTGACCGGGCAATAATTTATTGAAGAAATAGATATGCTCATATAATCTTTTAATAATATGTCTTATCTTTCTTCAAATCAACTCAAACAGTACGAGGATGAAGGATTTGTATCTCCAATAAATATTTTTTCAAAAGACAAAGCTAAAGAAATAAGAAATGAAATTGAATTAATAGAAAATAATATGCCTGGAGAATTAGAAAATTCAGGGAGATATAATGCTCATTTGATATCACCTTTATTAGACGAAGTTACACATAATTCAAAAATTTTAGATGCTGTTCAAAGTTTGATTGGTAAAAATATTCTTGTTTGTGGGACAACTTTATTTATTAAAAATCCATATGAGAAAGGTTTTGTTAGCTATCATCAAGATGCAAAATATATTGGTTTAGAGCCACATAATTGGGTTACAGCTTGGGTTGCTATAACAGATTCAAATGAGGAAAATGGGTGTATGAGAATGTGGTCAGGCTCGCATAAAGATAATTTAAAAGAACATGATCAAAAATTTAATGAAGGTAACTTGTTAACTAGAGGTCAAACAGTTAAAAATGTACCAGGGCTTGAAACTATTCCTTTGGTTTTGGAGGCTGGACAAATGTCTCTGCATCATCCAACTGTCGTTCATGGTTCAGAACTTAATAAAAGTAATGATCGCAGAATAGGTTTTGTAATTCAAAGTTACATAGGAACTAATGTTAAACAAGTTCTAGGTAAAAACAGTGTCCAACTAGCAAGAGGAGTAGATAAATTTAATTATCACGAAAAAATTGGACGACCTCAAAAATTATTAGATGAAAATGATATTAAATTAAAAAAACAAGAGAATGATAACCTGCAGGAAATTTTTTATAAAGGTTCTGATAAAAAAGGTAAGTTCTAACTAAGGTTTTGGAATAACTAAACCCTTTTTAAAAGAGTCATATCCTTTAATAACAGCTTCACGATTAGCAATATCTAAATACCACCTAGATAAATTTTTGTATTTTTTTAGTCCTATATCATGCCATTCGTGTCGTGCTATCCATGGCCAAGTTGCAATATCTGCTATTGAATATTTCTTTCCCGCTAGGTATGTGGAATTTGCCAATCGATCATTAAGATCTTGGTAAATTTTTTTTGTAATTTTAAAATATCTTTCCTCACCGAAACTGCTCTTACCAGGATTGTAATGATGAAATTGATGATGCTGACCAATCATGGGTCCGATATATCCCATTTGAGCCATTAACCATTGATTAATTTTTAATCGATCTTCTTTATCATAAAATTTTTTACTTTTTTCTGCTAGGTATATTAAGATTGCTCCAGACTCAAAAATAGTTTCATTAAGCTCATGATCTATAATGACTGGAATTTTACTAAAAGGACTTATCTTTACGAACTCTGGATTAAATTGTTCTCCATTAGATATGTCTACCTTAGTAACTTTATATTCAAAATTAATCTCCTCCAACATGATGCTAATTTTTTTACCATTTGGGGTATCAGCTGAAAATAATTCAATCA
>CACNYE010000043.1 GCA_902624515.1 uncultured Pelagibacteraceae bacterium
TATTAGGACCAAGAAATATTGATGAAGGTTATTTAGTAGAAAGTGGATTTGTTACAACTGACAAAAATATTGACATTCCTAATTCTGATACAGTTTGGTCAATAGTTGGTAACGATAAATTAACAGACAATAATCCTATTAAATTATTTTGGAAAAATAAACAAGGTATTACTTATGAGAAAGAAATATCTTTAGATGACAAATATCTATTCACAATTAAACAAAAAGTGATTAATGGAACAAATAAAAAATATGATTTTTATACATATGGACAAATAATAAGAAATAAAATTCCTGAGAATTTAACTGATTTTTATATAAATCATGAGGGCTTTGTTTCCTCTTTAGATGAAGAACTAATAGAGGAAGATTATGATGATATACAAGAAAAAAAGTTTACAAAAGTAGCTCAAAAAGGATGGCTGGGTATTGGAGATAAATATTGGATAACTTCATTAATACCTCCAGGAAACAAAGATTTTAAAACAACATTTGATTATAAAAATAAGTTTAGAGCAAATTTTATAACAACTAATCCAATAACACTAAATGAGAATAGTTCGATTGAAGAGGAAATACAAATAATCGTTGCTGCTAAAAGGGTTGATATAATAGATGGTTACTCAAAAACTTTAAACATTGATAAATTTGATTTAGTAATTGATTGGGGATTTTTATATTTTATCACAAAACCACTTTTTTTTGGAATTGACTATTTTTTTAAACTTCTTGGAAATTATGGTTTAGCAATTATAGCTATTACAATTTGTATTAGATTAGTTTTTTTCCCGTTAGCTAATTTTTCTTTTAGAAGTATGGCAAAAATGAAAGCACTCCAACCAGAAATGGTAAGACTAAAAGAACTTCATAAAAATGACAAGATGAAGTTACAACAAGAAATGATGGCACTCTATAAAAAAGAAAAAGTTAATCCAATGTCGGGTTGTTTGCCCATTCTAGTTCAAATTCCAGTTTTTTTTGCTCTATATAAAGTTTTATTTGTAACTATTGAAATGAGACAAATGCCATTTTATGGATGGATACAAGATTTATCTGAAAGAGATCCCACAAGCTTATTTAATTTGTTTGGTTTACTCCCCTATGATGTTCCAGGTTTCTTAATAATAGGAGCTTGGCCCGTAGCAATGGGTGCATCAATGTATATACAACAAAAACTTAACCCAGCACCTACTGACCCTATGCAAGCTAAGATTTTTGCATTCTTTCCACTTTTTTTAACTGTTATACTTGCACCTTTTCCCAGTGGCTTAGTGATTTATTGGACAGTGAATAATATTTTAACTATGGCACAACAGGTATTTATAATGAAAAGAACAACAGTTAAAACCGCAACATAAAATCTAGAAATAATTTAATCTCAACCAATGGATTTAGATAAAATACTACCAAAAAAAGGACCACCAATAAATGAAGTATCAAAATATATTGAAAAATACAAAAATGATTTAATTGTAATTAAATATGGTGGAAACGTTTTCATAGATAGAAAAATATTTAATAATTTTATAACAGATATTACTATTTTAAATAAATTAGGAATTTCTTTAGTAGTTATTCATGGAGGTGGACCAAGAATAAAAAGGGAACTAGATAAATCAAATATTCAATCAAAATTTATAAGAGGACTTAGAGTGACAGATGAAAATATGATTAAAATTGTAGAGTCTGTTCTTATTGAATTTAATAATGATATAGTTAATTCCTTGAAGGAAAGTGGATCTGAAGCAATTTCGATACATACAAAGAAAAATAGTATCATTGAAGTATCTCAAGAATCAGTAGAACTTGGGTATGTTGGGATACCCCAAAAAATTAATAATACTATTTTAGAAAATATACTCAAACAAAAAAAAATACCCATCATTTCACCATTGGGTTTAGGGTCAAATAATCAAGTATTTAACATTAATGGAGATACTGCTGCTGGTGCTGTTGCAAAATCGTTAAAATCTAGAAGATTACTTTTAATGACCAATGTAGAAGGGGTTTTAGATAAAGATAAAAAACTAATAGAAGAAATTTCATCTACTGAAGTATTAAAAATGATTAAAGAAGAAACAATTACTGGAGGAATGATACCTAAAATAAATACATGTTTAGATGCAGTTAATAACGGAGTTACGGCTGTTGGAATAATAGATGGAAGGAAACAGCACTCAATATTATTTGAAATATTCTCTGACAAAGGATCAGGTACATTAATAAGAAAATGAACTTTAAAGAAAAAAAATATCTTTTATTAGACTTAGATGGAGTTTGTTATGGAAAACATAATAACTATTCATTAGAAAAAGTTTTTGGTCAAGTATCAAAAAGAATGACTCAATTTATCTCAGAAAGACTTAAATTAGATAAAGATAAAGCAAAAGAATTACAAACAAATTATTTTTATAAATATAATACCTCGTTAAGAGGACTGATGATACATGACGGAATATCTCCTGATGAATTCTTGTCCTATGTCCATGAAATTGATTTATCATTTATGAAGGAAGATAAAATTATGAGAGATGAACTTGAACAACTT
>CACNYE010000044.1 GCA_902624515.1 uncultured Pelagibacteraceae bacterium
GAAAACATAACCATACATTGTATCTCTATCTTCATCTTTAATTCTATCAGCACCAATTGAAATACCATATGTGTGAATATCTCTAGATGAAGTATCCACTGCATGTCTTTTACCTAAGCTAACTATGCCCTCACTCCATTGAAACCAATCATTACTATTGTAGGTTCTATCTTTTTCTTTTTTAAAAGTTTCTAAAGTGCTAACTAATTTTGCAATTTTTTGATTTGTAAAATCAACTTCAGCATTCAAATTTGTAAGATTATCTTTATTTTTATGTCTTCTTAGCCATTCAGTTCTATGAAACACTGGAAGTATATTATTTCTAATAATTCTTTTAGATAACTCTACATTAGCTTCAATGATAGCTTTTACATCAGCATTAGTTGATGCATCAAGACAAGTTATAGTTCCAGCACAATCAACATTATATTCATAAATTACATTATCATCTGAACTACTTCCGTCATCTCCAGTAACATATAGTTTTGTAAAATTAGCCGAAAACTTAAATCCTCGCATCTCACCTGTTTGTGAGCTAATTGAAAAAGTAGTTTCATGCGTAATTGTGCCTATATCCCATGCAGTAGGCAGTTTATATCTATTAATATCGTCTCCCCCATTTCCACCTAAATACATAAAGGTTCCATCTGAACTAAATTGTATATTTCTTAAATTATTTTCTTCACCTGTAAAAGAATTTGACTCTACTTTATTGGTTGCACTCGATAAGTCCCATGGTGTTGGTAAATCAAATTGTTTGACTTTTCCATGATCTCGTTGCGCGATATAAACACGAGAGCCGTCAGATTTAAAAGCTAAAGCTCTTATCTGAACATCATCAGAAATACTCAAGCTAGCATCATATGATAAAGTTTGAGTATCCCAGGCAGTGGCAAGATTAAACTGTTCTACACCAACCGAGCCTGAATTACTGTGAATTACATACATTACTTTTCCATCTGGTTTAAATTCTATTGCATGGGGTTTATCCATAGCAGCCCCTCCTGACACCAAAAGGTTAGTTTGAGAAGTTTTAGTTGCAGTACTAATATCAAATGGAACATTTAATGAATACTCAATGACTGTAGGAGTTGCATCATCAGAAGTAACATATACCCTTGTTCCATCTGGTTTTATAAAAATTCCTCTTAAATCATCAGTATCATCAGAAATATCTTTTGATTGTTTAAATTGTAAATTAGCGAAAGAATTAGATAAAAATGTAAAAAAGAAAATTAAACAAAAAAGAATAGTTTTTTTCATATTTTACTTAATTCTTATTTAACAGATGTGATTTATGTTGATTTATATTAGTTTTACGTTTCGTTTCAATACTTATCCACAACTAATAATTTGATTGAAATAATGATTTTGGTTGGTAGTTTCTTTTTTTGTGAGAATAGAAGAAGAGCTAAAACTAGATTATTCCGACGTACTATTTAGGCCTAAAAGAAGTACATTAAAAAGTCGTAAAGATGTAAACCTCCTTAGAACTTATCGTTTTAAATATAGTAAAAATGAATGGTCAGGAATCCCCATCATGGCAGCGAACATGGATGGTGTCGGAGAATTAAGTATTGCTGAAAAATTGAATGAATATGGAATGATTACATGTTTAACAAAACAACATGATGTTAAAAAGATTAAACAAAGCAAAAATATAAAAAAGATTTATCCCAATATTGCTTTAAGTGTAGGAATTAAAAAAGAGGATTTTCAAAATTTAGATAAAGTTTTAAAAGAATATAGTTTTTTCAAATTTATTTGTATCGATGTTGCAAATGGTTATTCAGAACATTTTACTAATTTTGTAAAATCAGTGAGAGATAAATATCCTACTAAAACAATTATTGCTGGAAATGTAGTGACTGCTGATATGACACAAGAATTGGTTTTGAGCGGAGCTGATATAGTAAAAGTTGGCATTGGACCAGGGAGTGTATGCACCACAAGAATTCAAACTGGTGTAGGTTACCCTCAATTGAGTGCTGTGATAGAATGTGCTGATGCAGCACATGGATTAGGGGCACATATAATTGCTGATGGTGGATGTACTTGTCCAGGTGACGTAGCAAAAGGTTTTGGGGGAGGAGCTGATTTTGTTATGTTAGGCGGAATGTTAGCAGGTCATGATGAGGGAAATGGCAAAATAGTAAAAAGAAATGGCTCAAAATACATTGAATTTTATGGCTCAAGTTCTGAATTAGCAAATAAAAAACACTACGGAGGTTTATCTGATTACAGGAGTAGTGAAGGAAGGGCAGTAAGAGTAAAATATAGAGGCAAAATTAATGATACAATTTTAAATATTCTTGGTGGTGTAAGAAGTAGTTGTACTTACGTTGGAGCACCCTCGTTAAAACAATTGAGCAAATGCACAACTTTTGTAAGAGTAAGTAATCAATTCAATGATACTTTTACAAAATAATTTATTTTTGAGTAAATATAGTGCATATAAT
>CACNYE010000045.1 GCA_902624515.1 uncultured Pelagibacteraceae bacterium
TTTTTTTTTATATAAATTTTTTTTATCTATGTTGTTAGATCTAATAAAACCCTCAACTGCTTTTTCTGGAGCTTCAGTTTTAGGTCCTCTAATTTCTTCAGTTTTAATTTTAATTTGTTTTTCTAAACCTTCAAAAACTACAATTAATCTATTTGGTGAGGAAAATGAAAATTTTTTTTTAAATTTAATTAATCTTTCATCAAACAAATTTTTAAAATCATCTAAAATTTTTATTCTTAAATTTTTCTGAAGTCCAGTAGGAATTTCCTCACTAAAAAGCTCTAAAAAAAATTCTGACATTTTATACTTGTGAGTCTATCCAAATTGCTGCTACTGATTTTGTTATTTCTCTTATTCTACTTATATACTCAGCTCGTTGGGCAACACTAATGACACCTCTTGCATCCAGCACATTAAAAATATGACTTGCTTTTAAACACTGGTCATACGCAGGTAAAGATATCTTTTTTTCAGCTAATGATTTTGCCTCACTTTCAAGCATATCAAAAATTTTAAAAAGATTGTCAGTATTTGCATGATCAAAATTATATGCTGAAAACTCTTTTTCAGCTTGATGAAAAACTTCTCTATATTCAACACCATCATTATTCCAAATTAAATCATAAACGTTTTTTTTCTGTTGTGTAAACATATAAATTCTTTCTAGGCCATAAGTTATTTCAACTGAGATAGGTTTACATTCAAAACCTGCCATTTGCTGAAAATATGTAAACTGAGTAATTTCCATTCCATCACACCAAACTTCCCATCCTAGTCCTGCTGCACCAAGTGTAGGACTCTCCCAATCATCTTCAACAAACCTAATATCATGGTCTTTATGATCAATCCCTATAACTGATAAGCTATTTAAATAAAGTTTTTTAATATTTGATGGAGAAGGTTTTATTATCACTTGAAATTGATAATAATGTTGAAGTCTATTAGGGTTATCACCATATCTGCCATCTGTTGGTCTTCTTGATGGTTGAACATAAGCAGCTTTCCATGGATTAGGCCCTAGAGATCTTAAAGTAGTTGCTGGATGAAATGTTCCAGCCCCAACTTCCATGTCATACGGTTGTAAAATTACACAACCATGTTTACTCCAAAATTTTTGTAAATTTAAAATTGTATCTTGAAAAGTTTGATGCTTAAATTTTTTTTTATTTTTTTTAGAGACCATATTTTTGCCAAACAGATTTTTCTTCTAATATATTTGCAAATTGATCTATATGATCATTTGATGCTGACAACTTTTTACTTAACCAACTTCTAGTTTTTTCAAATTTTTTGATTACCACATCTTCTCCAAATTTTTCTCTTAAAATTTGATGAGCATCACCGATTTCATCAATCAAACCAAGATCTTTAGCTTTAGCACCGGACCAAAATTCCCCAGAAAATAATTCTATTTCTTTTTTTTTTAATTTAAAACCTCTGCTTTTTTCAACGACATTAATAAAATCTTTATGTAAATCTAATTGAATATTTTTTAGTCTTTCAATGTCCTCTTTTTTTTCTTCAAGGAAAGGGTCTAAAGTACTTTTATTTTTACCAGCTGTATGAACTCTTCTCTCAACTCCTATTTTTTTTATCAATTCAGTAAATCCAAAAGAAGAGTAAATTACACCTATAGATCCTATAATTGAACTAGAGTTTGCATATATTTCATCTCCGGCACATGCAATTAAATAACCTCCAGATGCTGCCACATCTTCTGCAAAAACTATTACTTTTTTTTTATTTTTATCGGCTTGTTGTCTAATAAAATTATAAATTAAGTGTGACTGAACTGGAGATCCTCCTGGTGAATTAATTGTAATTGCTACACAAGTTGCTTTTTTTAATGAAAATGCCTTAGAAATAATCTCCTCTTGACCAGAAAAGTCTATGCCTTGTTTAAATTTTCCGACGTTACCAATCACACCACTTAATTTGATATGTGGAACTATTTTTTTCTTTTTAAAAAAAGGAAGCATTTTAAATCTTTATAGAATTTTTATATGAATATAAAGACACCTTATAATTGAAGTTTCAGGTGCGTCAATTGATAAGTATTAATAGAAACTTTTTATACTAATTTACTTAGAAATGGGAAGTGTAATTCAATTAGAAAACAAAATTAACAATTCTTACTTTCAACTAAAAAATTCAGTTGAAGAAAAGCTATTTTTAGTTGAGGAAAAAATCAAATCAAAATTAGAGAGTAAAGTTGATTTGGTTCAAAAAATGGCTGATTATCATCTGGGTACTGGTGGCAAAAGATTAAGAGCTATGCTTACTTTAGGCTCTGC
>CACNYE010000046.1 GCA_902624515.1 uncultured Pelagibacteraceae bacterium
AGGATTATATCTACTTGGTGCTTTTGGTAAAGCAGCCAATAAGGCTGCTTCAGCATTGTTTAGTTCTTTAATTGATTTGTCAAAATACTCTAAACTTGCAGCTGCGACTCCATAAGCTCCACTTCCAAGATAAATTTGATTAAGATATAATTCAAGAATTCTTTCTTTTGTTAAAGCTCTTTCAATCCTAAATGCGAGAATTGCCTCTTTAATTTTTCGATTTAAACTTACTTCATTTGTCAATAAAAAGTTTTTTGCAACTTGTTGAGTAATTGTTGATGCCCCTTCTAATCTTCTTGAACTCAATACATTTTTTACATTATTAATAAGTGCTCTTAAAACTCCTTTTGCATCAACTCCTGGATGAGAAAAAAAGTTTTTATCTTCTGCAGACAAAAAAGCATTTATTACATTTTTTGGTATCGAACTGAATGGAACAAAAATTCTTTTTTCTTTAGAAAAATCTGCAACTAAATCTCCATTACCTGAATAAACCTTGCTGGAAACAGGTGGTTTATAATTCTTCAAAAACTTATAATCTGGAATATTATTAGAAAAATTCCATAAAATAACTAATATTATCAAAGTTAGTATTAATGAAAAGCTAGTAAAAACAATAAATAAATTTTTTATAAACTTGCTCATTTTAATTCCATTATATATAGGAATTTGTTAAAGATAAGGCATTCATATGAACAAAATTTTAATTTTAAAAATATAACATGAAACAACAAAATATAAATTTATGGAAAAAGAATTATTTATCGATGCTTCGCATCCAAATGAAACTAGAGTTGTACTTAAGTCAGGTAACCACATTGAAGATTACGAATACGAAGGCCTAAAAAACAACTTAATAAAGAATAATATTTACTTAGGAAAAGTAAGTAGAATTGAACCATCTTTACAAGCTGCTTTTATAGATTTTGGAAGAGAAAAACATGGCTTTTTATCTTTTAATGATATTCAATCAGATTATTATCAAATTCCTAAAAGTGATCTTGAAGTTATAAAACAAGAGGAGGAAAGAGCTAGGGAAGAACTATCAAAAGAAGTTGAGGCAAAAGAAAATGAAAATCTTGCAGATGGAAAATTAGAAGTAGACGACCCGATTGAAAAAAGTGATGTTGATTTAAAGGAAAATATAGATGATGAAAAAGAAAAAAAGAGAGAAAATAAATTCAAATTTAAAAGATATAAAATTCAAGAAGTAATAAAACCTAATCAAGTAATTTTAGTTCAAGTTTTAAAAGATGAGCGTGGTCAGAAAGGTGCTGCTCTTAGTACTTTTATCTCTATAGCGGGAAAATATATTGTATTGATGCCTAACACTCCAAAAGGAGGAGGTATATCTAGAAAAATATTTAATCCAGCAGATAGAAAAAAAATAAGAATTATTTTAAATGAAATTAAAATTCCTAAAGAGATGGGATTAATTGTAAGAACAGCAGGATGCAATAAAACTAAAAATGAAATTAATCATGATTTAGAAACCTTAATTAATACGTGGAATCAAATTAAAGATAACGCAATAAATTCTATAGCACCAAGTTTAATACATCAAGAAAGTGAAATTATAAAAAGAACTTTAAGGGATATGTATGATGAAAATACAAAAAATATAATTGTTGAAGGTAATGAAGGTTATAAAAAAGCTCAAAATTTTATGAAAATGATGATGCCCTCACATGTAAAAAAAATTAAAAAATATAGAGGTAAAGTTCCTTTATTTATAGAAAATAATATAGAGCAAAAATTAAACCAAATTTTTGAAACTGAAATAAAATTAAATTCAGGTGGGTATTTGGTTATAAATCCAACAGAAGCTTTAGTTTCTATCGATATTAATTCTGGAAGTTCAATTAAACAAAGAAATGTTGAAAATACTGCTCTAGATACAAATCTTGAGGCCGCGGACGAAATTGCAAGACAAATTAAAATACGAGATCTGTCAGGGCTAATTATTATAGATTTTATTGATATGCTTAATTATGGAAATAGACGATTGGTGGAGAGAAGATTAAAAGAAAAATGCAGAACAGACAGAGCTAGAATTCAGATTGGAAGAATAAGTAACTTTGGTTTATTAGAAATGTCTAGACAAAGACTTAGGGAAAGCACTGTTAAGTGGAAGATAAACCTCACAGATGAATCATTTGGTTTAAAATTACTTAAATTAGTTGAATTAAAAGCAATTATAAATAAAGCAAAGTTTGTTGAAATTAAAGTTTGTCGAAAAATTTCAGATTTTTTAAAAGATAATTTTATTGATGATCTATCT
>CACNYE010000047.1 GCA_902624515.1 uncultured Pelagibacteraceae bacterium
AATATCTAAAAATTTCCAATCTTCTTGTTTTCTATTTGGAAAACCATTTTCAATAAATTTCTTAAGAAAACTTTTTTTTAATTCGATTTCTTTTTCTGAAATTTTTAAATTTTTTATTATTTTGTCAAAATCTAATTGTAGTTGTTCATTCATTTAATTAAAACTTTCATAACCTTTTTTTTCTAATTCGATTGCTAATTCTGGACCACCGGATTTTATTATCTTTCCATTCATTAGAACGTGAACAAAGTCAGGTTTAATGTAATCTAATAATCTTTGATAATGGGTTATTATTAAAAAAGAATTGTCTTTGTTTCTTAAAGTATTAACTCCATTAGCTACTATTTTTAAAGCATCAATGTCTAGGCCCGAGTCTGTCTCATCTAAAATAGATAATTTTGGGGCTAACATAGACATTTGCAGAATTTCATTTTTCTTTTTTTCTCCACCTGAAAACCCAACATTTAATTGTCTATTTAGTTTTTCTTCGTCAAATTTTAATTCTTTAGCTTTTTCTTTAACAAGTTTTAAAAATTCAATAGCATCTAATTCTTTTTCTCCTCTTGCTTTTCTAATTGCATTTAAAGATGTTTTTAAAAATATATTTGTATTAACACCTGGAATTTCTAATGGATATTGGAAAGCTAAAAATATTCCTTTATGTGCTCTTTCTTCAGTCTCAAGATCAAATAAATTTTTATTTTCAAATAAAATTTCACCTGATACCTCATACCCTTTTTTTCCTGATAGAATATTTGATAATGTGCTTTTTCCTGATCCGTTTGGACCCATAATTGCATGAACTTCGCCAGGATTTATATTCAATGAAAAACCCTTTAAAATCGATTTGTTTTCAACATTTGCATTTAAATCACTTATTTTAAGCATTAACCAACACTCCCCTCTAAGCTAATGCCTACAAGTTTCTGAGCTTCAACTGCAAACTCCATAGGTAGTTGTTGTAATACTTCTTTACAAAAACCATTAACAATTAATCCTACAGCTTCTTCGGGATTAAGCCCTCTTTGTTGACAATAATGTAATTGTTCTTCGCTTATTTTTGATGTTGTAGCTTCATGAGCAATATTGGAGTCAAAATTTTTGTTTTTAATATATGGGACTGTGTGTGCACCACATTTATTTCCCATTAATAAAGAGTCACACTGTGTGTAGTTACTAGAATTTTTAGCTTTTGAATTAATATCTACTAAACCTCTATAAGTCATGTCAGAAAATCCAGCACTTATACCTTTTGAAATAATTTTACTTTTAGTATTTTTTCCTAAATGAATCATCTTAGTTCCAGTGTCTGCTTTTTGATGATTGTTGGTAATTGCTATTGAATAAAATTCACCAATTGAATTATCACCTTTTAATATACAGCTTGGATATTTCCAAGTTATAGCTGATCCTGTTTCAACTTGCGTCCAAGAAATCTTAGAATTTTTTCCCTTACATAATCCTCTTTTAGTTACAAAATTATAAATTCCTCCTTTACCGTTTTCGTCCCCCGGATACCAATTTTGTACAGTTGAATATTTTATTTCTGCATTGTCTAAAGCAATCAATTCAACATTCGCTGCGTGCAATTGGTTTTCGTCTCTCATTGGAGCAGTACATCCCTCGAGATAACTCACATAACTTCCTTTATCAGCAATAATCAATGTTCTTTCAAACTGTCCTGTCTCTGATGCATTAATTCTGAAATAAGTTGATAGTTCCATAGGACACTTAACACCTTCAGGAATATAAACGAATGATCCGTCTGTAAAAACTGCAGAGTTTAATGTAGCAAAGAAATGATCTGTAACTGGTATTACTGTACCTAAATATTTTTTTACAAGATCAGGATGTTTTTGAATTGCCTCCGACATTGAACAAAAAATTATTCCATGTTTCGTCAATTCGCCTTTAAAAGTAGTTGCTACTGAAACAGAGTCAAATACAGCATCTACAGCAATTCCATTTAATCTTGCTTGCTCTTGTAATGGAATTCCAAGTTTTTTATAAGTCTCCAAGAGTTTAGGATCTAATTCATCAAGACTTTTTGGTTTATCCTTCATGCTCTTTGGTGCTGAATAATAATATAAATCTTGATAATTAATTTTAGGGTATTTTGGTTTTTGCCAATTAGGTTCTTTTAAAAGTTTTAATCTCTCATAAGCCTTTAACCTAAAGTCTAACATCC
>CACNYE010000048.1 GCA_902624515.1 uncultured Pelagibacteraceae bacterium
AAGACCACATGTTTAATTTTTTCTTTTGTTAAAAGTTTTGAGTAAATTTCGGATTTATTTATGCTTGATGTGAATACTAAAAGAGGCTGGCCTTTTTGATTACACTCTTTAATTTTACTAATAATGGCTTTGTTTTTTTCAATCTCAGATCTAAAAATTTGGTCATTAAAATCCCTTCTTATCATCTTTTTATTTGTTGGGATTACTAAAACATTTAAATTATAAATTTCGAAAAATTCTTCAGCCTCAGTTATAGCTGTTCCAGTACATCCAGAAATTTTTGAGTAAAGTTTAAAGTAATTTTGATATGTAATAGATGCAAGAGTTTGATTTTCTGATTGAATTTCAATTTTTTCTTTTGCCTCTAAGGCTTGATGTAATCCGTCTCCAAATCTTCTGCCTTCTAGAATTCTACCAGTGAGTTCATCAATAATTTTTAAAGTATTATTTTGTACTATATAATCTTTACCTTTTTCAAACAAATGATTTGCACGAAGAGCTTGATTTACATGATGTACTAAATTTAAATTTTCAGGATCATAAAAATTATTATTTTTTAAGATACCAGCTTGAGAAAAAATTTTTTCAACACTGTTTATCCCATTATTTGTTAATAAAATATTTTTATCTTTTTCATCAATCTCATAATCTTCCTTTTTTAAATTTTTTATTAACTTATCTATAGCTAGATATTGATTTGTTTTATTTTCTGCTGCTCCAGAAATAACCAAGGGAGTTCTTGCTTCATCTATTAAACAAGAGTCTATTTCATCCACGATTGAAAAAAAATGCTCTCTTTGAACCATTTCATCTTGAGAATATTTCATGTTATCCCTTAGATAATCGAAACCAAGTTCACTATTTGTTGCATACGTTATGTCACAATGATAATTTTTTTTTCTTTCACTATCATTTTGATTATTATTAATAAAACCTGAACTAAGCCCTAAAAAATTATATATCTCACCCATTTCTTGAGAGTCTCTTTTAGCTAAATAATCATTAACTGTTACGACATGAACACCTTTTTCAACTAATGCATTAAGATAGGCCGCAAGGCATATGGTAAGTGTTTTACCCTCACCAGTTCTCATCTCTGCAATTTTTCCCTGATGTAAAACTATCCCCCCTAATAGCTGAACATCAAAATGACGTTCATTTCTTGTTCTTTTTGCTGCTTCTCTTACGAGCGCAAATGCTTCGGGAAGAATAGATTCAAGTGTTTTTCCATTTTTAATTTTTTCTTTAAGCTCATTAGTTTTGTGAGGAAAATCCTCATCTTTTATATTCTTAAAATTATTCTCCAATAAATTAATTTCATTAATAGTTTTGGAAAGTTTATCCAATTCTCGTTGATTGGTCGATTTTATGAATTTTGAGATAAAGCTGAGAGGATTTAACATGAGTTTTTGTTTTATTAAATACTTATATACTTTAATATAATTATAAAATAATAATTTTAAATACTATGGGTATTAATTTAACCAATTTTTTATCATCTAAATCAAGAAATAAGAAAATGATGGAATTTCAAGATTTAGACCACATAGACGGTGTGTCAATCTCGACTGTAAGCGCTAATTTATATAATAATGATAGAGATGATTTAGTCTTGTTTTACTTTAGAGAGGGTGCAAATTATGCCTCAGTTTATACACAGTCTAAAATAGTTTCTGAAAACATAAGATGGAACTTAAATCAAAAAGTAAAAAAGATATTTTCATTAATGGTCAATACAAGAAATGCTAATTGTTTTACTGGTAAACAGGGTTACAAAAGTCTTGAAAAAATTTCAGAATTATTAGCAGAAAAACTCTCAAAAAAACAAAAAGAGGATGAAGATTTTCCAAAAAAAATTAAATCCAAAGAAATTATCTTTGGATGTACTGGCACAATAGGTGAAAAATTTCCTGAGGAAAAAATTATGGGGAAAATTTCTGAAATTGTAGATAAATTAAAATATACACAAAATAAATATATATGGATGAAAGCAGCCCTGGGGATTATGACTACAGATACTCAACCCAAAATGGCTATGGAAGAGTGTTTAATTGGTAATAGTGAAGTAAAAATTTTTGGGGTGGCAAAAGGATCTGGAATGATACAGCCTAATATGGCTACTACTTTA
>CACNYE010000049.1 GCA_902624515.1 uncultured Pelagibacteraceae bacterium
ATTACTACAAAACAAGAAATAGATTTTTTATCTCAACATAAAGGAAATATTACTTTTGAAATTACTCCACAACATTTAACAATCTATGCACCTGATTGTTATGACAAACTTGGAACATACGCTCAAATGAATCCTCCAATTAGAGATAAATCTCATTACGATCGATTGTGGTATGCAGTTAAAAACAATTTAAACGATACTATTGGATCAGATCATGCTCCACATTTAAAAGTAAATAAGGATAAAGAATATCCAAATTCACCTTCAGGCATGCCAGGTGTTCAAACATTAATGCCAGTGATGTTAAATCATGTTAATGATGGAAAATTATCACTGAATCAATTGATGAACCTGGTATGTGAAAATCCAATTAAAATTTTCGGTATTAAGAACAAAGGATTTATAAGAGAGGGTTATGATGCTGATTTCACGATTGTTGATATGAACAAAAAGATTGTGATTAAAAATGAGAATATTGAAAGTAAGTGCGGATGGTCACCTTTCAATGATGTTGAGTTTAAAGGCACTCCTGTTGCAACTATTATTGCTGGCAAAATAAAAATGAAAGATGGTAAAATTTTAGGGGATCCTGAAGGAACCCCTCTTCGATTTGATTAATAATTCATCATAATCTCACTAACTACAAAATCTTCCTGGATGTCATTAAAATTTACAACTACTAAAATCCTATCTGATACATATCCTCCAAGGCAGACACTTCCTAGTTCACAATTCCTTTTATTTCCCTCAGTAGATCCAGGATTGAGATTATTGAACACATTTTTCCATTCATTGATATTGTTAAAGTGATTAATGATTACTTTCGTTAGATTACGTGTGGCTGAACTACCAGGATTTAAAACCCTAGTACATTGATCGAATGAAGTATCGTTATTAAAATATAATTCTTGGCCAAGATTACATTTTTCAAACTCTGCTAAAATAAATTTTACTGCTATTTTTTGTCTTGAAATGAGACTATTTTTTTTTGCTCCTGCAGTGTAACCATTGTAAGCAACGACCCCTACAGCTGCTAAAATTCCTATGATGGCAACTACCACTAACAATTCTATTAATGTAAATCCTTTAGACTTCATTAATGAATAAATATAATTTTAATGAGAAATTTGAATTTATAAGTTGATCAATTTGGGCTAAATACTTTTAATTGAGAAAGAATTAACAAGCACAACACCAATAACGATTAGAAATAATCCTAAAATTGCCTGCCAAGCTAGAGTTTGTTTAAAGAAGACATATCCAAGTATTGCTATAGTAAATATTCCAAGACCACTCCATGTTGCATAAACGATTGCTATTGGAAGTTTATTCACAACAAAGGTAAGCAAATACAATGCACTAATATAAAGAATTGCAAGAAAGGTTGTCGGAATTAACTTGGTAAAATTTTGAGAAACAGGCAGCAACATGGTTCCTGCTACCTCACAAAAAATTGCGCCAATTAAAAATAAATAAGTTTTAATCATAAAAAAATTCTATAATAATAAATTAACTTCTAATGAAAAAAATCTTTTTTTCAACATTAATAGCTTTTTTTTCTATTGAATTAATATGTAGAATTTTGATTTTTTTTATAACATTTAATATTAATGTTTTTGCTTATGGTTTTGATAAAACTTTAATATTTAAAGTAGTAGATTTATCAAAATTTAAATTTGCTGTTTATACTGAAAAAAAAATATTTTTAGAAAATAAAGAAATAAGTAAAAATAACAAACAAATAAATATTTGGACTTTTGGGGGATCTACAACTGAAGGTTATGAACCAGGTTGTGGACACACAACATCTTCTTGGCCAAATGAATTGAAAAAATTAGACGAAAAAATTCAATTAAAAAATTTTGCAAAAGCTGGAAGTAGCTCAGATTTTGCAATACAGGAACTTTTTAACAACATTGATAAGCATAAAGAAAAACCGGATATCATATTATGGGCAAATAAAGTAAATGAAGAATTCAATTCAAAAACTTCTAATTTTGATAAAATGATTTTTTTAAAAAGA
>CACNYE010000050.1 GCA_902624515.1 uncultured Pelagibacteraceae bacterium
ATATTTTTAATTCCATCAGGACCGTGATAAATAGCATAAGCTGCTGACACAATTGCCAATAAAGCCTGGGCAGTACAAATATTACTTGTGGCTTTGTCTCTTCTAATATGCTGCTCTCTAGTTTGTAGTGACAATCTATAAGCCTTATTTCCGTGTCTATCTACTGAAACACCAACTATTCGACCTGGCATAGATCTTTTGTATTCATCTTTTGTTGCAAAAAATGCTGCGTGAGGTCCTCCATAACCCATTGGGATACCAAATCTTTGAGAACTGCCAACTGCAATATCGGCTCCAAGCTCTCTTGGTGTTTTTAATTTAGCAAGTGCAAGAAGATCACATGCTAAAATTGCTTTACCATTTTTTTTATGAATTTTACTTATTGCCTCACTAGGATCTTTAATATCACCCAAGGTTCCAGGGTACTGTAAAATTCCGCAAACAATATCCTCTTTTAATTGTTCTAAAACTTTGTCTTCATTTCCAACAAGAACTTTTAAACCCATAGGCTCTGCTCTTGTTTGTATAACATTAACTGTTTGTGGATGACAATTTTCTGAGACAAAAACTAAATTACTATCACTTTTATTAAGTCTATGACTTAAACCCATAGCTTCGGCTGCAGCTGTACCCTCGTCTAATAAAGATGCATTTGCAATGTCCATTCCCGTAAAGTCAACTATCATTTGTTGAAAGTTTAATAGCATTTCTAATCTTCCTTGTGCTACCTCTGGCTGATAAGGTGTGTAAGAAGTATACCAACCAGGATTTTCTAATATATTTCTTAAAATTACATATGGTGTATATGTTCCATAATAACCCATACCAATAAAATTTGAGTAAATTTGATTTTTTTTTGAAATTGTTTTTAATTTTCTTAAAGCCTCATATTCTGAATTTGACTCACCAATATTTAGTTCACCTTTGAAAAGTATTTTTTCTGGAACAGTATTATCTATTAAATCATCTAATGATTTATAATTTAATTTTCTTAGCATTTTTGATTGCTCTTCTTGAGAAGGACCAATATGTCTTTTTAAAAAATCTTTATGTGAATTATGTAACATTATGATGAACTCTCCTTTGCAAATTTATCGTAATCTTCTTTATTCATTAAAGAATCCATCTCTGATTTATCTTTAACTTTTAATTTAAAAAACCATGCACTGTTTTCAGGATCTTGATTTATTTTCGAGGGATCGTCTACTATAGCTTGATTTGTATCAACTACCTCGCCACTTACTGGTGTATATACATCGCTAGCTGCTTTAGTTGATTCTACTACACCGGCTGTGCCATCTTTTTCTACACTAGATCCTTTCTCTGGAAGTTCAGTAAAAACTATATCTCCTAACATTTCTGTTGCATGTTTTGTAATACCTATCGTAGCAATATCACCATCTAATTTTATCCACTCATGTTCTTTTGAATATTTTACGTCACTCATTTATTTACTCCTTTCACGTAGCTTTTTTTATAAAATGGTAATCCACAAATATTTGCAGGATATTTTTTTCCTCTTACTTCCAAGAAAACTTTTGTATCTTTTTTTGAAAATTCGTTCTCTACATAACCCATAGCAACAGGGCCATTAACACTTGGACCAAATGTTCCACTGGTAATCTCACCAATATGTAAATCTGATTGATTAAATATCTTTGTTTTTTCTCTTGCTATTACTCTTCCTTCTGGTTTTATCCCTACTCTAATCTTGCTCACACCGTCATTTATCTGCTTTGCAATTATATTTGATCCAATAAAATTACCTTTAGAAACTCTATCTTTAGAAATAGCCCATTTTAAATTTGCCTCTACTGGAGTTTTATTTTTGTCTAGTTCATGACCATACAAACATAAACCTGCTTCTAATCGTAAAGTGTCTCTAGCTCCTAAACCAATTAATTTTGCACCTTTAACGATTAATTCTTTTACAAATTTCTCAGAAAAATCATTTGATATAGATACTTCAAACCCATCTTCTCCTGTATAACCTGAGCGCGTAATATAAACTTTT